>JACOSB010000033.1 GCA_016179105.1 Candidatus Acetothermia bacterium
CATACCTCCTATGGTTCGACTCACGCGCTGGCTGGGCTACCCCCCCGCTCATGCTCATCTTGCATTAGAAACACAGGGGAGCTTCATGCTCATCTTGTATTGGATAAGACTTTACCCGGCAGCCCGGTTCGCTTATTATTGAAGCTGTGTTATCTTATAATGAAAGCTCTCTAAGTCAGCCTATTACTCTGCACCTTAACACGAATGATAGCGATTTGTCAGGTAGCGTTAGGATGTCGCTCTGCTCGGGTCATGGGGTTTGTGGAAGTGATTGACGTGTTCAATCAGGCCAACTCTCCGAGAGCCGTTCAATCTCTTGGCGAGCATCATCAATCTTCATCTGAAGCCAGAAGAGCAGCACATCTATCTCGGCCCAATGTTCGATATACTCATCGCTGCCGGGGGGCTGCTGCCGTAGGTTGTCGAGTTCGACCAAATAACGATGGTTCAACTCAGCAATTTCATGCTGAAGAACCTCCAGCAGGTCTGAACTCCACTCGACCCTTGTCTTCTTGACTGTGGCCATAAATTACCTCTTGTGCCGATGAAGCCGGCGCTCAAGTTTCTCGATCTGCGCTCGCGCATTAGCGATCTGCTTATGCCATAGCTCGATACGGCCCTGATCCGGCCGAGCTTTGGAGAGCTCATCACGAATCTTGGCTTCATGTCCAGCGATCATAAGCTTGTGCGACTCGATCCGTTTACGAATATCTTTATTCTGTCCCATCCTCAAAGCCACTATAACGGGGCAGCCGGTAAGAGTCAAAGCTCCTCGCTTGAACCGTTGTTCAAATCACGGCAGCATTGCTCAGTAGTCTGCGTCACGCGATGTTGACAAGCCCGCCGACGGCTGGCTATGCTTGCGTTGAAGGTCCTACCGAGGGCCGTGGCGGAGGGGAATCAGAACGTGGCGAAACAATTGCTCGAACTGCATGTGAACGGAGAGCTGCACGAAGTCGCCGTGCCCATTCACAAGACATTGCTCGAAGTGCTTCGTGAAGATTTGAATCTCACGGGCACCAAGCACGGCTGCGAAGTGGGCGAGTGTGGCACGTGCACGGTGCTCGTCGATGGCGAGCCGGTGCTCTCGTGTTTAACGCTGCCTGTTGAAGTACAAGAGAAGAAGATCGTGACGATCGAAGGAGTTGCGCAAAACGCGACGCCGCACCCGTTGCAGACGGCGTTTGCGCAACTCGGTGCAGCCCAATGTGGCTACTGCACGCCCGGCATGATCGTCACCGCGAAAGCGCTCTTGGAGAAAAATACAAACCCAACGCGCGCAGAGATCGTCGAGGCGCTTTCTGGAAATCTCTGCCGGTGCACAGGGTATTTAAAGATTTTTGAGGCTGTTGAGCTCGCGGCATCTCAGCTTAATGAGAATAGGAAGTAGAGGAGGCATGAATGGCCACTGAGAATTATTCGGTTATTGGAAAACCACTGCCCAAGGTCGATGGTATAGCCAAAGCGACTGGACAAACCAAGTACGCTGATGACATCAATTTGCCGCGGCAGCTTTACTGTAAACTCTTACGCAGCCCACACGCGCACGCAAAAATTCTGAGCATCGACACGAGCAAAGCCGAGAAATTCCCAGGCGTCCGTGTGGTGCTCACTGGACACGTGATGCCTACAGAGTTTGGCATCATGCCAAGCAGTCAGGATGAACACGCGCTCTCGTTCGAGAAAGTTCGCTACGTCGGCGACCCGGTAGCGGCTGTGGCTGCCGTCGATGAAGAGACGGCCGAGCGCGCCTGCGAACTCATCGAAGTAAAATACGAGATTTTGCCCGCGATCATGACGATTGAAGACGCGATCAACAAATCCGAGCCGCGTATTCACGAGAAGCACGGATCGGGTGGGAATCTCTCGAAAATTGTCGCGCTCGAATTCGGTGAGGTCGAGAAGGGATTGCAAGAAGCAGATCTCGTGCAGGAAGACACATTCTTCTTCCAGGGTAACACGCACTTGCCGATGGAGCAGCACGCGGCGCTTGCGTCCTATGAACCCGATGGAAAGTTAACTCTTTGGAGCTCAACACAAACTCCCCATTATGTGCATCGGGCGCTCGCGAAAGTTTTACAAATTCCCGAAAGCCGTATTCGTGTAATTGCTCCACCCACCGGCGGAGGCTTCGGCGGCAAGGACGACCCCTTCTCGCATGAGATCGCGATCGCCAAACTCTCGATGATGACCGGACGCCCCGTGAAAATAACTCTGACGCGTGATGAAGTTTTTTACGCCCATCGCGGGCGACATCCCGTGCTGATGTGGGTCAAGACGGGATTCAAACGGGATGGACGTATCACAGCGATGCACTTTAAATCTCACTTAGACGGAGGTGCACACGGCAGCTACGGCGTCGCGAGCACGTACTACACCGGTGCGCTCCAGACGGTCACGTGCAAAGTGCCCGCCTATAAATTCGAGGGAGTTCGCGTCTTTACTAACAAGCCGCCCTGCGGTCCCAAGCGCGGGCACGGGACGCCGCAACCACGATTTGCGCTCGAAGTACATTTTGACAAAGTCGCAGAGAAATTGGGCATCGATCCCGTCGACTTGCGCTTAAGGAATTTGGTTGACCCGGATTCGCTCACGGTGAATTGGCTACGCATCACGAGCTGTGGGCTCAGAGAGTGCATCGAGAAAGTGGCCGACGCGTCTGAGTTTAAGAAGAAACGCGGAAAACTTGGCTACGGCAAAGGCGTTGGTTTCGGCGTTGGCAGTTATATTTGTGGCGCGGGTTTGCCCATCTACTGGAACGATATGCCGCACTCGGAGGTGCACATCAAGGTCGATCGCACGGGGCGCGTCACGGCTTTTTCGGGCACGATCGACATCGGCCAAGGCTCGAACACCGTGCTCGCGACGATCGTCGCTGAGATTTTGGGCTTGATGCCCGATGAGATTCAGCTCGTGACCGCCGATACGGATTTGACTCCCATCGACTTGGGCAGTTATTCGAGCCGTGTGACGCTTATGATGGGCAATGCCGCCGTTGAAGCAGCTACGAACATGAAAAAGATTTTGTGCGAAGCCGCCTCGATGAAGTTGGAAGTGCCCGTCGATCGCATCGAACTGAGAGATCACAAAGTATTCGATAAAGCGAATCCAGCAAAATCGATGGCCTTCGAGGAAGCCGCGCGCTTGGCTGAATCAAAATTTGGTGCGCTCGCCGCGGTCGGCAGTTACACGCCGCCGAAGAAACCCGGGACCTACAAAGGCTCCGGCGTCGGCCCGTCGCCCGCGTACAGTTACTCAGCGTGCGTCGCGCAAGTGGATTGCGATCCCGAGACGGGCGATGTGAAAGTAGAAAAGATTTGGCTCGCGCACGACATCGGGCAGTGCATCAACGAGATGCTCGTCATTGGGCAAGTTGAGGGCAGCGTTTATATGGCGCTCGGTGAAGTTTTGATGGAAGAGATGGAATATCGCAACAGAATGGGCATTCATAAGATTCCCTCGCTCTTGGATTACAAGAGCCCGACGACCAAAGAGATGCCCCCGGTCGAGACGATTCTCATTAAAAATGCCGAATCGCGTGGGCCGTTTGGTGCGAAGGAAGTCGGCCAAGGACCTTTGTTGCCCGTGATCCCGGCAGTCGTGAATGCTGTCTATGATGCCCTGGGCGTGCGTATCGATGAGATCCCGATCACGCCCGACAAAGTGCTGAAAGCATTGGATCTAAAAGCGCAGGGCAAAGAGCCAAGAGTCGGGCCGACGAGCATCCCGAAGGCTCCCTTCCCACCCGCGCTCAAAGTCGAGCCGCCGGAGGAATGGAAATCCCAGTTGATGAGTACACTCTGAATGCTGATCACAAGACCAGTACGGGAGATTGATCCTACGGATGGATTCGTCATTACGGCGTATTTCGCGAGAGAGTTAGTAAAATGGCGGGAGGTGCTATGGAAGCCGTAAAGCTCTTAGAGAAGAAGAAAAAGCTCGACTGGGAGTACGATGAAGAAGCCGATGTTTTGTACTTGAGTTTTGGAAAGCCTCGCAAGGCAGTGGGAGTCGACATCGGAGAGGGGGTCGTGGTGCGTTATGATGAACAGCGGGGAGAGGTTGTAGGATTGACGATTCTGGGAATCCGATCCAAATTAGGGCAACACTTGGGAAAGAGGAGTTGAGCTGTTGTGCTTCGACTACCACCGTTTGAATACTACGCACCGAAGTCGGCGGCACAAGCCGCTAAGATGCTCGCCGAGTTTGGCCCAGAGGCACTATTGGTCGCGGGCGGCACGGACGTGTACCCTAAGATGAAGCGCTATCAATTTCAACCTAAAGCGCTCATCAGCTTAAAACAAATCAAAAGACTTTCAGGGATCTTAGGCAGCAACTCTAAAGGTTTTGTGCTCAAATCCGGCACGACGCTCACCGAAGTCGCGTCCCATTCAAGTTTGTCGAAAGCCTATCCGGGCTTGGCCAAAGCCGCCGGCGTTGTCTCGACTCCCATCTTACGAAACATGGGAACGATCGGCGGCAATCTGTGTCTGGACACACGTTGCAACTACTATGACCAGACGCACCACTGGCGAAAGTCTATCAGCTGGTGCATGAAAGCTCCGGGAGCCAAGGGCGTTCTGTTCAAGCCTTCAGCCACGCGAGACGAGAGTATTCCCTGTCGCGTGGCTCCCGGCGGCGATCGCTGCTGGGCCGTCTCGTCAACCGATACAGCTCCAGTGATGGTCGCGCTCGGGGCTCAAGTAGTCTTAGTCAGTGCCAAGGGTGAGCGTGTCATCCCCGCCAAGCAGCTCTATTGCGACGACGGAATCCGCTATGTGACCAAGCGGCCCGATGAGATTCTGACGGAAATCCATCTGCCACCGGCCGACGGGATAAAGACAACGTATCTCAAATTACGCCGGCGCGGCTCATTCGATTTTCCCGTGCTCGGCGTCGCTGTTGCGCTCAAGCAAGCCGAAGACAAAACTATCACAGATTGCAAGATCGTCCTCGGAGGGATCGCATCTTACCCGGTAGAATTCGAGCAGGCCGAAAAGATGCTAATCGGACAGAAGCCGACGTTGGAATTGATCGAGCACGTGGCACAGACGGTCTTTGGGCCGGCGCGCCCGATGGACAATACGGATTATCAGATCTATTACCGAAAGCGCATGGCGCCAGTGTATGTCAAGCGCGCGCTCTTGGAATTGACGAGCTAACCGCCAAGATGCCAAGGACGCCAAGAAAAAAATAATAATTTATAGTAAGGGCAGACACAGGAGGTTTGCCCTAAAACGTTAAGATGCATCAAAGTTGTGCAAATCACCGAACAGAAGCCAAACTCCGTGATCTGCATCACTCGCAATGTCCGTCTGTCCCAGAAATCGTGACAGGTTTCCCCAGCGCAGCGCTCGCTCCTTCCTTGGGAAAATTTTTGAGGAAAGGTACTCTGGTTTTTACACAGGAAATGGAAGGAGTGATGTATGGCCTATCGAACGTTACCACTCAAACACTGGCTGTCAATCAGCGGTGTCGCCTCGCTCGGCGTGCTCTGCTTACTGGCAGCAACCTCGACGGGGCTCGCGAACCGCAAGACCCCCGAAGACCTCGCAGAGCTTCGCGCGAAGAGCGAAGCCATCGTGTTGCAGACCGAATACACGGATCGGTTGTTCACGCTCAGCAACGCCGCTCCAGTCGAAGTCGCTGAACCGGATCAGTCTGAGCTCGCTCAAGAACTCCAAGAGATCGATGCGCTCAAACGGCTTATTCGTCAAGCGCATCCGATCAACCTCTCGTCGATCGATACCCAGTCTGTTGCGGAGGTAAAGCCCGCGCTCATCGAGCCATCGATCGAATCCAAAGACTTTTCATACCCGGATCTCTTAGTGAGACAGAAAGCTTCCATTCATCACGAAGTTCTGACTCAGCCTCAACTCAATCCGACACAGACCTCGATGGAAGCTCCCAAAGCCGCGATCGAGACAAACAAGTCGAAGCCATCCAATGACGCGATCTGGGTCGCGCGCTGGCGCTTGATCGACACGGTCGACGCGGGGCTCTCCCCGGCGTCGTACGAGGCCGTTCTTTTTAACCTGTTGCTCGGCCACTATCTGGAAGGACATCTAGAAGCGGGCTGGGCGGAAGTGCAAGTGTGGCTGGAGGTGCTCGTAAAGCACGGCTTGGCGGAGAAAGATGCGCAGAAGCTGCGCCTAAAGCTCGCGCAGGCCTACGAAGCGTTGAGCCGCTAAGCTTTTTTAGCACTGTATTTGGTTGTGCTGGTCCATCCGCTCTGCTAAGATTTCGGCAGACCGGCTATGGACCAGCATCACTTTTTGAGACGCGTCTACGAGCTTCTCTGCGAGGGCCGCACGTTTACCATTGCTTATTTCATTCAAGGCGAGGGCTCTTTTCCCCAAAAGCCCGGCGTAAAGATGATCGTACACAAAAACGGAGACTTTGAGTTCACGATCGGCGGCGGCACGATCGAAGCGCGTATCCTCAAAGAAGCAACCCTCCTGCCCGGCTACCACCATTCCCAACAGAGAGAGTATTTTCTCGGCGATCTGGGGATGCACTGCGGCGGCCTCATGCAAATCTATTACGAAGTCGTGGAGCCGACCGAAGCGAATAAAAATTTCTACGGAGATTTGCTCCAACGGTTGACGCAGAATCAACCCTTTGTCATCGCCCACCGGCTCGATTCAGAGCAGCTCAGTAAATCAATTATCTCACCCGGCATTGGCACGAGTGAAAAATTTGCTGATGACGCATTATGCTCGCTCGCAGACGCGATCGAGCGGGATGCAAATAACTTAATCGAATCGAAGGAGAGTGCAGAGCTACGAGAGTATCGATGGAGCGATCAACGGGTTGTCTCTGTCTTTCTCGAAGTGATTCAGAAGCCGCTAAAATTGTTGATCTTCGGCGCAGGCCATGTGGGGCGCAAGCTGGCCGAAGTTGCCAAAGCCACCGGGCTCTTTCAGGTCGAAGTCGCCGACGACAGACCCGAGTATGCCAACGCCAAAAGACTTTCTTTTGTGGACAAGATCACGCTCTGCCCGCATAATTATGAGGGCGAGTTGCCCACGCCCGACGAACGCACCTTTGTCGCTGTGATTACCCGTTGCCATCAGACAGATCAAGTCATTCTGAGAAAACTCTTGAGTGAATCCGAATTGCCGCCGTATCTGGGTATGATCGGCAGTGTCCCCAAGCGTGCCAAGCTCTTTAAGCTCTTGCGCGACGAAGGCGTTTCTGAAGAGAGGCTCAACCAAGTCTACTCTCCGATGGGGCTACCGATCGGCGGCAAAGACCCGGGCGAGATTGCGATCAGTATGCTCGCCGAAATTATTCAAGTGAAAAATCAATTAGAGAAAAATCTGGTCGGTGGGCGCGCGGGCTGGACATCTTAACGCGCTACGCGGTTTCTCAAAATTCCAATTCCCTTGATCTCGACTTCGACCGTGTCTCCCGGGGAGAGCGGGCCGACGCCCGAAGGCGTCCCGGTGGGGATCACGTCGCCCGGCTCCAAGGTCATAAACGACGTGATCTCTTCGATGATTTGAGGAATGCTGAAGATGAGCTGAGAGCTGTCCGATTTCTGGCGAACTGCTCCATTGACACGAGTCTCGATCTGAAACGGCTCTTTGAGTTCGTCGGGCGTGGCGATCGCCGGGCCGAGCGAGGCCGAGGTATCGAAGGCTTTGGCGCGGATCCAGTTGCGCTCCCAGCCTTGCGCGACGCGGTCAGAGACGTCATTGAAGCACGTGTAGCCGAGAATTACACTGAGCGCATCCTTGGCTTTTATCTTCTTACAGCGCTGTTTGATCACAATAGCGATCTCGCCTTCGTAGTCGACACGGGTCGATTCGGGGAGAACAATCTCGTCGTCCGGGCCGATAAGTGTTGAGGGGGGTTTTAAGAAAAGCATCAGGCGCTCGGGCAGGTCTCGGCCCATCTCTTTGGCGTGGTCTCGATAATTCACCCCAACGCAGACGATCTTGCTGGGCTGCGCGGGCGCGAGCAATCGAACGTTGCTGAGCTGAAAAGTCCCTTGAGGACTGATGACAGAATTATCTTTTAATTCACCCGAGAGAACAGCTTCTTGACCGGGGACACGATATCGAACGAGCTCCATAAGCCGTTAGCGAACGAACGAAGCCCAAGTGCTCACGTGTACGGGGATCCCAGAATAAGTGTCCACGGGATGTCTGTGTCTGTGAGGCGTGGGTTCTGGCCGGAGCAACCGTCGTAGCGCTTGTTGATGCTCTTTGACCGATCCGGCGAGCGCGTGCAGGAGCCAGAGTGCTCCCCAGCCGAGCAGGATCGGAATAGACCACCAGACGCTCCAAAACGGAGGACTTGAAGGACCCACGGGCGGTGTCAGCGGTTCGGGTTTCGTTCTGGCTGACGCGTTTGCACAGAGTTCCGACGATACGGCCGCTTGGGTCTCCTTGTCGAAGCACTGAGTACGCGGCAAGCCGCTGTCGGCTCCCCCAGCGACCGCGGTAGACGCGAGGGTTACGGAGACTATTCTGTTCTCATAACGCGACTCGATATTCCCGGGGTTCATAGCTGACCCACCGGCGGGTTGGTGCTCTAAAGCAGCATTCTGGTCAGAGCCAGAAGGCTGATTATTAAAGTAAGACCAGGTCCAGAGCGCGACATTAATCAATAAGAAAACCACGGCGACGGCCGCGAATGCTTTCAGATGCAGAGCAATCGCTCTGGGCTGGAGAAGTTGCTCGCCGAGCCGCGCCCACAGCGAGAGTTGGGGTTCGCGGCTTCGGCTCAGCTCTTCATGGCGTAGTTGAGCAATCTGGGTTTGGCAGGGCGCGCAATCCAAAAGATGGAACGAGACGCTCGTCATCGTCCAGTCGCGCCGGGTAGGATCGTAGACAGTTTGGGGGTCTTCGCCCGGAAGACACCCCTTCAGATAATTCCGAAAATCTTCCTGCGAAGGATGCCTATCCGAAGCAAAGGACGGTCGTGCTCCCTCGAATAAATCAGAGAACCATCCGTCGTTTTCGATAGACTCAAGGTCAGACTTGGGACTCATTCTGGCAAAACTCCTTTCGGTGTTTCTCAATTAACTCCGTATAGACCTCGCGGAGCCGTTCTTTTTCACGCGTGGGGTTAAATTCTTTGCCCACGAGCGCGAAGATATGCTCCCAGCGCAAAAAAGTTCCCGCCAGCATCTCGATGGTCAAGTCTTGCATCTGGATGCTCTTCTGCTCGATTCGCTCGGCCAGCCAGGAGCGCTTCTCGCGGTCCGGCTTGGCCTTGAACTCGTGGCTCACCAAGTAGATGAGCAACCCACGGACTCGGTCGGGGTCGTAGCGTCGCTTGGCGACGCCGAAGGCCAGCCATTTGCAAGCCTTCTCCAGTTGGCCATCCAGACACAAGAAATCCGCCATCTCCTCCGGGTCGAGGTCGTTGTCCCGGATCAAGTGCTCACAGTAGGCGAGACGCGCTACTTCGATCGAGTTCTCCATGCGCCGGTCGGCGTGCATAGCCCAAGTAGGCTCCCGAGGCGCTTCCGGGTGATGCGAGGCAGCCTCAACCTGGATGCTAACACATTGTAGCACGGCGATTCAAGTTTCTGACAGTTTGGGGAGAAAAGCTGATGGGGTTTGCGAAATTCTTTAGAGCCTGCTATAATGGCGCGCTTCTATACATAAGCATTGCCGGGGTGGCGGAACTGGCAGACGCGCGGGACTCAAAATCCCGTGCCCGCAAGGGCGTGTGGGTTCGACTCCCTCCCTCGGCACCAGAGTCAGCGTTTTTCGCTTTTTGTTCCTTTACTAACCACCGTAATTGTCACGGGATTCTCCTTTTATCAATATCTTAATACGGCGTGCCTATACCAAGTCAAATTTGAAAGAATGACTGTGCAATGGCAGAGCAGCGGCCTTCGGAGCTTCTCGATACTTTCTCCCTCTCAAAGACCGTAGGCCTAACCCGTTTTTAGTGGGATGAATTTACTCGATTTACTATGACTCTCCTTTTCTTAAACCCTAGCACAATCCCCCCGGTGCGGTCAAATCGAAGCACGGCGCGTTGGCTTGATATGGGTCATAATGGATAGAATAAAAATATGCCGCGAAAAAAGCTAGAGTCAGAAACAGAAAGACTATTGAAAAAACTTTCAAAGCCCTACACACCCCAAGAATTAGCAAGGGCTGATGCGAGCAAAGAAGCAAGAGAGTCATTGAGAAAATCCTATCAGGCAGAATTAGATACGCTCAACGCTATCGCTCATAAAGAGTGGCTAAGCCCTGAAGCCAAGGAAGACTTCGAATTTCTGAAAGACTTTGTCCGAGCGGCTGAAATACACAATGAGGAGGAACTGGAAAAGCTGGCCGGAGAAGTAAATCGTATCGCAGCTTTCAAGGCCAAACGGAAACTCTATGTAAGCAGCGATAGGATTCGCAGAGGCTGGGACCCAAAATCATTTGAATGGGACCCAAAGGAAATGGGAAAATGGGGCCAAAGCAAGGAAGAGCAGCGTCGCATCGTAATGGCGATTGATGAGCTTAAAGACTTACTAGCTGATCCAAATTGGAGACCCTGGATTGGAGTTTGTCACTACGAAAAATGCCAGAAATTTTACGTTAAGACGAAAAAACACGCGCGCTTTTGTAGTGAAGCCCATGCTGCCTATAGTCGCATGAAACGCTACAGAAAAAAGATGAAAGAACAAAAATGATACGTCTATTCTCCAAAAATCTTAATTGTAGACGTATACGCCTATCTTGACAGAGGCGTCTACACATGCTATAACTGAGTCAGAAAGTCGAGGTGAATTTTATCAGGACTTTCGCGGTTGAGTTTATGAACAGTAAGATAGGGGTATGCAACGCCAGAAATGTTCCCTCGATCTTTATGTGGATTTTCTCGTCGCCAGTCAGAAGCAGTTCTCTGGAATGGAGTTGAGTAAAGTGGCTCCG
>JACOSB010000007.1 GCA_016179105.1 Candidatus Acetothermia bacterium
CGCGCCTAGCCAACCAAATCTTCGAGAACCTGGAGGCGCTGGAGCACGCTTTGGGGGAAGCGCTGCGCCCCTATTGGGAAGAACCGGCGCACTTGCGACGCTTGACCGCTTATCCCTGGTGGCTCAAAGGGCTTAACTCTACCCAGACATTCCTATGACAAATTAGTATAATATCCGTGGCTCGACAGGATACGGGAAGACGTATCAAAAATTAATCCATCACGACTGGGGCGGGGCCGAGCTCAAAGACTTAGAAGCTGCCGTCAAGTATCTGCACTCGCTCGACTGGGTTGACTCCAAGCGCATCGGCGTCTTCGGCGGCTCGTTCGGCGGTTTCGCTACGCTCTCGTGCGTCTCGCGATTACCCGATTACTGGGCGGCGGCGGTGGACATTGTCGGCCCCTCGAACTTGGTGACGTTCGCGAAGAACGTGCCCCCGACGTGGCGACGCTCTTTGGCCCAATGGGTCGGCGACCCAGAGACCGAGGCAGAGTTTTTGATGTCGCGCTCGCCGATCACTTATGTGGACCAGATCAAAACCCCGTTATTCATCATTCAAGGAGCGAAGGACCCCCGCGTGGTTAAGTCCGAGAGCGACCAGATCGTCGAGAAGCTTCGAGCGCGTGGAGTCGATGTGAAATACGATGTGTATGAAGACGAGGGCCACGGTTTTACCAAACGCGAAAATATGCTGAAAGCCTGGCGCGATACGTCAATGTTCTTCGAGAAATATTTGTTGTGCGAAGGTGGGGGCAGTTAACACAGGAGTTTCTCCAAATCTTGCGGGTCTGTCACTGGCGTCTTACAAGCATAATTCTCGCACACGTACACAGTCGGGATATCGCTCTTGAGCGTCTTGTCTTTCAACAATGGGACAGCGTTTTCGAGCTCTGGCACAGAGCGTCGAGACTCTTTGAGAGCGAGCACTTTGTTGGGGAGCCACTGTTGATGAATCGTGCTCAGAAGTTTCTGAGTGCGAGAATCGCTCTTGTCTCCAACGATTGCGATTTGCTGAGTGGGACCCAGATAGAAATCAAGCGCGCAGAGCATGTGCGAAAAACCGTTCGGCGCTTGTTCCATCAAGTCTCTAAAGAGCCTGAGAGTTTGCTCGGTTTTTTTTCGCAAATCTGAATCGCTTGTAAGTTCGGCCAAGCGCAAGAGCGCCAAGACAGCCGCAGAATTACCCGAGGGCGTGGCGCCGTCATAGGCACTCTTCGAGCGCGCGACGAGCATTTCGTGATCCTTGCTCGTGAAGAAAAAACCGCCATTGGATTCATCCCAGAATTTTTCTACTATGACTTTGCTGAGTGCTTGTGCTTCCTTCAACCACTCCAACTCAAAGCTCGCTTCGTAAAGATCCAAGAATCCTGTGATGAGACAAGCATAATCTTCAAGATAGGCGTTGAACTTAGCTTGACCATCTTTGTAACTTCGCAAAAGTTTTCCATCTTTATTGAGGGACTTCAGACAAAAACGAGCAGCGTTTTCAGCGGCTTCCAAATAGCGTTTGTCTTCTAGGATTTGAGATGCCCGTGCGAAGCTGGAGATCATCAGGCCATTCCAGGCCGTGAGGATCTTCTCGTCTCTTCCGGGTTTTTCTCGTTGCTCGCGCGCTTGAAAGAGCGCTGCCTTTGCGTGCTTAATCAATGCTTCGAGCTCTGTCGCAGAGAGATTCGATCTTGTGGAAAACTCTTCGAGCGCGTAGGGCAAGTGGAGCACGCTCTTACCGTGCTCGAAGTTTCCGGCTTCAGTGACGCCAAAGTACTCGCAGATAAGAGCGCCCTCTTTTTCACCAAGCACGGCTTTGGGTTCTTGCGGAATCCAACTGAAGAAGGCACCTTCGCCGCCGGGGCTATCGGCATCTTGCGTCGCATAAAAACCGCCCTCAGAGCTGGTCATCTCGCGTAGCACGTACTCCAACGTCTCTTCGACAATGCGACGATAGAAGGGTTTGTGCGTCGCTTGATAGGCTTCGAGATAAATCCAGACGAGCAGCGCGTTATCGTAGAGCATCTTTTCAAAATGGGGAATGAGCCAGCGTGCATCGGTCGAGTATCGGTGAAAGCCTCCGCCGAGCTGATCGTACATTCCCCCGCGCGCCATTTTTTCTAAAGTGAGCTCAACGATATGGAGTGCATCGGGATCGTGAGTTCGCCTCCAATATCGGAGCAACAGGCTGAGTTCCATGCTGTGCGGGAATTTGGGAGCGCGACCGAAGCCGCCTTGCTCGCGATCGAATATTTCGAGTGCAGAAGTATACGCACGCTGGAGCAAGTCTTGCGTGAGCAATGAAAGACTCTCTCCCGAAGGCCCCGTCGCGATTTTCTGTAAGTGCTGCTTGAGGCGTTCAGCCTGCTCAACGACGGCGCTACGCTCGTTCTTATAAACTTCAGCGATGCTGTGGAGCACAGTGAGAAAACCCGGCAAGCCTGGGCGATCTTCTGGGGGGAAGTAAGTCCCGCCGAAGAAGGGCTTTAGATCGGGAGTGAGAAAGACCGTCATGGGCCAGCCGCCTTGCCCGGTCATCAGTTGCACGGCAGTCATATAGACCTCGTCTAGGTCGGGCCGCTCCTCGCGATCGACTTTGATATTGACGAAGTGTTCGTTCATGAATCGTGCGATCGTCTCGTTCTCAAAACTCTCGTGCTCCATGACGTGACACCAATGGCAGGCGCTATAACCTATGCTTAATAGAATCGGTTTATCTTCAACCTTCGCTTTGGCGAGCGCTTCTTTGCCCCAAGGATACCAGCCCACTGGGTTATACGCATGCTGGAGCAAATACGGGCTCGTCTCGTGGATTAAATAATTGGTTTTCTTTCCCAAAATAGCCTTTCTTTCTGTTTGCACTCAGAGGCCGATCAATAACTCTCGATGTCTCGATTACTCTGATGCAACTTTACAGCAATTTCACCTGGGAATCCTGGTACCTAGAGGCTTGATCGGCTGCTTCCAGAAGTTCTTCGGGCATGGTCATGTTGAGAATTCGGGAAGACATCGTAGCGGCTCTCCTTACATGCCGAACACAGGAGATGTACCTTGCCAAGAAAGAGAATGTAACCTACAATTATGATACCTTATGAAGCATAAGCCTCAATGGGAAAAGCAGACTCTCGCGCTTAGGGACGAGCATACGTGGAAGGCCCCGCCCGGATACAATGTCTTCGTGGCCGACCGAGGCGCCGTGCGTTTCAACCTCCCGCAGGATTGGGTCATAGAGCCAGCCTCTGATTGCATTGCGTTGTACGATCAGAAACCACCCCAAGATAGCTGCCGGCTTGCCGTTTCGTATCTACGCCTGCCGCCTGTAGACTGGAGCGGGCTGCCCTTGGCGCAACTGATTACCTCCGTCGTCAAGGACGACCGTCGCAAAGTCTTGGCGCGCGGAGAGATTACCAGCATCTCTCGCCTCGATGTGGAGTTGGCCTGGATGGAAATCCGCTTCCTGGACCCACAGGAGAAGCGAGAGGCGTTTTCACGCATCGCACTGGCGCGCGGGTCAAATCTGCAAGCATTGATCACTTGCGATTATTGGCCGGAGGACGCGAAACGCTTAGAGCCGATTTGGGATGAAGTGCTACGCTCGATTGAGTTGGGTCGATACGTGACGGACCCCACCGCGGGGGATGTGCTACACTGACCGGGGCCCGGTATTCATTTGACCGCGCCCAACGCCTCGATGCGACGACTCATGTGCTTGAGGCACGGTACCCTAGCGAATCTGATTAAGAAAGTGGGAGGTCTCAATTGAGTAATTCGGCTGGTGATCGGTTGGAAATGGTTGACATTGCGGTATAATTACTAGATTATATGGCCGACATTTGGCATAAGGAGGACATTTATGAAAACTGTTTTTAACGATCCCGTTGGCTGGGCTCGAAAAGCGGCCGGTTCGAGATCAAGGTTAATCATAATGACGACGTTAAGCATCTTATTGTGCGCCGGCATCTCATCCCCGCTGATCTCGACGCCGTATTCGTACACAATTTTTTGGATTTTCTTCATGGGTGCCTTCATGCCGTTCTTATACCTTTATTGCATCTACCGCTTATTTTTGAAACAGGAGGATTGAACCTAGCAGAACGTGTAGGCTGGCCATGTAACAATGCGCTGCACCGGACTGCCGTGCAGCGTGGTTGAATCCTCTTTAGCTTTGTGTTGCAGCAGCGGTGAGCTTGGGCGTTAGGCGGCTCGGTCTGCACGATGTCACGCTTTATTGCATTGCTTCGAGCGATCAATGTTGGCGGTCACACCGTCAAGATGGATCATTTACGCCAACTCTTCGAGTCATTAGGCTTTTCACGTGTTGAGACTTTTATTGCGAGTGGGAATGTTGCGTTTGAGGCAACAGCCAAGAACCCCAAGATTCTTGAGAGGAAAATCGAGAATAAGCTGCGAAAAGCACTTGGTTATGACGTTGCCACGTTTGTCCGGACAGATGCAGAATTAGTCAGCATCGCGAATTACAAGCCTTTCCAACAAGCAGACCTTGATTCAGCCGTGGCGCTTAACATCGCATTCCTGGCCGATACGCTCGATGACCAGTCAAGACAAAAATTGATGGCATTGAGAACGGAAATTGATGACTTCCATGTTCATGCACGAGAGATTTACTGGTTGTGTCGCAAGCAGCA
Source organism: Candidatus Acetothermia bacterium (assembly GCA_016179105.1). Taxonomy (GTDB): domain Bacteria; phylum Bipolaricaulota; class Bipolaricaulia; order RBG-16-55-9; family DRXL01; genus JACOSB01. The sequence goes on from JACOSB010000007.1 coordinate 4,635, forward strand.
AAGCGAATCCACCTTTTCCAATGCCGTGCTTGAGAAGACGCTTGGCATGCGGTCAACACTCCGTGGAGCAAACACGATCAAAAAGATGGTCGCGAGATACACTTCCAGCAGACCACGCAAAGTGTTTCTCAAACCAGGACTGACTTAACGTGTCATCAAACAGATCGACGATCGGAAAGTCCATGTCCTCAGCCTACATCTCTCTCGTCGCCGGCCTCAAGTCTTTGCACTCGTTTTAGGAATGAGCCTAACTCGATTTGCCTTCCAGTATCCTCTTTCGCATATAATTAATCATTTTGTTAGGCGTTCTAAGAAAAGGAGATTATGTCAACACCCCAGTCTCCATCAGAACAAAGGCCGACAACAGCGTTTGTGCTTGGGTTGCTATCAGGTGTGGGGATGGTGACCATCGGCGGTTTACCTTTATTTCTGTTTATTGGATCGTGGTTTACATTGGGAAGGCTAGGCGCAGACGTCAAATTGGATCCAATAGTTTCCACTATTTGGTGGTCTTGGCTATCCACTATCTCCGGGCTTGTCCTCATGATCGGGTCAAACAAGTTCCATACTCATCCCGATCAGCGTAAAGGATGGGGCATTGCTATTTTGGTAATTTCAGCAATGGGTCTTCTTTTAGGGTTCTGGCAAGTTTCCAATATACTCCCTTCCCCTAGCAATTCATTGATAGTCTTAGGTCTTACAGCTTTCTTGTTGGCCTGCATGCTCGGCACCATCGGCGGAGCGCTCGCTCTAAATTGGAAACCACTCCCGAAAAATTTATGAACATACGATTAACTTTTCTGGGTGCGACACGTACGGTCACTGGCTCGAAATACTGGCTCTCGATCGGACAGAAAAATTATCTGGTCGACTGCGGGCTCTTCCAAGGACCCGATGAGTTGGAGCAACGCAATTGGGATCATCTTTCCGTAAACCCCAAAGAGATAAATGCTGTTATACTGACGCATGCGCATATCGATCATTCGGGCTATCTGCCACGGCTGGTCAAGAACGGCTTCGAAGGCCCAGTCTACGCCTCCGATGCTACATGTGCGCTGCTAGAGTTATTGCTCCCGGACTCTGGGCATCTGCAAGAAGAAGAAGCATACTTCGCCAACAAAAAAGGATACTCGCGCCACAAGCCAGCACTTCCGCTTTACACGCATGACCAGGCCGTCCATGCACTTAAGTTTTTGCGCCCGGTGAAGATCAATCAGCCTTTCAGCTTGGATGAGCAATTGCATATCACGATGCGCTCAGCTGGCCATATTCTTGGCTCGACTCTTCTCGAATGCGATCTCTCTGACGCAAACAGAAAGTTTAGACTCGTCTTCTCTGGAGACCTGGGCCGCTACGACCCAGAAATCTTGGAAGTGATGCGCCCCCCAACTTCCGTCACTCACGCAGATTACCTACTCGTCGAGTCAACCTACGGGGATCGTGAGCATCCACACGCCTCCGTAGAAGACCAGCTGAGTACCATCGTTACCCAAGCGGTTGAACGTGGAGGCGCACTCTTGATTCCGAGCTTTGCCATCGGCCGCTCGCAACAAATGCTCTATTATCTGCGAGAACTCCAAGAGCAGAACAGAATCCCGGATATTCCCGTCTATCTGGATAGCCCGATGGGCGTCGACGCGACACAAGCGTACACTCGCTTTGGTAACGACCCCAATCTCAAGCCGGACTTGTTTAAGCGTGGAAACGGCTCTTTGCTCCGCTGCAAGCACACGTACTTTACTCGTTCTGCTGAAGAGTCCAAACAGCTCAACGAGATGTCCGATCCGATGATTATCGTCGCGGCGAGCGGGATGTGCGAGGGCGGGCGCATCGTGCATCATCTTAAATATCGCTTACCCGACCCGCGCACGACGGTGCTCTTCGTGGGATTCCAAGGCAAAGGCACGCGTGGGCAACTCTTGCGCGACGGCGCTGACGAAGTGCACATTCACGGCGAGACAGTGCCCGTGCGCGCGCACATTGAATCGATCGAAGGGTTATCGGCTCATGGAGATTATCACGAACTGTTGCGATGGCTCTCCGGGTTTGAGCAGGCTCCCAAACAAACATTTATTGTTCATGGAGAGCCGGTAGCCAACGATGCCCTCAAAGCCAAGATCGAGCAGCAATTTCACTGGCCCTCGGTGCGCGCGCCGGAGTATTTGAACAGTGTACAGCTGTGAGTACTTGACACTCAGCCACGCTGCAGTGTGCGGCGATGAGAGCGCCTTGTTGAGCGAGTGCTACGGGCTGCAAGCCATCTTTTGAAAGAGGGTTGGCTCTCTCGACGGGTTTATCCATTCAGCTTTGGGAATCTCAATTTGAACCTCGGAAATACTCGTCCTAACCATTCCAAAGTCGTGGTCGAGGACCTACTTTTTTATGACCAGCCGGTCTTTGTCCACAGAAGTAATTCGCATCACTCGATGTGGGGCTGATTGCGAGCCTGTGTAAAAAGCGAGCGTGTTATCGTCTTCAAGCTTCCAGGTTCCCTTTGTCTCCAGTCGGCGGTCATCCGGTGCGATTCCACTTTCGGCAAGACTGCCGTCGGGCTTCAGATCGAACGAGATTCGACCGCGAGACGGAGGAAAGTTGAAGGTCGCCGGCCTGAACACCATCTCCGCCTCGGTATCTTCTTCATGAGAATGCACCCACCACTGAGGCAAAACATCCGCATTGACCTTCTTACTCATCATGATCTTGCTCCGTTGTTAGCTTACGTGCCGATTGTGCTGCGCGGACCATCCAAGGTTGCGGTCATCCGCGCTACCTGCCCGGCAGTGAACATAAACATGGAATCATCATCTACATAGTCCATGTAATTCATGAACATATCGCCGTTTGGGCCATTGCTACAAGTTATGTGTGGGAAATGCGGCTTGCCGAAGTTTGGCAATTGTTGATTCGGCGTATCATCCACAAAATCGGTCCCTTCACAGTGTGCTGTGTCACCCCAGATGTGATGGAGGTTGAGCCAATGCCCAATCTCGTGCGTTGTAGTCCGCCCGCGATTGAATGGAGCAGTCGCAGTGCCTTTGGTGCCGAATGCAGTGTTGAGAATAACAACCCCATCGGTCTTCGGTGGGCCACCCGGAAACTGCGCATACCCCAGTAGCTGGCCTTGTGGAGTACGTTCGAAGGTGCATACCCAGATGTTGAGGAATTTGTCGCTCGGCCATGGATCAGCTCCGCCGGTGGCTGCCGATTTCACTGCGTTGTCGTCGCTGAATGACGTGTGAGTTGTGTGGGTTCGTGTGATGCCTGTTGTTGGCTTGCCATTCGGGTCTTTTGACGCAAGAGCAAACTGGATATTGACATCGGTCACGAGCCCGCGCCAAACCGTGGGCGTTTTATTTTTGTCAGGGTTCTTGGCCCGATAGTCTTTATTCAGGACAACGATTTGGCTCTTGATCTGAGCATCGGAAATGTCCTCGGCTGTGGAGTTGAAAACAACGTGAACAACAATCGGGATGGTAGTTGGCCCTCCTGCACGTGCGGCCATCCCAGATAGCATTCTTCGAGCGACTAAACGCTCGATGTCTACCAAGTTCTGCCGGAAGCTAGGGTATTGCTCAAGAAGCCTCTGGTGAACTGCCATGGTGCCACACTGACGTCTCCGCGGCGCGCTTTTCACCGTCTTTGCTCCGCCGGACCTGAGGTTCAACGACTTGGTTTTTTCTTTCATAGTATTCATCTCCTTATTAGGTCAGAAAAATTGAACCCAAATTCTCGAAAGATGAGGCCGCTCTTAGTATGTGTGTATAGATCATGATCAAGTCGCGCGCACGCAGAACTCCAAGAGCGCCGCCGTTATTTCTTGGATGATCTTCTGCATCTCGTTGTAGGGCGGATGAAAAGGAGTTGGGTTATTCTCACTACCCCACTCGATGGTGTAGGAGTACACTTTCGGCTTGTTAGGACCTACGAGGTGACGACTGTAAGCATAGTCATCGGAGGTGCCCGCTGTAGGGTATAGACTTAACGCCTGTTCTACGAGGTACTCGCGTCCACGCACGGCTTTGATGGCTTCTCGCATCCGTCGAGCCAGCTTGACGACAGCGGCCTTGTCGCCACGATTAATATATTCTTTGTACACTGTGTCGTTGGCAATCCCGCGTTTGCCATCGTAGGCCGGGTTCTGGAAGTTCATATTCGGGTCTGTGGTTTGGTCGACATCATCGCCCCAGGTATAAAGAATGTCTTCTGAGTAGCTGTGCAAGTCGATGAAGTAGCTTATGTTGGGGTACGAGTCGAACAGCCAGACCACGTTTTTGGTCTCCGGCTCTGAGTCAGGACTAGGGCCGATGTACACCTCAGGGTCGCAGGGATTTGTGGAATTACGGACCGGCGCGCTGGGATCGAAATATTTCGTAAAATCCCAGAGAAAGTCGTAGTTGCGATTAAGGTCTACCCCGACGCAATGGGGGTTAGTGCGGCCAGCAGGTGCAGGCCGCCGGTTTTTGCGCCAATTGGGGTCTTTGGTCATGCTGTGGTGGCGGCCATCGGGGTTCGCTTGAGGGAAGACATAAATATCTTTCTCGTTCACGATCTTTTGGATCTGAGACGCGGTGAATTTTTTCGGGCCGATAGTAATGCCGGTGCTTGTGCGATAAGCTTGGGTCAGTTGCTCGACAAAGTTAATCAAAATGTCCGGGCTGCCCCACTCGCGCGCATGGATCCCGCCAAGAAAATAGATGCCCGGACGGCCTAGGCCATCTCCCTTAGCAATCTTGATCGCGTGGCATACGCGATCTTCCCAGGTCTTTTGCGGGAGTGTGATTAGCTCAGTGAACGAATCATTGGGGGGAGCCGCAACTGCGGACAGCGCTGATTCTACCTCGGTCACAGTGAGATAGCGTCCTACTCCAGCGACCTGGGTGCCTTCCGCCAGACGCTTTTTGCTGGCTGCCCGGAACTCCGCTTGGCGTTGCTTGCCCGCTTTGTCGACGTCCTCATGACGTTTGACTTTGTATCCGGCTTTTTCCAGAGCGCGAACCTGGGCTCCGTCCGCATGCGCATGAACCCTGTAACGGCCCTTCGCGAGTTTTTTGACCGTATGACCGGCGATGCTGATCTTGTGCTTGCGCACCAAGTCGGCCATCGCGTCGTAGTCTTTTCCGGAGACAGTGATTCGATAGCGTGGCATGGCCTTTCACCTCATTTGCTCTATTTTTGATAGAGAGTGACTGTTTCTTAAGTTGACTATAGTGTACAGAGCGTGCGTTAAAAAATCGTTAAATGTTATAGAGATAGGAGAAATTTTCGTTTCTCAGTCAGAAGAAACGCCCCATTGTAAAGGCGCCTAGATGAGGTCGCTTGTCAGTAAGCATTCAGGTTCAATCGACGGACGCATACGTCTTGACCTCTTTCTCAAGCCTACCGCCGAGCTCGTACATCGCCATATCCAGATCATAATCCGCCTGTAACCCAAGCCAGAATTGCGGAGACGAATTTTGCGCGACGGCGCTGAAGAAGTTCGCATTCACGAGCAGAAAGTGCCCGTGCGCGCGCACATCGAATCGATCGAAGGGTTATCGGCTCACGGAGATTATCATGAGCTATTGCGATGGCTCTCCGGGTTTGAGCAGGCTCCCAAACAAACGTTCATCGTTCATGGAGAACCTGAAGCCAATGATTCTCTTAAGGCAAAGATTGAACAGCAATTTGGCTGGCCATCGGTGCGCGCGCCGGAGTATCTGAATAGTGTGATGTTGTGATTTGAATCACGAGAGACCTCAGTGACTTTTGAGACTCTATACAGATGCCTCATGGTCAGTCTCGATATGTGCGATTTCCCGGGTTTACTTCTGAGTCTTCAATCCGGATAGGACCTAACAAAAAGCTCTCTCATCGCTGGCGGCAGATGCGAAGCATCAAGCTGTACAGGATTAAGTGGAACAATCTATTGGCTTGGTCAAAAAGGCACTTCTTCGTCAGGCGGCTCTTGGGTCTGAATATCTTTGACCTGCACCCAAGTCTCCTTCCAATCAGCATCGGTGAGTGGTTTGAGCCGTCCATCGCTGAGGAAAATGCTGTGCGTAAGTTTTAGATACTTGTTTTCGTTCTCCTTGTGCCACTCAGCCACACTATCCTCATCGAAATTATCTTTGTTCACCGGAAGCCAATTTCTAGCCTTGAGCCATTCATTCAGTTCGGATGTGTTGGTAAAGACAACTCGGTAACGAGTTCCAGTTGCCTTTGCAAAGGCTCTGAAAGCAGGATGATTCAAAAGCAAAATGCTGTTAATAGCATCGTCCTTATTGCGCCGCTCTGCGGTAAGGAAGGTCCCCAATTGTCTAAGAGTCTCAGCAATGCCTTTCATTTCATCTAAGACCTTAATTTCTGCCAATCGCTTTTGTTCTTGGAGGAACCGCTGAAACAAACCAGCCCACTGAGCGCACAAATAATTGCAGATTTCTGCAGAGGAGGAAAAGGGAGTGATAGGGTTGTTCCTGGGCAGCATGTGAAGCTGCTCTATGAATTCGTAGATCTTGACATTGTCTACGAATCGATACTTGACATTCTTTTTTTCCTTCAGGACTTTCGCGGTTGAGTTTATGAACAGTAAGATAGGGGTATGCAACGCCAGAAATGTTCCCTCGATCTTTATGTGGATTTTCTCGTCGCCAGTCAGAAGCAGTTCTCTGGAATGGAGTTGAGTAAAGTGGCTCCG
>JACOSB010000020.1 GCA_016179105.1 Candidatus Acetothermia bacterium
CATATTCTCTGTGCCTTCTTGGCTTTTCTTAAGCTAGAATGGCAACGCCTCCAGACCGCCGTTTCTTGGTATGACTACAAATGGTCCATTGCTAGGCGGGCGGTTACTGCCTATTTATGCTGAAACGCGAAAGTCCTGTTAGGATTGAATTAGCTGGTTATCGTTATGGGGAAAAGCCAAGTGCGGGAGCGGGAAGCGATAGTTATTTTTCACTCATACCTCAAGCGTCTTTGCTATTTTCTGGTAGCCAAGTCAACAGATGCAATCGCTTCAATATTCGAAGGCTGAGTAAGAGTTAAAGGAGCTAATGGCAGCACGATCGCCAAACTGAAGGGTTTATAAAATGAAAGAATTGTTTAAGGATCAAAGCCAGTTTGAGCACGTCTTCACAGAGTTGCAGCGTCTGCGTGAGTTTAACGCAAGCATTATAGAGACCATGGCGGAAGGGCTCGCGGTCGAGGATCTCGAGGGACGGTTCATCTTCGTCAATCGCAGATTACAAACGATGTTGGGTTATACGGCTGAGGAGCTGATCGGTCAAATATGGACGAAAATTATCCCACTCGATCAACAACCGAAAGTGGCCGAGCACACTCAGCAACGAATCAAAGGGAAAGCAGATCACTACGAGACAGCGCTGTTGACCAAAGATGGTCGGCGTATAGCGGTGCTGATCTCCGCCACTCCGTTCACCCAAGATGGACAAATTGCCGGGACGATGGCGACATTGATCGACATCACTGAGAGCAAACAGCTGGAAAAAACACTCATACAAAACGAAAGACGATTCAGGGCACTCATCGAGCATAGCTATGATGCGATCGCGCTGATTGCCGCCGATGGCACGATCCAGTATGTCAGTCCGGCAACTTTTCGGATTTTGGGCTATACGTCAGACGAACTAGTCGGTCGCAGTGCGTTTGAATTTTTTCATCCCGAGGATCTGCTCTATGTCACAAATCTCTTCTCTCAGTTAGTACAAACACCCCGCACTTCTGTGGTCGCTCAGTGCCGTTATCGACACAAAGACGGCTCCTGGCAGTGGATCGAAGGGACGGGTGTCAATTTGCTGGATGAACCCAGCATCGGTGCGATCGTCGCGAATTATCGTGACATCAACGAACGCAGACGCGCGGAAGAGGTGCTCAAAGAAACGAACGAGCGCTTAGCGAGAGCCGTTGCTGAACTGCAAGCCGCCCAGTCGAAAATTATCGAACAAGAACGTTTGCGTGCGCTGGGCCAGATGGCCGCTGGGATCGCCCACGACTTCAACAATGCGCTCTCGCCCATCTTGGGCTTTTCTGAATTACTGCTGATGCAAGCCGAGCCCCGGACCAATCAAGAAAAATGGATGCATTATGTGCAGACGATAAACACAGCCGCACAAGACGCAGCAAAAGTCGTAAGCCGCCTGCGCGAGTTTTATCGTTCCCGTGCCCAAGAGGAACCCGTTGAACCGCTCGACCTCAACCCGCTGGTCGAACAAGCGATAGAAATGACGCAGCCGCGCTGGAAGGACCAAACTCAAGCCTACGGCATCAGCATTCAAGTTGTGACCGACTTGCACTCCACCCCCCTCATCGTGGGCAACAAGACCGAACTACGCGAGGTATTGACCAACTTGATCTTCAACGCGGTGGATGCCATAGCTCAGAAAGTAGACGAGGGCGATCAGCAACCAAGGAGTGGGACGATCACGATACGCACGCGTCGTGCGGGCGAACACGTGACCCTGGAGGTCAGCGACACAGGGATTGGCATGACGGAGGAAGTCCGTCAGCGTTGTCTGGAGCCTTTCTTTTCTACGAAAGGGGAGCGCGGGACGGGCTTGGGGCTCGCGATGGTGCACGGCATCATCCGTCGGCACAATGGGACTCTAGACATCGTGAGCGAAGCAGGGCAAGGGGCTACCTTTATCATAGACTGGCCTGTTCACGCCGGACAGAAGTGGTTGACACCGAAAGCCAAGGAAAAAGAGACGGGAGTGCGTCCGCTGCGGGTGCTCATTGTGGATGACGAACCCCTGGTGTGCGAGATGCTGACTGAATATTTGAGCGGCGATGGGCACCGGGTAGAAGTAGCAATGAACGGACGTGACGGTCTGGGGAAATTTTTAGCGAGTCGGTTCGATTTGATCGTGACCGATCGGGGAATGCCCGAGATGAACGGAGAGCAGCTCGCTTCCGCCATCAAACAGATCGCTCCGAACAAGCCCATCATTCTGCTCACGGGGTTTGGCGATCTGATGAAAACCTCCGGGGAGAGGCCCCCGGCGGTGGACCTCATCGTGAACAAACCCGTTACCCTGACCGCGCTGCGCCAAGCTATAGCTAAGATCACAGCGGAGTGAGAGTGGGGGTCTCTGAAGACAAAAGCGTATGAAGATCTTGATTGCCGAAGACGACGCGAAGGTCCTCGAAATGCTCCACACGTTTCTGCTCGCGAAAAACCACGAGACTTTTCTGGCAGCTGACGGGATGGAAGCGATAGAAAAATTTAACAAAGAGAAGCCCGATATGATTTTGTCGGACATAACGATGCCCAGGCTCGACGGGTGGGAGCTTCTCTATTATGTGCGAGCAGCCGGGCAGACGCCTGTGATTATGATCACCGGCCAAGATGCCACGGATGACGTCGTGAAAGCGCTCTCTGCCGGTGCGGATGACTATATCACCAAACCGTTTAAGCTGCGAGAGGTCGAGGCTCGCATCGAGGCCGTGCTGCGCCGCTCTCGGGCGACGTTGGTGCTGAAAGTCGGAGAGCTAGAGATCGACGACAAGAGCAAGAGCGTTCGTTTACGCGGTAAGACAGTAAAACTCTCTCCGAAAGAGTATGAGCTCTTGAAACTTTTTGCCTCTGAGCCGGGACGCGTTTTCTCGGATGAGGAGTTGGTGCGGAGGCTTTGGCCCAAAGGGAGCTTGGCCTCCTCCACGGACATCAAGCGTTATATCTATCTGTTACGACAAAAGATCGAACAGGACGCTAATAATCCCCAATTGATCCAAACTATCACAGGCTTTGGGTATAAGCTCATTGCCTAAAGCTTTCTCATTTTTCACCGCTTTTTCACCCGTTTTTCATATTTTTTTCTTGTACTTTTATTAAGATTTTCACCCCTTTTGCTATAGCCCCTTCACCAACAATCCCATAGTTTATTAGCGTTGAAGTTTAAATTTTTTAGAATGGGTCTAAAAAATGAAGAATATCAGCAGGCGACAGAGCCAGATAACGAGACTCGTCACGACCCTGGTAGGAGTCTTTTCGCTCAGCTTCTTGCTCTCGCTGGGAAGCGTAGCGCAGACGTCACAAACGGTCGCCGTGGGTGTCCCGCAGTCCTTCTTTTTGGATTGCACCTCTGCAGCGATTAGCTTCACGATCACCAAGGCCCAAGTCGAAGGACCACAACCATTTCAGATCGGGACGTGGGCTTGCAACGTAGATGCGCTGACGCAGTATCGTCTTAACTCTAGCTTGGTCACCGTCAATACCAACATCTCCAATGTGAGCCCGAGCGACTTTAGCGCGACCTGTATGAGTGCTAGTAACGGAGGAGCTTGTACCTTAAGCACCGGCCTCTCCGGGGGCGATCCGACGAACCGTCGCGGGACAGGGGGAAATACCGCAGGGACCGGAGGAGCGGACTTTACGGGCAACCTCTTCGTGAACGTCAGCACGTGGGATGTGGGGACTCTTCCCGGAGTCTATACTGGAACGATCGTTGTCTCTGTCACTGACACGACACCCTAGCGGCGTCTCAAAATTCTCTCTCGGACAGAAACGCAATTTCATTGATATAGAAACGTTGTCTCGCGTGGCCCAGAGGTTTATTATCCGGCCTTGAATCACGGGGTACGGAAGAAGCACGAAAGACTAAAGACAAGGGAAATGAGTTGTTTTTCTCGTGTATTCCGTGGAAACTTCAATGCTTCCCGTGATTCTGTGCCTTTGGAGAGAAGGTCTCGATGCGTCTTTTTCCGTCGCGTTTAGCGCGATAGAGCGCTTCGTCGGCTCGCGCGATCAACGCTTCGCTCGTTTGAGCGTCCTGGGGATAGCCCGCGACCCCTCCGCTGAATGAGGCCATGAAAACCTTGTCGTCTCGGCGGAAATGGACCGTCAAGAATTTTTTCAGCAAACGTCCTAAAGCAGCTTTGGCTCGGTTTGGCTCCAGTCCTGGGAATAGCACCACAAACTCTTCGCCACCGTAGCGGGCGATGAGATCGCTCTGTCGTAGGGCTAGGGTCAAGAGCTTGGCCAACTCTTGGAGGACACGGTCGCCCATCGGATGGCCATAGGTATCGTTGATCTTCTTGAAGTCATCCATATCCAGCATCCCGACCGCGAGTTGGCCTTCATACCGTTGTGCCTCCCCCAGGCGGACTTGAAACTGCTCATCGAAGTATTGTCGATTATAGAGCCCCGTCAAGGCATCACGATGTCCCAATTCTTTGACGATACGATCACGGTTGATGCGCGTCCGGCAGCGCGCAACGAGCTCCTCGGGGTCGATCGGCTTGGTCAAATAATCATCGGCGCCCGCGTTCAAGCCTTCGACTTTATGGCTGCTTTGGGCACGTCCTGTCACGAAGACGATCGGTAGCGTCTGGAAGCGTTTTTGACGACGCAAAGAACGACAGAGCTCTAACCCATCGATCTTCGGCATATCGATGTCGAGTAGGACCAAATCGGGCTGAAACCCCTCGATCGCTTCGAGGGCCAATTCTGACTGGTGGACGCTGTTCACGAGAAAGCCGGCTTCCCCCAAGGTGGCTTCGATCAACCGCGTCACGGTGGGATCGTCGTCCACCGTGATGACGCGAAATATTGGGGGAAGGGAGTCGCTGACGGCCGTGGAAGACTTGTTTCCCGACGGAGTCTGCCGACGGTCAGCCCGCCGAAAAGCTTTTTCTAAATCGCTCATATATCTGTCTAAGTGAGTCATGGACGCTGGACTCAACGGAGTTCGAGCGGCTAAGTGCTCATCTAAGAGGGTTTCGATCTGGAGGGAAGCGGTCGAGATCTCTGGGAATCCATAAGTCCCACCGCTGCCCTTGAGTCGGTGCGCCGCTTCACGAAGTTGCTGGGCCAACTCCAGCGCTTCCGGCCGGCTGTGTAGCTCGGTCAAGCAGGCTCTCATGTGCCTGAGTCGCCCGGATAGCTCTTTGAGATACTCTTGGACCAGTTCTCGATTGTTAAGGCCCCAATTGCCCATAGTATTCCGTCCCTTCGTGTAGACTCATCATAATGACGTCCAAATCCCCTTATCTATCTAATCAATTTTAGCCCTTGCGATATGGAAGAACGATACCCCTGAGATGGAAAAAATTTCTAAATCCGATGGAAATTTCATGGCAATCGGTGTAAATCCGACTCCTTACTCGCACTGATTTACACTTCTTAACATTATTATACTCAATTATAATCAAATTTTCTCCTCTATTCCCCTCTTATCGCTGGGGACATATGACCTTTACTCCGGCAGTCGATTTGCGCTAAAATTCAGTTGCGGGAACAGGTTATGAGGTGTTGTTTTACTTAATTCAGCCATGCCCACGCTTATCCGATCGAAAGCGTAGTTTGGCTTTTGCACTCGCTCCAGGAAGGCTCGGTGTCCCGAAAAGATGTGCCCATAGTTTAAGGGAACCACTCTATGACTCTGCGTGCCAAGGCATTATTGGCCATCAGCCTAACTCTAGTGGGTTTGCTCTTGGTTTTGTACGCCAGTCTATCGAGCATTTTGCTCGGCAATGTTGACCAACTGGAAAAACAGAGCGTCCAGCAGAATGTTAAGCGAGTCTTAGAAGCTCTCTCAGATACCCTTGCCAAGTTGGACAGCACGACTCGCGATTACGCCTGGCGGAATGACACCTATGCCTTCATTGAAGACCACAATAGTGCTTTTATCAAGTCGAACCTTGGCAATGAGACGATGGCCAACCTTGGGATCAGCCTCGAGGTCTATGTGGATTCCTCCGGGCATGTCGTCGTCAGTAAGGGTTTCGACCTGGAAAAAAATAAAGAAGTGCCCATCCCGGCAAGCCTGAAAACACATCTTGTTCTCAGCGATTCCTTGCTCAAGCACGCTGATACGACCAGCAGCTTGACGGGGATCGTGTTTCTCTCCGAAGGTCCTTTGTTGGTTGTCTCGCGACCGATTCTCATGAGCGAGGGGAAGGGCCCTATTCGTGGGACTCTCCTCATGGGGCGTTTTCTCAGCAAGGCCGAGTTCAGCCGCCTTTCGCAGATAACAGAATTGTCCCTTACAGCACATCGCTGGGACGAAGCACAAATGACTGCTGATTTAAAAGCCGTGCGCGACTCATTGTCGACGAACGGTTCTGTAGTTACGAGGCCACTAAGTGCTGAGTCCATCGCGGGCTATACCGTGCTCAAGGATATTTACGGGAAACCCGCACTCTTGCTGGAAGTGGACAGCGCGCGCCCCATCTATGCGCAGGGGCAACTGAGCTTGCTCTATCTGATAGTTTCTCTCATTGTCGTCGGGTTAGTCTTCGGTGTCCTCGTTCTTTTGCTCTTAGAGAGATTGATGTTCTCGCGATTGGCTCGACTTAGCACAGAGGTGGCCCGTGTCGGTGCTGGTGGAAATCTCTCCGCGCGGCTGGCCGTCGCTGGTAAGGATGAGTTGGTGAGCTTGGCTAGCACCATCAATGAGATGCTGCAATCTCTGGAGTCTTCCGAGCAAGAGCACCATAAGGGCGAGGAAAGACTGCGGCTTTCCGATGAAATTCTGCAAAGAGTCAGCGCACTCGTCCTCGTCGCTGATTCGCAAGGCCAGATCATCTATGCAAGCCCTTCCGTGAAGACGATTCTGGACTACGCTCCCAACGATCTGTTGGGGGATGGCTGGTGGCAAATCAGCCGGGATGATCCCGCTCAGCGAGAGCAAGAGAAAGATTATGTGGCGCGCGCGGCCAGAGGGGAAGTTTCCCCGCCTCCTACGACGTATGAGCGAATGGTGAAGCGTCGCGATGGGACTTCGCGTTGGATTCTCTGGCAGGACACAAGAGGCCCTGGGGATTTCCTCGTCGGTGTCGGTAATGACATCACCGCACGCAAGCAAGCAGAGCAGGCGCTACAAGAGGCTGAACGAAAACTGCGACTCATTACCGAAAATATTGAAGACGTTGTTTTTCTCTACGATATGAACCGTCGACTTCAGTATGTGAATCCAGCATTCGAAACATTAACGGGATATACGATCGAAGAGCTCTACCAGCAAAATTTTATCAATTTCATACATCCTGACGATAATGCTCGGATGCTATCGCTGTGGGAAGCCCTCTTTCAAGGCAAGAGCGTCTCGGGAGCAGAGTTTCGCATTGCGACGAAAAACGGACAGACCAAATGGGTGTGGAGTTCTGCAAGTCCGGTATTCGATGCAGAGGAAAGGCAAATTGGCGTTCAGATCAAGGATCAAGATATAACTCAGCGCAAGCAGATCGAAGAAGCGTTGCGTAAAGCCGAAGAGCAGTATCATAGCATATTTGATAATGTCCCCTTAGGGTTATATCGCACGACCCCGGATGGACAGATCCTGGCAGCGAATCCCACCCTGCTGGAGATGTTGGGCTATCCCGACCTAGAGTCGCTCCAAAAAGTCCGTGCGAGTGAACTATACGTACATCCCGAGGACAGGCCACGGGGCCAAGCCCAGATGGAGCAAGCGGACGTCTCTCATGTTTTTGAGATGCAGCTTCGCCGACGAGATGGACAGATCATCTGGGTCAGAGACAATGCCCGCATCGCCTACGATACCCACGGTAATCTGTCGTATTACGAAGGAGCGCTGGAAGACATCACTGAGAGCAAGCGGATAGAGGAAGAGTTACGCAAGAGCGAGGAACGCCTCCGTCAGCTGTTCGAGAACGCCAGTGACGGCATTTACATTCGCAATCCCGATGGCACTATAAAGTTTGTCAACCGCAGATTTGCGGAGATGGTCGGACTCACTCCCGAGCAAGTGGTGGGCAGAAAAATCACCGACTTATTTTTGTTGACACCTGAAGAGCGCGAGCGCATCAGCCAACACGTTCAAGAGGCGCTCGTACGCGGTGAGCTTCCCGCCATGCTGGAAGTGCGCCTTCTCCGACCTGACGGCTCGATCGGCTACGTGCAGGGAAACCTGGCCTTCATCAAAGAGAGAGGCCAAGTGCAAGAAATGTTTGGGATCGTCCGTGACATTACTGAGCGCAAGCAGCTAGAGGCCCAACTCAAAGAATCTGAAGAGCGGTATCGTGATCTCATCGAGAACGCTACGGACATGATCATCACGATAGATCTGCAGGGCAATTTCGTGTATGGGAATAAGAAAGCGATCGAATTCCTGGGTTATTCCTATGAAGAAGCGGTTGAAAACCTGACCCGCAAGCCGTTCTGGTCCATCTTGGTCGAAGAAGATTTGCCTAAGGCTGCTGAGTATTTTTCTAAGGCGTTACGACGTGAACCGCTTCCAGCGCACGAGTATCGCATCCGGCGCAAGGATGGTTCGATAGCTACGATCGAAGTGAACAGCCGTTTGATCGAAAAAAACGGAGAAATCGTCGGAGTTCAGGCGATCGCCCGTGATGCCACGGAGAAGAAGACTGCGGCGCGCGAGCGGGAGTTGCTGCTCTCGATCTCCAAAGCGATCAATGACGCTCAGACGATTGAGCAGCTGGCGCAAGAGGCTTTGCGCGGTGTGACAGAGATCCTCGATGTGCCCGTCTGTGTGATGCATCTCTACGATCCAGACACGAATGAACTGAGGATAACTGCTCAGATGGGCGGAACGCAGGAAATCCTGAAACGTATTGATCGTCAAAAAGTCGGCGAAAATGAGCAGGGGATCGCCAGCCGCACAGCGTTCACTAAAAAAATCATCGTTGTGGAAGACCTGTTAGCTTCTCCCCTGGCCCAGTATGCTCGACAAGAGATCGTTCAAGCCCAATTGCAATCGCTGGCCAGTATGCCGCTCGTCGCCGAGGGAATGCTCCATGGGATCCTTCAAGTTGTGACTAGGACCAAGCGCCAGTTTACTGAGCGAGAGCTGAATCTCCTCGGACAAGTCGCCAACGAGCTAGCGCTGGGCATCAGCCGCAAGCGCGCCGAAGCGGCACTGGCTGCCTCAGAGGCGGAATATCGCAACCTCTTTGATAATGCCAGCGATGGAATTTATACGCTCGATCGCGTGGGACGCTTTACTTCCTTCAACCGCAAGGCCGAAGTGATCACGGGCTACCTGAGGAGTGAAGTGCTAGGACAACCCTATCATTTCATCATCCATCCTACCGAGCGCCGCAAAGCGCGAGCGTCTTTTGTGAATAACTTGCGAGGGAGAGCGTATACGCTGGAGATCGTCGTCGAGTGCAAAGACGGGCGAGAGATTATGCTCGAGTTGAGCTCACGCCCGCTTTATCGACACGGCCAGATTGTGGGAATTCAAGGGATCGCGCGTGACATTACGGAGCGCAAGCAGCTAGAAAAGATGAAAGATGAGTTCGTCTTCATGGTCTCGCACGACCTGCGTACGCCGCTCACTTCGATCAAAGGCTATGCCGATTTGATTCTCGCGGGCGACGTCGGGCCGGTCAATCCCGAACAGACGGAGTTTTTGGAGATCATTTCTCGGAACACAACACGGCTGACGAATTTGATTAACGATCTGCTCGACATCGACCGACTGGAAGCGGGTCGCGTGCAATTACAATTAAAGCCCCTCGATCTCACCCAAGTTTTGCAAGAAGTCGTTCAGACGTTTCGGGTCAACACCATCGAGAAAGGGCTAGAGTTTCACGCCGAGCTGACCGCGGCTCTCGTCGTGAGTGGCAACCGAGAGCGTCTGATTCAGGTGTTTGCGAATCTGCTCTCGAACGCGATCAAATACACACCACAGGGCTCGGTGCGCTTGCGCGCTTACACAGATATCAAGGCCGACGAAGCGATCGTAGAGATCGCAGATAGCGGCATCGGCATGTCTCCCGAAGAGCTGAAGCATCTTTTCCAAAAATTTTACCGCGCGGAGAATCCGCATACGAGCCAGATCTCCGGCACGGGGCTGGGGTTGGCGATCGCCAAAGTCATCATCGACCAGCATCGCGGGAATATCTCCGTCACGAGCCAGCAAGGCCGGGGTAGCACGTTTACCGTGCGAGTGCCTTTGCATAGTTCTCCCAAAGCACCGGATAAAGCCACAGGACAAAGTGCTCTCCCTCCCTAGGTGTTGATCATCGATGACGAGCAAGACATCGCCCGGTTGATTAAGAGTTACATCGAGCGCATGGGCTATCGGACGATCATCGCGCATTCCGGTCATGAGGGACTGAAGCAGGCGCGCCAGCACCAACCCGACCTGATCACCCTGGATGTGCTGATGCCGGATATGGATGGTTTTGAGACGATCGCGGCGCTCAAGAGCGACCCCAAGACTCGTAGTATTCCGGTCATCTTTCTCTCGATCATCCATGACCGAGAAAAAGGGCTATGGCTGGGAGCTTCTGCTTGCCTGACCAAGCCCATTCACGAAGAGAGTTTCCAGGCGACCGTGCGAAAGTTTCTGAAAAAGAGTGCCCAGTCCATCTTAGTGGTGGACGATGATCTCGATTTCTGTCAACTCATGGAGAGGCGTCTTGCCCAAGAAGGATTTTCCGTCGAGACGGTCAACGACGGAGACGAGGCGCTAAGAAAAATTCATGAACGGAGCTACCAGCTGATCTTGTTGGACAAAAATTTGCCCAAGAAATCCGGCCTAGAAGTGCTGTTGAGTTTGCGGGCAGAGCACCTGGCGGAAGTCACTCCGGTCATCATGGTCAGCGGTTCACCGCCAATGCAAGACTTAATCAACGAGATCGAGGTCCTGGGGGCGAAGAAGTTCTTGAGCAAAGAGTTGGATATTCAAGAGCTGGTTACGGAGATCATCCGCTTTGTCTGGCGTGCATAAGACGTTGAAGTTAGAGAGGGGAAGGACACATCTAATGAAGCCAGGACTTTCGCGTTTCAGCATAAATAGGCAGTAACCGCCCGCCTAGCAATGGACCATTTGTAGTCATACCAAGAAACGGCGGTCTGGAGGCGTTGCCATTCTAGCTTAAGAAAAGCCAAGAAGGCACAGAGAATATGG
>JACOSB010000046.1 GCA_016179105.1 Candidatus Acetothermia bacterium
CATATTCTCTGTGCCTTCTTGGCTTTTCTTAAGCTAGAATGGCAACGCCTCCAGACCGCCGTTTCTTGGTATGACTACAAATGGTCCATTGCTAGGCGGGCGGTTACTGCCTATTTATGCTGAAACGCGAAAGTCCTGACTAAAACTTTTTCAAGATGTCCCGTTAATAAGAACATTGACTTCTAGTCTTTGAGAAGCTATACTTCGACGAACTGGTGGGATCAAACAATCTATTAACTAAGCCTGTGTCTGGTTTCTGCCAAGCTTAGAGGAGGTTGCCCATGTGGAGGGAGAAGATAGCGGCTGGATGTCTATTGACCTTGGTGTCAGTCTTAGGGCTAGCGTGGAGTACACTTGCATCGCCTGTCAACTTAATGGTCACAGCTTACAAAGATCTCATCCGGTTTCAAGCTCACGGGTCAGTGCAAGAGCTGCGGGTGGAGATTCTTTCCTTGGCTGGTCAGAAGCTAGTTGACTCTGGCACCGTTCATGGATCTGTGCTGGAGTGGCACCTGGGGAATAACCAGAGGATGCTTGCTGCCAATGGGGTCTATCTCTATGACGTCACGGTGAAGGATGCCTCCAGCCAACAGAGCAAGTACCAGGGAAAACTGGTGATATTAAGAGGTATGGTCAGAGTCAGCCAGTCACCCGTAATCGCTGCGCTTCCTATCACTGGCTCATCCGTAAGATCCGCCCAGACCGGCCCGATCCAACTGCCAGATCTGACCCGCTCTCAGAACTTTATTGACGAAATGCCAACCAAGATTCATCTTGCTGGTCCGCAGAAATCCGCAGGGAAGCGCCATATCAACGAATTTGATTTCGAAACACTCATTCTCTCGGGCGAGTTCCGCGATGCCATCAATGGCGATTACCGGGACAAACTAGTTGACCTAGACGGCGATCACATCGCCGATGGTGTGCTCCACTGCTCACAAACTCTGCTGGCCGATCCGCTCTTAGTGGACATATTCGTGGATCTCTTGATTGGCCATGATGTTGAAGTCTTAGACGCTGGCTTTGTCGATATCGATCTGCTCGCGTTTGCGCGTCGGCCGCAGTGCGAATTCGAGTTCTTAGACGACACGTTTGCATCAAAGAAAAGTTCTCATAGTTTGGGCTTCGTCAAGGTTAAGTTTACCGGCACGCTCACCGACAGCTTCCACGTCTCATTCGATAATATAGAGGGTGATTTTAACGACGACGGGCAGGACGAAGTTCTTGCCTGCGAGGCAGACATCCGCTTCACGGTTCGGCGCTCTATCACCGTAATCATTGAGATTGACACTGGGGATGTTGTGCAGGTCTCCGGCCGTGGCGGCACCCTGGCTCTGCGTGCCCGCCATCGCGATGTCAACTGCGAGATCATTTAACTTGCGTTCGTCGATCTTGCCGGAGCTATCCATTCGCCGTCTGTTATCCGTTGCTCGTTTGTTTTCGTGCTTGTGCTGGAGGAGTGCTTGAGATTGCCCGTTGTCGATCGGATGGACTACGCAGCCGATTTGACAGACTCACCTTAGTCCAAGAACACCAAAAGCATCGCATAATCACGATTCTCGGCCCTGGTGCGCTTAGGAGCTTGAGAAATCAGTGCGTCTACCTGATTGTCATCCAGCGTGTGTGTGCGCATCAGTTTGCATTATTGCGGTCGGGCCCCGCAAGAGCTAGAATAGCCCAGCCGTAGGGACAAGGATCGCCTTGCCCGGTGCCTATAGCCGAGGAGGAAGCCCAAATGCCGACCAAGCTGGATGCCTTCAATGAATTTCGCTCACGCATGAACGAAAAGATTCTGGCGAGCGAGAATCTTCAGATTAAAAGATTTTTCGCGCTCGACACTCAAGCCTATATCGACGGCGCTCTCCCCGCCAAGACCAAAGAACTGATGGGGCTTGTCGCTTCGATGGTGCTCCGATGCAACGATTGCATCACCTATCACTTGATTCAGTGTGCTGAGTTGGAGACAACCGATGAAGAATTT
Organism: Candidatus Acetothermia bacterium; assembly: GCA_016179105.1. Lineage (GTDB taxonomy): Bacteria > Bipolaricaulota > Bipolaricaulia > RBG-16-55-9 > DRXL01 > JACOSB01. The sequence continues at coordinate 1,982 of JACOSB010000046.1, forward strand.
TTTGAAGTCTTCAACGTGGCGCTCATCGTGGGCGGCTCGATCGTCATCCCTCACCTGCGCGTCGCAGTCGATATGCTCGAAGAGATTCGCTCTGCCCAGAAGAAGAAACAGAAAAAAACGAAAGCGAGCCAAAAGTAATGGGCATCGGGATTCTCTCCGTCGGCTCGTACTTGCCCGAGCGCATCATGACCAACGCGGACTGGACTAAGCTCATCGAGACCAGCGATGAGTGGATCACCGAACGCACGGGCATCAAAAAGCGCCACTTTGCTCCGGAGGGAGTGAATACTTCAGATTTAGTGATGCGCGCGGCCGAAAAAGCCCTTCAGCGTGCGAATTTGCACCCACAAGATTTGACAGAGATTATCGTCGCGACGGATACGCCCGAACTGTACACTCCAGATACAGCAGCGCTGGTGCAGCATAAGCTAGGAGTCAATGAGGTCCCAGCGTATGACTTGGCAGGAAGCGGCTGTGCGGGTTTTGTGCAAGCGCTTGCGGTAGCCAAGTCTCGTGTGGAGAGTGAGGGCGGAAAAATTTTGGTCGCGGGCGTCGAACTGTTCTCGCGCATGATGAACTGGAAGGATCGCAACACGTGCGTCTTGTTTGGCGACGGAGCCGGGGCAGCAATCGTCGCAGAAACAAAGAGCCAAAGCGAGATCTTAGCTACATACGCGGGCACTGACGGGAGCAAAGCCGATATTTTAGGACTTGAAATCGGCGGGACGCGTCGACCCATCACTGCCGAAATGATTGCCGATCCGAGCTACCCGCCGATCGTGATGAAGGGCAAGGAAGTCTTTCGCGAGGCGGTCGTGCGGATGAGCCAAGCCGCTCGGGTTGTCTTAGAGAAAGCGCAAGTCAGTTTGGAAGATATTTCTCTCATCATTCCCCATCAGGCTAACCTCCGCATCATCGAGGCGGTCGCTAACGCGCTCGAAGTTCCTCTCGAAAAAGTTTATGTGAACGTGCAGGATTACGGGAACACGGGTTCGGCCTCCGTGCCGATCGCGCTCGACGAAGCGTTACAAACCGAGCATATTCGGCCTGGAGAGTTGGTATTGATGACAGCGTTCGGCGCGGGCTTTCACTGGGCGGCCGCGCTCGTGCGTCTATAAGAACCTAGTGCATAGGGTTAGTAAATCCTTGAATCAGGTTTCAAACCTGCCTCCACAATATAACCTTGGCACTTTCAGAGATGGGTAAGAGAAACTCTCGGAAGATTCGTTTGTAAATCTGTCACGGCTCTCTTGGGCCAGACCAGCCGGTTACCCGCGAAGCCCGGGAGAGAGCTTGGCGTTTTAACTCCTGGGGCCCTCAGACTGCCTCACCCTCGCCAAGCCCTCTCCCCCCCTCGAATCTAACACCTATTTGACAGAAAGCATTAGTAATGCTATGCTTCTTTATCAAAAGGTGACCTTTGAATGAGTAATATTATCGCTGCGTTGTTGGCTATTGCTGCAACTGCTCTCCTGGCTGTCCTCATCCTGTTTAGTTACCGCGCCATACCGCCAAACAATAGAGAGGGCGTTTCCACTCAGACCCCTTCCTTCATTGTGAGTGAAGGAAAAATGACTCCTAAAGTTATCAACGTAAGTTCACAAGAGATGGCGGAGATCATTATTATTAACGAAGGAAAGCACGCTCATGAAATCGTCCTGGAGCGCGTAGACGCAAACGGCAAAAAAATAGAAGAGTTACGTCGCACCCCGATCGAACCAGGCCTTAGCCAGAATTGGACCTTACGATTAGTCCCGGGAGAATATGCGATCTACTGTTCACTCAGAGAAGGCGTTCATGTGCACCGTAAAATGGGAGAAGAAGCAAAGATCATCGTAAAGTAATGCTGTGTAGAAGTATTTCAATGATAGGACAGCTTGCCTTTGTTGCAAAACTTGAAATTATTGTGATGAAAATTGAGGTAAGTTCAGTTAAATTCGCTATTTTTGCAGCAAAGTTTCCGCTCCTGCTTCTCTTTTCCAGATAGGGACAATCTTCTTGAGTGTATCGATCGCATATTCGCAAGCCCTGAAAGCTTCTTTGCGATGCGAAGCAGCAGCGACGATCACGACACTGGGCTCGTCAATCTCTACACGTCCAACACGATGGAGAATCGCCAGTTGTTCGATTCCCCACTGAACGCGCACGTCTTCGCCGATCTTTCTCAAAAATTTCTCGGCCATCGGTTGATAGGCTTCGTAGTCAATGTGCGAAAGTGCTCGACCCAGCGAGTCCGTCGGACGAGTGACTCCACTGAAAGTCACGATGCCGCCCATGCCGCGTAGGTCTAACTGAGCCATCGCTGCTTCGATTGAGATAGGGCGCTCGGTGATCAGAAAGTACATAATTATCCGCCGCTTACGGGGGGAAAGAACGCGATTTCGTCACCCTCGTGTAATTTATGATCGGCGCGTACGTACTCGTGATTGACCGCCACCGCCCGCGAGGCACTGAACGGAGAAAGCTTGGGGAATTTTTTCTCTAATTGGACCCAGAGTTCTCCGGCTGTGACAGCGTCTGTCTTTAACAGAAGCTCTGGGCTTCCCACGATGTCGCGGAGCGTGCTGAAGAATTTAATGTTTATGTTCATATCGAACACTTTCGTGCTTCGGATTATAAAAATTCTGTCTCTGCAGTGCAACCATTAGAGTCTCATAGAGTCTCAAGGGGGTTGACTTTTTTTTAGTTATTTGTTAAGATAGGAATAGAAAAATAGGGCTGCTTAATCCTGAATCGTGGTGAAGAAAAAATATGCAAAGCTCCTTTGAGTACATAGAGAAGGGGCAGGGGAAGAAAGTCCTCTTATTGCATGGGCTTTTCGGCAGTCCCCAGAATTGGACAGAGACGATCGATGCACTCTCTTTCGCTTACCACGTCGTCGCGATCCGACTCCCGGTCCATCGAGATAACTGCAATGGCCTCTATACGATTCCTCAACTGACCGAGTATGTCCGCGAATTTATGGACTCTAAGAACATCGAGAGCGCCGCGTTGTGCGGGAATTCGCTCGGCGGCCAGATCGCGCTGGATTTTTGCCTGCGCTATCCCGTGCGCACGGACCGCCTCGTATTAACCGGCAGTGCTGGACTCTATGAGCGAAGCCTCACGAGTGGCTCGCTTCCCAAAGTGTGCAAAGAGTTCATCCGCGACCAGGGAAAGAAAATTTTCTACAACCACGAGCGATTCATGACCGAGGAGATGGTCGAGGAAATTTTTCAGTCTTTGGGGGATCGAAAGTATGTGCGTTTTCTCTTGCGCATCGCCAAGTCGACACGCGACTATTATATGAAAGAAGCGCTCGGACACGTGCGCGTGCCGACGCTGCTCGTCTGGGGCGCGCAGGACGAAGTGACGCCTCCGCACGTCGCGCACGAATTCGAATCGTCGATCGAGGACTCAAAACTTGTCTTCTTCGAGCAGTGCGGGCATTCGCCGCCGATCGAGCAACCCGAGCGATTTGCCCAAACTCTGCGGGAATTCATGGATCGCGCCCAGCCGGCGCACGTCGCCGTCTAAACTTTCCCATTTTTATAGAGTGCTTCACGAAAAATAAGCTGGGTTTTGCTTCTCCCGAAACATCCCCTTAAAATACAGCTATTCTGAAGAAGGGTGAAGCTACATTCTATGCGCTTGATCCTACGTCATATTTTCAAGCTCGTCTTATTGGTAGCTGTCCTCGGTTGGCTGAGTTTGATAACAGCGGCGGGCATACAGCCTTCGCTCGTTGAGCTCGTCCAAAAATTCGACGAAAAATTAGCGTTTCAGTACAACACAATATTGGCTACGCAGTTTGAAGGCCGACGTGCGGGCACCCCTAGTGGGCGCGCCGCTGCTGAGTTTGTCGCTACGGAGTTCCAGAAGATGGGTTTGCAACCCGCGGGCGACCACGGAACATATTTTCAGAATTTTGAGATGCCCTATTTAGAGCTGGCGGAGACCCCGGAGTTGACCTTGCTCGATGAGGCGGGACGCACGGTGAGAACGTTCCAACATCGTCTCGATTTCCGTGAGTTTATTTTCGGAAACGCTGGACAGGGTCGGGCCGAAGCCGAAGTTGTTTATGTTGGAGCTGGCAGCCACGGCGAGTTTTCTTCCGTCAATGTGGCGAACAAGATCGCTCTCATCACGAGGCGCGGCAACACAGGCGCGATCGTCGCCGAAGCGCTCCGCCAAGGCGCGCTAGGAATCCTTTTCCTTGCCTCCAATGATGTTCGAGTCCAGATAAAATCTTCGTACCTCATCGACCTGGCATCTCAAAATATTCCCTCCATGACTCTGACGCGCGCCACGGTCAACGCGATCTTGGCAAGAACCGGACAATCTGTAGATGCTGTCACGAATCGAGGCCCGTTCGCGACGGGCGTACGGGTGCGCATGTCGATCAAATTACAGCCCATTGTGAACGTGACCGTCAGCAATGTCTTGGCACTTTTGCTGGGAACTGACCCGCAACTGAAAAATAAAGTCGTGCTCATTGGAGGACACTACGACCACGTCGGTCGCGACCCCAACGGGACTGTCTTTCAAGGAGCGAACGATAATGCCTCCGGCCCTTCGGTCGTGATGGCCATCGCGCAGCTTTTGATCTTCCAGAGAGTTCGTCCAAAAGCTTCGATTCTGTTCGTAGGCTGGGGTGCTGAAGAAGCTGGCTTGGTCGGCTCAGACTTTTATGTAAAAAATCCAAAATATTCGTTGAGCCAAACGCTCGCTTCTCTGGTCTTGGACGTAGTCGGGCGAGGCGAGGGCACGCATTTGAATTCTGAAGGAGATCCCAACTCGCTATTAGAAACAGTTCGCTCTAGTGGAGAAGCTTTGAAACTTCAAGTGAATACCCAGAACGGCGGCGGTGGCTCAGACCACGAGCCTTTCTTGGACGCGAAGGTACCGGCGGTGCTATTCGAATGGGAAGACAGTATTCAGACAATCCATCGAGCGGACGACACGATCGAGAAAATTGACCCCGAGAAATTGCGCGTGACCGGAATGGTCGCTGCCTTGACGGCGCTCACGCTCACGGGCATTGCCCCGTGAGCAATAAATCATAACGGAGTTCTAAAGCCCATCGCGCGGATCGCGCACCAGCCGGCGAGGGCTTGGAAAATCATAAATGCTCCGACGAGACCGATGAGTAAATGCAAGAGATTCATCCAGATTCCAGCATCAGAGGCCACCCAGTGCCAGATCAGTGCTCCGATGATGAGTAGCACCCCGGGGATTCCGCGTGCCCAACGCCCTCGTCTATCGATGTTGCAGGTCATATTGCTGCCTCCTTTAACGAAGTCATTATAGCCCAATCCCCAGGTATTTTTGTAATTGTTCTAACGAAGTCTCATGAGTGAGGCTTTCAGCGCGGACGCTCCCTTTCTCCAAAATATAGAAGCGATCGCAAACTCTTAACGCCGTATCAGCGTTTTGTTCTGCAATCAAGATGCCCAGTCCTTCACTCTTCATCACGTTAATCTGATCTTCTAGTGCTTGGACCATTGAGGGCATCAGTCCTTCTGTTGGTTCGTCCATCAAGAGATATTTTGGTTGAGCGAGCATCGCACGGGCGATCGCGAGCATCTGCTGCTCGCCGCCGGAGAGCGTACCCGCCGCTTGGGTTAAGCGCTCTTTCAACACAGGAAAAGGACGAGTCACTTTGTCTAACAGAGCACCATTTAATCTGCCTCGGCTAAGGCCAAGCTGCAGATTTTCCAAAACCGTCAACTCCGAGAAAACTCGCTGCCCTTGAGGAATATATCCGATGCCCAAACGAGCTATTCGGTGTGCAGGCCTTCGCGAAATAGTTAGTTCATTCAGCTGGATACGACCCGCACGAATTTGGACTAGTCCCATCACGCTCTTGAGCGTCGTCGTCTTGCCCATGCCGTTGCGCCCGAGTAGCCCAACAATTTCCCCCGGCTGGACCTGCAGAGAAATTCCCTGAAGAACGTGGCTTTGGCCATAGTACGCATGGACGTTTTCGAGTCTCAGCATAACGTCAATCTCGCTTCGTTTGTATGAATTGTGACATACGCAGATAAACTTCTTGCACTTGGGCGTTCGCTTGGATCTCCGCTGGAAGACCTTCGGCCAAAATTTGCCCACGATGCAGCACGGTGATCTTGTCCGCGAGAGCCAGAACGACGTTCATATCATGCTCGACGATCAAGATCGCCATCTTCTTTAACTGGCCGATCAGTTCGATCATCGCCTGAGTTTCTACCGGGCTCAAGCCTGCCGTTGGCTCATCCAGCAGGAGCAGCTTTGGCTCTTGAGCCAAGGCAATGCCGATCTCGAGCAATCGCTGATCGCCGTGTGAGAGTTCTCGGGCGCGCTGCTCAGACTTGTCCCGTAGCCTTACTTGAGTCAAGACACGCTCAGTGATTTGCCGTGCCGAACGAGACCATCTCAGCCAGGACTGACTCACTTGAGCCGCTGCACGAATGTTCTCTTCGACCGTCAGATTTGGGAAAAGATTCACAATCTGGAACGTGCGCGCGATGCCACGGCGAGCAACTCGATGCGAGGATAGTCTTGAGATTCTGCGACGTTCAAAAAAAATCTCGCCCGCATCGGGAGATAATTCACCCATGAGCAAATTGATGAGTGTCGTCTTGCCCGCACCGTTGGGGCCGATCACAGCTCTCGTTTCTCCTGATGCCAAAAGAAAATTCAAGCGATCGATCGCCCGTAGGCTACCAAAATTTTTGGTTAGCTCCTTTGTCTCCAGCAGGGTCACGTTGAATTCCTTCGGCCGATGAGTCTACGTGCCAGCCCGACTAGACCGTCGGGCGCGAACCGTATCAATAAGAGAATCACCAAGCCCACGAGCAGCGGATACCCTGTTTTCCAGACTTCACTCAGCCATTCTTTGACCCAGAAAAGCAAGCCCGTGCCGACCACGGGACCGATCAATGTGCCGGCTCCGCCAAAGAGAGTCCAGATGATCGCATCGGCCGAGATGGTCCAATGAAACAGCTCCGTCGAGACGAACCGGTTCGTGAGCGCATAGACCGCTCCCGCGAATCCGGCGAATGTCCCCGCGATTACAAACGCCATAAACTTGAGCTGCGTCACGGGATAGCCGATGATTTCTGCACGCACTTCGTTTTCACGGATCAGTCGAAACGCTTGGCCTAACGGCGTACGCACGAGCCACCAGAGCGCGAGAAAGGCCAACGTCACAATGATCAGCGCGAAGTAGAAGCGTACAATTGGGTTGCTGAAGCTCCAGTCTACGAGACCGAAGACAATTGGCGGCGTGGTGAAACTAAAACCGTCATTTCCGTGCGTCAGCTCTCTCCCACTCTGCGCTAATAAGTAAAAGACAAGAGAAGTCACAGCAGTTATGATGATAAACCCATGGCTCTTGACGCGCACGACGAATAAACCTATCGCGAGCGCGGCAAGCAGAGCTATACCCATGCCCACCAGGAGTGCCAGCCAAAGACTGAGATGAAGTTGCTTGATTGCAAGCGCGGCTCCGTAAGCGCCCAGCCCAAAATATACAGAATGCCCCAAACTGAGAAGCCCCGTGTAACCGAAGAGCAGATCGAAGGAGAGCGCGTAGAGCGCCCAGACCAGAATAGAGGTCAGAAAAGAGATCTGATAAGAATTACCCAACCAAGGGAAGATCGTCAACGCTGCGATGGCGAACGCAAACGAGAGCCGTTGGAGTGAGTCTTTCATGCTGACACCGCGGTGCTGGGGAAAAATCCGTGAGGACGCCGGAGCAAGACAGCTCCCATCGCAAGCAGCGCGACAAGATGTGCGAGCGTCGGGTCAACGCCCGGCACAGCAGTGAGAAATCCTTCGAGCAAACTGAAGAAAATAGCAGCGATCAGTGCACCCTTGAGACTTCCCAACCCGCCGACGATCACGACTATGAACGCCGTGATCAAGATGTCTAAGCCCATTTGATGATCTACAGAAACAATGGGAGAAGCGAGCACGCCCGCGAAGGCCGCGAGCGCCGAGCCCATTCCAAAAACGGCTGAATAAATGACAGGAACAGGAATACCGAGCGTGAGTGCCAACTCTTGATTTTGGCGCACAGCGCGAATCCATAATCCCAGCTTGGTGCGGTAAAGTAGCACCCCCACGACCAGTAGCATCGCTGCCGAGAGCCCTGCTACTAAAAGTCGATATATAGGATAAGAGCGGTCGCCGATCTCGACACTCGCCTGCCACGGTTTATCGACAGATTGAGGCGTGCCACCGAAGTACATGAGCACAAGTTGCTGGATGATTAACATCAGCGCAAACGTCGCAATGATCGTGACAGCAGGCTTGCCATGTAAAGACTGCAAAGCGACGAACTCTAATACGATGCCCAGCAGTCCAACGACGAGTGGCGCGACCAGTAGAGCGAGCCAGAAATTGCCGGTCGCTTGGATCACGTACCAACCGATGACCGCGCCGAGCATATAGAGGGCGCCATGGGCAACATTGATGATCCCCGTGATTCCGTAAACCAAGCTCAGACCGAGCGAGATTAGCGCGAGAATCCAACCCCAGATGAAGCTGTTGAGCAATTGGAAGAGAAATTGGGAAAAATCCATATTCGTAGGGGCGGGGTCACCCCGCCCCTACAGAATCAGAACGCTTCTTTGGTGTAATCCACTTGAGGCGTGTACAGACCCTCGGGCAATCGCACTTTCACGTTCAGTTTGCCGTTCTCGACGCGCTCGATGTAGTGGCTGTGAAAACTGAGATGGTCTTGTGCGCGCAAGAACTGTTCGCCCTGCGGGAAACTTTCTTCGGCTTTCAGGATGCGATTCACTTCGAGCGCTTGGATGAAAGCCGGGTTGTCTTTTTTCGATTGCCAGTTGCTCTGCTCGACGCCGAGTTTTATCAAAGAGACCGCCTGCCAAGAGCCGAACAAGTCTGCGATGGGAACGACTTCTTTGCCGTCGAGACTTTTACCCTCAGTGCCGATGCCGACACGCTCGCGATAAGACGCATCGAGTTTTGTCAGCTCGCTCGGAATCTGATCGGCGCGGCGCGGGTAGCTGGTGACAAAGTACGCGCCCTCGTAGGGAGGCGTGTTCACGTCTAGTACGTCGACGCCCTCGATGAGACCAAACACAGGCACGCGACGGGTGATCCCGAACTCGAACGCCGCCGGCATGAAGCGCACCGTGTCCACGGCATTGAAGGCTTGATAGAGCGCCTCAGTTTTGGAGAGATTGATCTTATTGAGAGAACTCAAAAAATCCGGCGTCCGGAAGGGCACGGTGATGATGTCGATCACGATGCCGCCGGCTTCTCTGACCTTGGCTGAAAAATCTTGGGCTTGCGACTGCGCAAACTCTAAGTCAGAAGCGACGATCGTCCAGCGCTTGCCCAGATTGTCGAGTGCCCAGCGATAGCTCGCTTCGACGGCGGCGCGGACAGAGTGATAGCTTTTGAAGATATAACGATTCCCTTGATCGCCGGTGATCGGAGTTGAGATGCCTTGAGGGAAGTAGACGGTCTTCAATTCTTTTGCGAGCGGCGCCGTCGCGATGTTCGTTCCTGAAAAAACCGAGCCGATCACGAAATCTGCATTTTTCTGATTGACTAACTTCCCGAACTGATCTTTACCCACTGCGGGTTGAGTTTGTGAATCGTCAGAGTTGACTAACTCTACGGGACGGCCAGCGATGCCTTTCTGCTCGTTGAGTCGCTTGATCGCCGCGGCGATGGCTTGGTTGTGCCACTTCGCAAACGCGGCCACAGCTCCGGTCTGATCGAGCTGATGCCCGATGAGAATCGCACGGCCTTGCGCGTGTCCGGTGTATCCGACTACAGCTCCTAACGCGACTGTCCCGGCGGAAAGTTTAAGGAAACTGCGACGAGATATTTTCATACAACCTCCTAAGCAATTTTCAGAATCATTTCGTTCGTTTGGTTCGTGTCTTCGCTTCAGCCTTGACGCCCTGCAAAAAGAGAGTAGTTAATACCGGCAAAGAGCGTTTGATCGGATCGGGTTTTCCTGTGTGAATCCAGCGGACGATCAGTTCATTGAGCGCGCCGACCCACGCGTACGCCGTAACTTCAGTGTCTATGGGTAACAAGGATCCATCTTTCACAGCGTGATCCAAGTGCTCGCGGATCACAGACGCAAAGCGCTCGTAGATTTCTAATCGCTTTTTCTCAAAAGCCGAGCCCAATCCGTAGCCTTGCAAGAGCAATATTTTTGCCAACTGGCGTTGGCGCGAAAGAGCTTTGAGAGCAGTCTCAAGTGCGCTTTGCACTTTAGAGACTGGGTCCGTCTCTCCGACCATTGCTTCGTCAACCTCGCGCAAGAGTTTTGCGGCGAGCCGATCCATGAGTGCGTAGAAGAGTGCTTCTTTGCTGGGGAAGTGAAAATAGAGTCCGCCTTTGGAAGCGCGTGCCACTTGCCCCACTTCGTCCATCAGGGTGTCGTGGTAGCCGTGCTGAGCAAAAACTTCCTCGGCGGCTTGCAGGATACGTTCGCGTGTCGCTTCTTTTTGGTTTTGTTGTCCCGACATCGTGTACCGACCGACCAGTCGGTCGGTTAAAGCTTAACGGAAATGTTAGGGAACTTCAAGTGGTCAAGGTAGGAACGACGTGAGGACAATCAGCGTTCGAGACACGCCAAGACTCGGTCGGGTGTGCGTCGAGCGCTAGAGCAATTCAGCAGTGCATTCAACTTCATAATGCGAACAGCGTAAGTCAATGAAGCATCCGCAGCATCAATGCGGGTTGCAACGCTCTCCACATTCATCGTACTGCGAAGCGGAGCCACTGCTCGAGTATCTCCGTGCTGAGCCAACGCAGAGAGCCCAGCGACACGGACGCGCCGATCGCGATCGGTCAAATATGACACGAAGAGAGTTATGTCATCGTAAACCGCACAAGGCGAAAGCCCTTCCAGCGCAGCACGGCGAACAAATGTATCTTCCTTGGGAGTGATGATATGAATGAATGTGTCTCGCGCGAGACAGCTCTGGACGTTTGATAACGAGGAAACACCTAATGCCCTTACAAACGGACTCGAATCGTTCAGGAGGGAATTGAATAGTTCTGGCTGAACACGACCCACTTCGCTGAGAGCACGAACTAAATTAGACTCGGCGAATAAGAACAGAAACGGAAGGCTATCACGAACTGAATTGAGTGTAGCGCTCACGAGTAGTACGGCCAATGCGCCTTGGCCAAGCTTTGCCAAGGCGACTAAAGTATCGAGCGCGAGATTGCTGCAGGCGTTCGGGTCACAATTTTGCAAATATCCACTGCCAATAAAGGCGAGCACGGAACGCGTTGCTTCGGGCCCTCCTAGCGTTGCCAAACTTTGCAGGGCGGCCTGGCGCACACTGGGAGAAGCATCGGTTTGCAAGGATTGAGCGAGCGAAGAGAGCGTAGCTGTTCCGAACGAAGCCAACGCGGTCGCTGCCGCCGCGCGTACTTCGGCGACGCGCGCTTCTTTCAGTAATTTAGTGAGTGGCGCAATCGCCCGCGTATCGCCCAATCGACCCAACGCTCTGGCAGCGGCCAGTTGCAACGCTTCGAGATCGCTGTCGAGGGTGGCAATCAAGTCAGGCCCCGCTTCTTTCACATCGAGCACACCCAAAGCGAACGCGGCTGCACCGCGCACAAACGGGTCTTCTTCAAGGGCGTTCAATGCTTGTCTCAACAAGGGAGTCACGCTGACTGTGTTCATGTGCGCGAGGGCTTTAAGCATCGCCGCACGCTCGACGACGTTATAGGTGTCACGATCAGAGAATGCGTTGGCAAAAGCAGATTGGGCTAAGAGCCAGAGCGCGGTAGGGAATTTTTGGAGATTGAAAGAGTCTTGGAGGGAAACAGCCGCTGCCGCCAGTGTCGAAGATTCTTGCAACAAGCGCACGACTATCGCGCGCTCATCGAGGCTCCACAGAACCAGTGCAACGCCCGATGCCCAACGAATGCTGGGAATCTCATCGTCGAGCGCGGTTTGTCTCAACGCTGACACAGCCTCTGCTGAGCGGTACTTCGCAAGCCCTTCAGCAGCCGCGCGGCGCACGAACGGCGCCCGGTCGTTGAGCAACGCTTGTGTGAGCAGAGGCACTACCTCTTGCCCGCCGTTTCGCACTAAAGCATTGACGGCTCCCAAACGATCGGACTCGCTACCATCGTGCAAGATAGTGCCAAGTATGCGGAGTGCGTCTTGTTTCAATTGCTGAACTTCGTCTGTCGATGGAAACGAAGCTGGCTGGGCTAAAGCAAACGAAGCGCTCAACACGACGAGCAATAGCGTTATTCTGAATGAGAGCACCCTCCCCCGCCTGTGGTGAGCGCGGGGGAAGTTTTGCAGAAACTTCATGAGTGATTACTTGCCTAACTTGCTGGGATCGAAGAGATCATCCGGAAAATCTTTCGCTTCTGTCTTGGTGATGTTGAGCAATGTCTTGTTTGTCTTAATAAGTTGATTCTCGATCAGCTGCTTCTTCACATACGAGTCCTTGTCCAGCTCGGCGTACTCTTGGTACGTCACGTCGTTGAGCGGATCGCCACTCAGCGCGAAGAGACGCGCCTTAAGTGGCTTCAAGGTCGCAGCATCAGCCGTCACCGTGGCGGACTGGAAAGCAACACTCTTGTCGATCGCAGTCAGATCGACTTCCAGTGCAGGTTTTCCGTTGAGAGTTGTGTTGCGGCGTGCTTTCACTTTGTAATCTTTCTTGAACTGGATGCCCACAGTCTCAGCCACGCTCGCATCGCCGAAGACCTGCTGACGTCCGCTGATCTTTAATGGAGACGCAAGTCCCGGCTGGTAGAAGAAGACTCCCTGCGGAGTGTTCAGATACACCTGGCCCTTCATATCTTCAGGAGCTAAGAACTCGATGCGTGCATAGCGCTCGCCTTTGATCTCTTTGAAGAAGAGCTGCACGGTCGCTTGCTTCGTCTCATCAGGGCGATCGGCGACGACTTCAACGGTGATCGTGAACGAAGTTGCTTCGAGGAAACGCGCCTTGTCGAACGAGTCTAAGAGTTGATCATCCGTGGGATTGGTCTGTGCGACCGAGCTGACACCCAAGACGCCCAAGGCCAACATTGTCAACAATCCGAACTTCTTGAGATTCATTGTCTTGTCTCCTTTTTTGAAGATATACATTTTCAATGATAGCTGCGTTTAGACGTAGCTCAGCGCTTTCACGATGTCCAACCGAGATGTTTTCCATGCGGGATAGAGCGTTCCGATCGAGGTCGAGATCAGCGCGATGATAAACGGAGCCAGAGCCACGGACAATCCTATACCAATGTCCATAGGGATGCCCTCAATCGCTCCGGGTGGTAGCCACTTAAGGCCTGAGCCGTTGATGAGCGCAGCCAAGCCAGTTCCCGTCAAAACTCCCAATAATCCACCCAAAACACCAATGACTGCGCCTTCCATCATGAAGATAGAAAAGATTTGGCGGCGCTTGGTGCCGATCGCGCGGACTGTGCCGACCTCGCGCGTGCGCTCTAGGAAAGACATGGTCAAGACTTCAAGCACACTAAAGAGCACTAAGATAAAAACCCCAATCTGGCTGAAGCCCGAGAAAACACCCCAGAAAGCTTTCACAGAGTCATAGAAAGCTGCCAACTTTTGCCACGGTTTCACTTGGAGCTTAATGCCTTCTTTCTCGAGCTTGCTCTGTAATTCGTCGGAAAAATTTTCGGATTGATCCAAATCTTTCAGTTGGATCAAAATTTTCTCAGCGCCTTGTGTTTTGAGAAGTTTTTGCGCGAACGAGAGCGGCACGAAGCCGAGCTGCCCTTCCTGGGCCAAGCTGTTGTACTTGAAGACCCCAGAAATTTTGGCGCTCAGTGCGTTGAACGTGCCCTTGGTTGTGCCCGTCGCGATGCTGATGACCTCGCCCGGTTTGACGTTGAGCGTCTCGGCGAGCTTGCGGCCCAAAATAATCTGCGGGGATCCATCATCACGCAAAGGCTGTCCATCCGTGATGTATTCTTTATAGTCTTCTATCTTGTTGCCGGGCACGAGTCCGCGGCTTATGAGTAGCGTGCTTCCCTTTTCATTCCCGATGAGCCCCGCGAATCCCAATTGGGTCGTCACCCCGGTCACCCGCTTATCGTCTTTGAGTAATTCTTTGATTCTATCCACTGTGTCGAGAGGAATGAGATATTCATAGCCCTTAGCCGCGTTATCCCAAAATCGTGGGTCCGCGATCTGGGCTGAACCAATCTCTTCTACTAGAGAATGCTTGATCGAGATCAAGCTGTTCGTGGTGAAACCAATCACCAGGTACATAATCGCGACGCCGAGCATGATGACGCCCAAGCTGAAGGCCGTACGCCGCTTATTTCGAAAAACATTTCTCAGCGCAATTTTGAAGAACACGGTAAACCTCCTAGGCTGTGCGCAGCGCGTCCACGATCGTGATGCGCGCCGTGCGCGTCACCGGGTATAACGACGATAAGAGCGTCGCGATAGCACTGACGATAAACGGCAGCCATGCGTTGCCTAACGTCAAGCTGAGCCTCACGGGCACGGGAGCGATCGCTCCGGGCGGCGTCCAGCCGATGCCGAGAGCATTAAAGCCTTGCCCGAGTAGCCAGCCCAAGACTAACCCAGTGAAGCTGCCAAAGACGCCGAGCATCACGCTCTCCATGAAGAACATAGAAAAAACTTGAGAGCGCTTCGTGCCGATCGCGCGGATCGTGCCCACTTCGCGGGTACGCTCCAAGAACGCAAGCGTTAAGACCTGCATGACAATGAAGAAGACGAGCACGGAGACTGAGAGCATCAAGAAGCCGAAGAGCGCGCCGAAGAAGCCCTTGATCTGGCGATAGAACTCGGCGAGCTGTTCCCACGTGCGTATTTCCAGTTCCAAGCCAGCAGCTCTGAGTTTTTCTTGGACAGACGACGCAACGCGCACAGAGTCATCTAAGTTATTCACTTTGACGATAATCTTGGCCACGCCTTCGGTATTCATCAAAGTCTTGCCGTAAGCGATCGGCACGAAAATGAGTTGACCCTCAGCGACTTCATTGTTCAATCGAAAGACGCCCGCCACTCGGAGTGGCCCGACGTTGTACGCGCCGTCGACCGTCGTCGCCGTGACACTAAAAAAATCTCCGGGCTTGAGCTGCAACTCCTTAGCGAGCGTCCGCCCGATCAGGACTTTTCCTTGGTCGGCGGGATCGAGCCCCTTGCCCACATTCCACTCTTTGTGCTCCTTGTCATCGGTGACCACGAGATCGTTGTAATCGAGAGCTCTGTTATTGGGCTCGAGCGCAGTCGCTCGCACCACTTTGGTCTTGTTGGGAGTTGTTGCGAGCCCCGAAAAATTTAATTGCTTCGTGTAAGCAACAACGCCGGGCTCTTTACTCAAAATCTGCTCAACCTTGGCGAGCGTATCGGGTTGAATCAAATAAGCAAATTTTTCGGTCTTCTCATCCCACAAGAGCGGCGAAGCGATCTGAAAATTCCCGTACTGTTTCACTGTACCCAGGCGAATGTTGTACATCGTAAAGTCAACGTAGCCGAGCACAGCGTAGACCATCGCCGTGCCTAGTGCGATGATTGCAAGCCCTAAAAGTGTGCGCCGACGATTCCTAAAAAGATTACGCAGCGGAATATGCCACAACATGGCTATTCTCCTCGGTTAATTGCCCATCGCGAATCTTTACAGTGCGCTCAGCGTATTGAGTCACAACAGGGTCATGCGTTACGACCAGGAACGCCACTTTGTGGTCTTCGTTCAGCCGGCGCATGATGCTCATCACTTGCTTGCCCGTCTCAGAATCCAAATTAGCTGTGGGTTCATCCGCGAGTACGAGCTTGGGCTCGGTCACCAACGAACGCGCGATCGCGACGCGCTGGCGCTGGCCGCCGGAAAGCTCATCGGGACGGCGCTTGGCCAAATCTTTGATGCCCACTTCTTCGAGCAAACCCATCACTCTTCTCTGGCGCTCTGAAGAATTCACGCCGAGCAACAAGAGTGGGTATTCCACATTTTCGTAGGCTGAGAGCACAGGGATCAAATTAAAAGATTGAAAGACGAGACCGATCTTGCGCTTGCGCAGCTCGGCTAATTGATTCTCTGAGAGTTTGCTCGTGGCCTGGCCCTCGATAAGCACTTCTCCTTCGCTATGGCGATCGACGCACGCGATGAGATTGAGGAACGTGCTCTTGCCGCTGCCGGAGGGACCGTTAATCACAATGAAATCACCTGCGCTGGCGTGAAAATCGACGCCACGCAGAGCCGGAATCTTCTCTTGACCGACGCTATAGACTTTGCTGAGACGCTGTGTTTCTAAGATCATACATGGCTCCTTGTCCGGTGCGCTAGACTTTCGCACCCTTAGCGCGTTGTTTTTTCACTGACTTTGGTTTTTCAGTCTTCGATTTTTCAGAAGCTAACGATTGCAGCTCGTTAATCGTTTCGGTGCACCACTCATCGGTTGCTTCCGCGATTTTGAAACCCAGCCGCAGTGTAGCGATGGCATAGAGTAAATGATTTTTCAAAGCGGTGAGTTCAAAAGGAGCTGCCGTGCCCTTTTCAATAATGCCCTTACTGCGGAGCATAGACTCAAATCCTTCGGGGGCCATGTGCTCAATCTTGCGATACTTGGCCAAACGCTCTTGGAGGACGTTCTGATAACGCTTCAAATGTTCAATGACTTCTTCTTTTTGCAAGAACGCTCCGAAGAAAATTTTCAATAAGAAGTGATTGCGTATCACGGGCAAATCTTTCACGGGCTCGCGCAGCCAGCGAAGAAACTCTTCTCGCCCTTTCTCAGAGAGCGAGTAGATGTGTCGAGGCGGCTTACCTTCTTGGGGCTCGACGCGCACGGTCGCCAAGCCCTCGGTCTTAATTTCGTCCAGAGTACGATAGATCTGGCTTAAATCGGCGTTCCAGAAATGCTGGACCGAGTTCTCAAAGATTCCCTTGAGCTCATACCCAGTTGCTGGGCAGATGGTGAGAAAGCCCAGCAGCGCGTGCTTCAGTGACATAGACCACCTTCAGATTTTGCACTTATATGATCTTTCATATATGTGCATAAGCATAACACAGAAAAGAAAGTTTGTCAAGACCCTGTCGAGAATCACGGAAGTTTTCGGTGCCTTTCGTGCTTCTCAATGTTTTTCGTGATTCGAGGCTCTTAAACGCTGCTAAGATTTCTGTTGCTTCTTCCAGTCCAGAGCTGTCATCCGATAGAAGACGTGAGGGAGATGGGCGTGAATGATGTTGCGCTCGTAGGTGAAGCCAGCTTTTTGCATAACGCGTTGAGAAGCGTAATTGGTTGTCATTGTGAAGCAAACGATGTTGGTGAGATGAAGCATCTCGAAGCCAATTTGAAGACTATGCTTGGCAATTTCAGTTGCGAACCCTTGGCCCCAGTACTCGGACATGAGCGCGTAAGCAAGCTCAATCTCGTCACTACCAGCCACAAGAATATGGCGTAGCCCGCCGCGCCCCACAAATTCCCCATTCGTTATATCGCGAAAGACCCAGAGCCCAAAGCCACGCTGGTTCCAATGAGCAATACTCTTGTTGAGAAATTCGCGAGTCCATGCTTGTTCAGTGCGTACACCGCCAAGGGTGGCCATGACTTTTTCATCGCGATGCATTCGTAGCAGCTCATCAGAATGAGCATCAGTGATGCGCTCAGCAATCAGGCGATCGGTACAAAAGCATTCAGTAGATCTCATGGAGACTTTGAAGATCCTTTTTCATGCATAGAGAGTTTTAGATAAGTCAATCGCTGCCAAGATGAAGATAACCATCATAAGCGTCGCAGAAGCGACACACCACTGGCAGATCGCATAGATCACAAAAAGCTCTAGATACGTCAAGTAGGCCGAATACAAGACACCCATCAGCGAAGAGACGAAAATGGCTAAGACAAGCCAAGTTTTCATTGGCTCTTCGATTTTCATACGTAGAAAGGTCATCAGCGCGAGCGCGATATACCCCGCGAGCCCGATGAGCGCGACGGGAATTCCCACGACTTCAGAGTAGGGACTATTCTGGACGGTCTCGCATCCCTTGTTTCCGCCAAAGCAGATAATGGCTGTTTCCGAGTAGTGCACATAGACCAAATAAGCGGAGGCAGCAATGCCCATCAGAGCCAGAAATAAGATAGTCAATGGTAAACGCGAGTGGGCCGAGGTCGTCATACAAATACAAGAAAATTAATGGAGACGATCATCGATCAGCTTGGCCAACTCTGAAAAGGTCCTCGGCAAGCCTTCTAGCTTGTAGTCGTTGATGAAGAGCGTCGGTGTCGCTTTCACACTCCGCTGCTCGGCTGCGTGGTTCTGGTCAGAGATTTCTTTATCGTATTTGTGCGAATCTAGACATTGATCGAATTTGGAGCCATCGAGCTTGAGCTCGCGTGCGAATTTTTTCAGGTTGTCCCGGCTGAACGCGCCCCGATTTTCTCCGCGCTGGCTGTTGTAGAGTTTATTATGATAATCCCAGAAATAGCCTTGGTCGGCCGCGCACATAGAAGCCGTTGCTGCCCAGAGAGACTCCGGCCCCAGAAAAGCATAGTTATGAAACTGGAATCGAACTTTCCCTTGAGCGACATAGAGCTTAGTGAGCTGAGGCTCAAACACGTGAGCGAATGTGCCACAGACAGGGCACTGGAAATCCGCGTATTCTACGACTGTGACGGGTGCATCCTTCGATCCCATATCGGGCGTGAATTGTTGGCCGCTCGGAACGAAGGACACTTCTGCGTCTGCTGGTTGGCTCCCTTGCGAGAGCCACCAGCTCACTCCGATGGCTCCTAAGCCTAAAACGACGGCTCCTCCGATGATCAGTATCAAGAACATAGGGGACATTTTGGGCTTTTGCTTATTCGTCTTTGTTGAAGAATCGGCGGGTTTTTTCGCTGCCATGACTATCTCTCCTTTCGGTGCACTCAAACTTCTCCGTTGATTATAGGAATCGTGCAGTGATTATGCTATGAGCTAGGTCAGGTCGGATGTTGAGACTTGACAACGTGGCTTTTGAGAGTTAGCGTGATGAGCTATGCAAAACGACGAACACATCGTTGCAAAGCAAATAGGAAGGACGCCGCGAGGTTTCCTGAAAGTGGAGTCGTACTGTCAGTACGGCTACCCCAAAGTCATTCAAGTTTATCCGTTGCTACGCGAGGGCGAAAATTTTGAGCCCTTCCCAACGACGTTTTGGTTAACATGTCCGATTATCATTGAGCAAATCTCGCGCCTCGAAGAACAGAGAGTTATCAAACAGCTTGAAGAGAGACTTGCAGAAAATCCTGAGCTTCAAGTTCAATATAATGAAGATCACGAGCGTTACGCGAAAGAGCGTTTTTCGCTTCTGAAGCCCGAAGACAAAGCTTTTCTTGAAGAGCGAGGACTCATAGAGACGCTGCGTGAGCGTGGTATCGCGGGCATTCAAGACCATCGCTTTGTGAAGTGTCTGCACGCGCACTATGCGCATCACGTGGCACGCGGGAGCCTCATCGGACGTTTGTTAGAAGAACGCTTCTCTATCGTAGAGTGTCCACCGAACGATGTGCGATGTGATGTTTTTAACGAAAAAGAATTATAAAATAACTTTTTATAATAATAAATCTCTGTAAAGAATTTTTATTTGTCTATAGGGCTATTTTCAATCTGTCGGATCAGGGGCGGGGACTTGACAACCAGACATTTGTCTGGTATAATGCCTTCGGCATGCAACGGGCAACCGATCCCTCATCACAATCCGCAAGGGATGTGGATTCCCTCTACATCCCTTGCGCTCTCCATCCGAAGATATGTCCGTTAATGCTGATTAACAGACATAACTCAGTCTCGGAAACAAGAGAAAAATGGCCAATATAAGAAGATTTTTAGAAGTACCCCGCTATACGCGTCTCTATTGCCGAGTTCGAATTGTTCTCCTGCTCTCCTCTGGCCAAAGAGCAAAGTTGGGCTGAAAAGACGATTTAATCGGTGGACGTTCCAAAATTCAGTTCCATTGGGATAAGTATGAATATTTCTGATTGCGGTCATGGCGATCTCCCGAACCGTGGGGTAAAATGCAACTCACCGTGCCCGACGATCAAGTGCAAACCGAATCCATAGACTCAAGTGCCTCGACGAGTGAGCACGCCATCTCTGAGTCAGCCCAACGAGATGAGCGGCGGTGGCCTCAAACTTTTCGTGCGTTGCGCCATCGCAACTATCGTCTCTTCTGGACGGGTCAGCTTGTCTCACTCACCGGAACGTGGATGCAGTCGGTCGCGCAAGGCTGGCTCGTCTACTCTCTTGCAAAGTCCGACCCAGTCTTCGGTCCAGCGCTTTGGCTGGGTCTCACGAGTTTCTTTTTCTCCCTGCCGGTGATGCTCTTCTCGCTCGTCGGGGGCGTGGTTGCTGATCGCGTCGATCGAAGAAAATTTCTCTTGTTCACCCAAGCCGCATCGCTCGTGCAGGCGCTGACGTACGGTATTCTCGCTGTGACCGGCACGATCCAAATCTGGCAGATTCCTATGCTCGCCTTCTTTCTAGGGACTATTCAAGCATTTGACACTCCTGTGCGTCAAGCGATCGTCTTACAGTTGGTCAGCAGAGAAGACTTGATGAACGCGATCGCGCTCAACTCCTCGGCCTTCAACAGTACTCGTATCATTGGGCCGGGAATCGCGGGTTTGTTGCTCGGAAGCTTTGCGGCCTGGCTGCACAGCGGGTTTGGGGTCTCGGAAGAGCTCGAGACCAAGATGGCCGCCGCACTTTGCTTTTTCTTGAATGCGCTCTCGTATATCGGGCCGATGGCTGGGCTTTCGCTCATCCGCATCGAATCTTCGAAGAATGGAAAATCACGAGACTCGGTTTGGCGAAGCTTGCGTGAAGGGTTGATGTATGTGCGAGCGCATCCGGCGATTCTTGGGATTCTAAGCCTCGTCGGGGTTTCGAGCATCTTTGGGTTTTCGTACATCACGTTGCTCCCGCTCTTCGCCGGTAAAGTTTTGAATGTCGGTCCGCAAGGGTACGGATTGCTCATGGCGGGAGCGGGCGTCGGTGCGCTTTC
>JACOSB010000012.1 GCA_016179105.1 Candidatus Acetothermia bacterium
AAAATCCACATAAAGATCGAGGGAACATTTCTGGCGTTGCATACCCCTATCTTACTGTTCATAAACTCAACCGCGAAAGCCCTGTTAGTATTAGCTCATCAGGGTTAACTCTTGATCCAAGTTGCGTCCCAGTTGCCAGCCACGGCTGGAGGGTCAAGCGTCCGACCACTCGTTCCAGCTCGGCGATGCGCGCTTGCTCCGGATTGCTTTGGGAGTTCAGTTCAAACAGCCTCGCTGCGTTTTCCACAAAGTGAGTCTTCCACTTGGACAAGATTTCCGGCTTGAGTTGGTACTCGCGACAGGCTTCGGCGTTGGTCTTGGTGCCGCTGAGCACTTCCAGGACCACTTGGGCTTTTAAATTCTGGGGAGAAAGTTCGTCGTGGTTTCATCGGTGCGCTCCTCTTTGGCTCCATCATAAATTGTTTAACGCTTCTGTCCGACTCTAGGGGCGCACTTCACTTCTCAGCGTGCAGTTGACTCACCGGAGCTAGATTTGTAATCTTAGGGACTTAAGGAGGTAGGCAACGCGGACGCCCTTGGGGAAAAGCACCTCAAGGAGAAAAGCGAAGTAAATGCAGTTGTAGTCTACACGGGCGCATAGCTCAGCGGAAGAGCGTCCGCCTTACACGCGGAAGGTCACAGGTTCAAATCCTGTTGCGCCCACCAGAGTGACAGATTTACTCTCCTGAATGGTGTAATTTCCCCGTAAATCATCCTAATACTGTTTTGCCTTCTAAATGTCCGAATGATTGGCTCTTCCAGTCAGCCTTTGCCGCCAATTTATCCAGACATTCCCATGACAAATTAGTATAAGATTTGGTTGAACTCCGCTGAGGCTGTCATCAGCGGGGCGACTGCTTTAAGGGTGAAAGAAAAAGGGCCGGAGCTATCACCCCGGCCCCGTCAGTTCAAATGTGAGATTTGACCTTAACGGATAAGAGCGACCTTCACGATCTCGCGTCGCCCACCGTCATACGAGCGCACGGCCAAGTAGACTCCGTTGGATAAGCGATCCACAATGAAAGCGAGTGCTCTTTCATCAACCCCATTGGCGACAAGTTGCCCTTGCAGAGTGAAAATGGGAATTGGGCTATTGATTGCCATTTCTGTGGTGAGGTTGACTCCACAACTTGGTGATTTTCCTCTGAAAAAATGTCTCACATACCGAAGAGCGTCAGCAGCTTCAGCAAAGTTGCTAAGACTCGCTAACACGGGAGGAGATTTTGACAAGTCTGCAATCAGTCCATCGATAAGCTCTTTAGCAGTATCTAATTCGCGTTCCAAAACTGTCGCATCGCTAGCAAGAATCGTTCCCGCCTCTTTCATTTTTTCCAACAGTTTTTCCATACCTTGACTCCATTTTATCATTCCAGCTTCAAATTTGTTGAGAAGCCTTATCGCTTTTTGACTCGTCAACCTAATTATGAACAGTGGTTTTTTAGGTGTGGTCTGCAGGTGACTGAGAACTTTGCTGATCTGTGACTGTTTTGTTAATTGTCCGCCGAACTGCTTAAACTGGATGGATAACGCGGCTCTTTCCTTCGAAAAAGGAATAGGTTGACAAGCTAGGACACTTTGCCCCCAATATGCCACAATGACAAGACTGACTATGATAATAGCTGCAGATTTGATAATTCTCATAGAGCCAAGCCTCCTTCAAACCTATTCCCGCTCACAGGTTAACAGAATCTCACCCAAAGTGTCAAGGTAGCGTTCCAAGACCTCAAATTTGACACCGGCGGGGGGTGCCGTGCTAATAAGGCAAAGGTCACTCAAAGGAGGCTGATCGAACAGACGCACCGCGGGGGAAGTTCGCGTGCATAAAACAGACTGAAACGCAGAACAGGTCTGAAAAATCTATAGCTCAGCATGCCGTCGTCGTTCCCTGCAAAAACGCTTCGGCCTTGCGCAAGAGATTTTTCATAGTGCCAAACGTTAATTGCTCTAAGGCTTTAGGGAAAGGGAGCCATTTGTACTGGAGATGCTCCCAGGAGAGTTTTACAGATTTTTGCTTGGCGCGGGCCAAAAAATAGATCACTTCTTTATCGACGGGTTCTCCGTTCGAGACAAAGCTATATTTTTCGATCTCACGAAAGCCACCGATGATCTCAATCTGAGAAATTCCCGTCTCTTCAAAAAGCTCGCGTAGCGCCGTGTCCTCAAAAGTTTCTCCGGCTTCGCGTGTGCCTTTGGGAAAACTCCAATGCGCACCGTTGGTATGTTGGAGCAACAAATATCGTCGACTGCCTTCATCGTCGTGAAACAAGATAAAACCGGCAGAGCGTCGAGTGATACTGTTTTGCATTGATCATTTCCTGATAGATCGACGAAATAAGTTGGTCGGGAACGCCGGCAACCGGGCATCCAGAAGGCAAAAGGGTCTGAGCATGAAATTTTAGCGTGGGCGCACGTTGGCTGCGCGCGCCCACGAGTCTTTTGCTAATTAGCCGATGTCTACTTCTTTGTCGTTATGGTCGAAGGCCTTGATGCTGAGCGCCAAGCTGCGCAGTTCTTTCACCAGAACTTTGAATGACTCTGGAATCCCCGGGGCCGGGAAGGGATCACCCTTCAAGATCGCTTTGTAGAGCTGCACGCGGCCGCGCGTGTCGTCGCTCTTGAGCGTAAGCATCTCTTGCAGCGTGCTCGACGCCCCGTAGGCTTCGAGCGCCCAGACCTCCATCTCTCCCAGACGTTGGCCGCCGAACTGCGCCTTGCCGCCCAAAGGTTGCTGAGTGATTAAGCTGTAGGGACCCGTCGAGCGCGCGTGGATCTTTTCGTCTGCGATGTGCTCGAGCTTCATCAGACAGATCTGTCCGACACACACGGGATGGTCGAACGGTTGCCCCGTGCGCCCATCGCGCAACAAGACTTTCCCGTTCGGGTACTTGGGGTCGTCTCCGTCAGCCAAGCCTTTCTGCTCGCGAATCTCATAAAGTTCCGAGAGAATTTGCTCTTCTTTCGCACCGTCGAAGACTGGAGACGCCGCGAACTCGCCCTTCAGACTCGCGAGCCAGCCCAGATGCGCTTCAAAAACCTGGCCCAAGTTCATGCGGGAAGGCACCCCTAAAGGATTGAGAATGACGTCAAGTGCGCGTCCGTCGGGCAAGAAGGGCATATCTTCTTCGGGCAGAATTTTCGCGATCACGCCCTTGTTTCCGTGGCGTCCGGCGAGCTTATCTCCCACAGAAATTTTCTTGCGTTGAGCGATATAGACTTTCACCAGCTCGTTCACGCCAGCCTCGAGCTCATCGCCCTTCTCGCGCTTAAATTTTTTCACTTTGATCACTTTGCCGCCCTCCGTCGTCGGCGGCAGTCTTAGCGACGTGTTACGCACGTTGCGGCTGCGCTCGCCGAAGATGGACCTAAAAATTCGCTCTTCGGGGGTCGGTTCGGTCTCGCCGCGCGGCGTGATCTTTCCCACCATAATATCTCCCGTTTTGACCTCAGTGCCGACGCGGACGACGCCGTCGTCGTCCAAATTTCGCAGCTCTTCTTTAGAAATATCGGGGATGTCGGCCGTGATCTCCTCCGGACCGAGTTTCGTCTCTTCGGCTTTCACTTCGTACTCTTGGATGTGAATCGAATCCAAAATATCGTCTTTGACCAAGCGCTCCGATAAGACAATGGCGTCCTCGTAGTTGTAGCCCTCAAACGGCATGAAGCCGACCAAGACATTCGCACCGAGGGCCAATTCGCCCTTGTCGGTGGCGGGGCCGTCGGCGAGCACATCGCCCTTCTCGATTTTCTGACCCTCTTCGACCACAGGCCGTTGATGGATGATCGTGTCTTGGTTGGAGCGATCGTACGTCACGAGCTTGTAGATTTTTTCTTTGCCCTTGCTGGGTTTTACGATCACTTCGTTCGCGTCGACATAGGTCACTACGCCATCTTCTTCGGCAATCACCAGCAATCCCGAATCGCGGGCGGAGACGGCCTCCATGCCCGTACCCACATAGGGCGCGAGCGGCTGAAGCAGTGGAACGGCTTGGCGTTGCATGTTCGCACCCATGAGCGCACGGTTCGAGTCGTCGTGCTCCAAGAAGGGGATGAGCGAGGCCGAGACGCCGACGAGCGCGACGGGGGTCACTTCCAGCAAGTCCACCCGCTCGCGCGGGACGATGCGAATGTTCTCTTTGCCCGTGCGGATCTCGACATCTTTGGGGAGAATCTTTCCGTCTTTGTCGAGCGGGGTCGTCGCGGGCGCGATATGAAAATTCTCTTCTTCATCGGCCATAAAAAATTTGATCTCGTCTGTCACTTTGCCGTTCTTGACGAGGCGATACGGCGCTTCCAAGAAACCGTACTTGTTGATGCGCACGTAGGTCGCCATCGAAGTAATCAAACCGATGTTCTGGCCTTCGGGCGTCTCGATCGGACAAATTCTGTCGTAGTGCGAGTGGTGCACATCGCGCACTTCGAGTTTCGCTCTCTTCTTATTGAGACCGCCGCCGAGCGCCGAGAGCCGGCGCTTGTGCGTCAGCTCGGTGAGCGGGTTCGTCTGCTCCAAGAACTGAGAAAGTCTTCCCGTAAAGAAGAGCTTATTGAGCGAGCTCTGGATCGTGCGCGCCGAGACTAAGTTGCGCAAAGGCTCTTCCTCGTCGAGTGTGTATTTGCCCAGACGGTCTTCGGTGAGTCGGGCCATGCGCTTGAGTCCAGAGCGCAGCGCGTCCATCGCGGTCTCTCCGGGGGTCTTGACGCGCTTGTTCGCTAAGTGATCTTTGTCGTCGATCAAGTTGGGATTCGACGGCACTTCTAACAATTTTTTCAGCGTCAGGACGATCTCCTCGGCGTGCAGCACGACGTCGTTCTCGGAGCGCTGCAGCGCCAGCCTTTTATTGATCAGGAACCGTCCGACCTTAGAGAGATTGTACGTCTCCGGGTCGAAGTAGAGATGCTTGAAAAAATCTTCCATCACCGACCTGGAGGCACGGTCCGTCGAGCGCAGTTTTCGATAAATCAACAAAAGCGCTGAATCGGCACTGCCGGCCTTGTCGTCTTCCAAACTCTGCTGAATGTAAGGGTCGATGAAGACGAGGCGCTTGGGGTTGGCTTTGAGTATCGCGGGAATGAGCTCTTCAGTGAGCGGTTCGCCCTCGTGCACAATCGTCTTCCCGTTGTTCACTGCTTCGCTGACGACCCACTGGATATGTCTTTGCAATCGCTCTTCGGTGATGGGATTGATGACCACGCTGTACTGTTTCATAATGTCGGACGTCGAAAGCCCGAGCGCGCGCAGCAGCGTCGTCGGCGGGATGTTGCCCTTGCGGTCCAAGTTGGCCGTGACTTTGCGCTTTTTGGTATCTAAGGAAAACTCCAGCCACGCGCCGAACTCCGGCAGAATATGAGCTCGGTACTCCTGGGGCCCTTCTTTCGTGAAATAGACGCCCGGAGAGCGCGTCAAGTGATTGACCAAAGTATTCTCAGACCCGTTGATGACGAAGGTTCCGCGCGTCGTCATCAGCGGGACATCGGCCAGATAGAGATCGTCTTCTTTAACGGCTTTTCCGTTCTGTTTTAAGATTCCTTTGACCCGTAAGGGAGCGGAGTAAGTTAAATTTTTGTCTTTGCACGCCTGCTCGCTGTTGTGAGAGTCATCTAAATGCGCGTTGACAAATTCCAGCGAAAAGCCCTCGCGGCCCTCGCCGGCAATGGGTGAAACCTCTTTGAACAGTACTTTGATTCCTTCGGCCAAAAACCAATCGTACGACTTGCGCTGATCTTCCAACAGATACGGCAATTCCAGCACTTGGCCGACACGGCCAAACGAGCGCCTCACTCGCATAATCCTCCCTCAGTGAGTAAACTCCTAATAACTGTTTTGCCTTCTAGATGTCCGCTGTTCGGTGCTCCCGATCGGGCTATTGGGGCCATTGCTGATGCTATGATCCATGCAAAACAGTATAAAAGTACCAAAGCGCTGCGGCTTGAACGAAGCAGCAACGCTCGGCCTTGCGAAACGAGATTGAGCTGTTAATACAGACAACCGCACGTCTTTACTGAATCTCGATCTCAGCGCCCTGCGAGGTGAGTTGCTCCTTGATCTTGTTGGCCTCTTCTTCGGAGACGCCATCTTTCAAGACCGCCGGGAGCTTGTCGACCAGGTCTTTGCTCTCTTTGAGACCCTTGCCGGTAATATCTTTCACGAGCTTGATGATCCCGACTTTCGCCTGGCCGGCGTTCTTCATGACGACCTTGAAGGTCGTCTTGGCGGCGGCTGCGCCGGCACCGGCCGCGCCCGCCGCCGCGCCCGGCATCATCCCGGGCATCATCATCACGCCGCCCGAGGCAGCCTTGACGCCAAACTTGTCCTCAATCGCTTTGACCAACTCCGACAACTCCTTGACGGACATCTGCTCGACGGCCGTCACGATGTCTTGAACACCCGTAGCCATAGTGAATACCTCCTAAATATTCTTCGTATTTAAATTTAGTTAAGACGCCGCACCGCCGGCTGCGGGCGGGGTCGCTGCTTCGGCTTCCGGAGCCGCCGCCGGGGCAGAAGCTGCTGCTGCCTTTTCCGTTTCTTCCTTCTGCTTGCGCACTTCGTCCAAGACTCCGGGGAGCTCTTGGATGATCGCGTTCAAGACGCTCGCCAACTGCTGGATCGGGCTTTGGAACGCGCCCGCAAGTCTTGCCAAGAGTTCGGGTCTCGTGGGCAATGCGGCCAGGCTCTCGACTTCTTGGAGCGGCACGACTTCGCCCTCGAAGACGCCGCCTTTAATCTTATACTTCTCGAACTTCTTGGAAATCTGATGAGCTAACTTAAACGCCAGCGCCGGTTCATCATAAGCAATGCAAACGCCCGTGGGTCCTTTGAAAAAATTCTCTGTGTCTTTGATGCCGGCGCGCTCGGCCGCGATGTTCGCCAGCGTATTTTTCACGACATAATACTCCAATTTGTTCTTCTTGAACTCGCGGCGCATCTCGACAATCTGCGCCGAGCTCAGCCCTTGAAAGCTCGCAAAGACTAAAGATTTCGATTTTTTAAAGCGCTCTTCCAAGACGGCTACCGCTTGCTCTTTTTCTGGGTTAGGCATAATCTCTCTTCACCGATCCTTTAGAGCTTCTTCGCCGAGACCAGTTTTCCCAATTCATCGGGGTCGACTTTGACGCCCGGTCCCATCGTCGAGCTGATCGTCACGGACTTGACGAAGCGCCCCTTAATGTCTTCGGGCTTTTCATCGATCAAGGCGGCTGCCAGCGCCACAAAATTGTCTGCCAATTGATCTTCGCTAAAAGAACACTTGCCGAACAGGGAATGCACATTGCCATACTCGTCCAGTCTGAATTCAAGCTTGCCCCGTTTCAACTCTTGGACGGCGGTGGCGATGTCGGGGGTGACCGTGCCCGTCTTGGGGCTGGGCATGAGCCCGCGCGGGCCGAGCACTTTGCCGAGTTTGCTCACGATGCTCATAATATCCGGCGTCGCGACGACGGCGTCAAACTCCATCCAGCCTTCTTCGATCTTTTTCACTAAATCGTCGCCGCCCACGTGATCGGCTCCAGCCGTGCGCGCCTCGTTCACTTTGTCGCCCTTGGCGAACGCCAAAACTCTCACGGTCTTGCCCGTCCCGTGAGGCAGAATCACCGTGCTACGAATTCTGTGCTCGTTCTTCTTCGGGTCAACATTCAATCTAAACGCGGCTTCGGCCGTCTCGACGAATTTGGCCTTGGCGCATTCTTTAACGAGTTTTACGGCCTCGGCCGTCGTGTAAAATTTTGAACGATCGACTTTCTCTTTCAGCACTGTATATCGTTTGCTTCTGTCCATAAATTTTTCCTTCACTCAAAACTGAGCAGCGCGCAAGCGCCTCAGCTCTCGACGATCTCGATGCCCATATTGCGGGCCGTCCCGGCAATGGTGCGCATCGCGGCCTCGACGTTGTCTGTGTTTAAGTCGGGCAACTTCATCTCGGCGATCTTGCGCAACTGGTCTTTGGTCACCTTGCCGACCTTGTTGGACTGCGGTGTGCCGGAACCGGAGGGAACGCCCGCGGCGCGCTTCAAAAGCTCCGCTGCCGGCGGCTTTTTTAGGATAAAAGAGAAGGTCTTGTCCAAATACACTTCGATCTGGACGGGAATGACCAGCCCCTTTTCCATCTCCTTGGTGGCTTCGTTGAAATTTTTGCAAAAGTCCATGATGTTGATCTTCGCGCCACCGAGGATCGGGCCGATAGGCGGAGCAGGAGTCGCCCCTCCGGCAGGTATCTGCAACTTGATGGCGTTCTCTACTTTCTTTGGCGGCATTCAAAAACCTCCTCTAAAAATTGCAGCTGCCGTGTGTTAGATCTTTTCGATCGCGTCAAAGCTCAGCTTGACCGGTGTTTCTCTACCAAAAATCTTGACGCGTACGGTAACTTCTTCTTTATCTTTGTCCATCTCGATGATGTCGCCCGTGAAGTCTGCGAACGGACCATCGATAATCTCAACCACTTCGCCGACTTCGAATTCGACCTCGATCTTGGGCCGAGCGGCCTTGGGCATCTCTAGGAGCCCCGCCTTGCGTTTCACGACTTTCATGTCTTCTTCCGACAAAGGCAGAGGCGGGTTGCCGACAAAGCGACATTTGATCCCCTGGGTCATATTGACAATATCTTGACCCATGTCGAGCTT
This sequence comes from Candidatus Acetothermia bacterium, assembly GCA_016179105.1. Taxonomy (GTDB): domain Bacteria; phylum Bipolaricaulota; class Bipolaricaulia; order RBG-16-55-9; family DRXL01; genus JACOSB01. The sequence goes on from JACOSB010000012.1 coordinate 8,614, forward strand.
GGCGAAGACATATCCGGGGAAGAGGCGTCTCTTTTCGATTCTTTGAATAGTCACCACGCGCTTGTCTTTGTACTCTTTGATCTTCACCATGCCCGAGGCTTTCGTCTCGATCTTATCTTCTTTTTCTAACAAATCGCCCTTTTTCAACCTCATCCCGTCTTTGATGCGCGCCAAATATCTTTCGGGGATGACCAGCGTGACCGTTTCGGGCTCTGTCTTCTCTAGTTTTTCTGTTTTCTCTTCTTTTTCCTTGTCTTCTTTTTTTTCGAGCTTGATAAATTCGATGCGCTTTACTCTATCACGCTGGACGATCTTGCCTTTGACGGCCGAGATAAATCTGGGGTCTTTGTCGGTCGTGAGCGGGACACCGCTCAGAATTTTCTCACCCGTCTTGATGTCACGGCGAATGCGCTTGTCGACGGGAATGAGATACTCCTCTTCGTTTCTGTTCGTCATCTCGATGATAACTCTCTGAAGCGTCTCCATCGATTTGACTTTGCCATCGAACGACATATAACGCTGGGACTTGACGGCCAACACATCTTCTTTGGAGATGCGCTTGTTCGACTCCACTTGGAGCTCATAGTCATAAGGCACGCGATACTCTCCGGTGCGACCACGGCGCGACTTGCTGGTGATGACCTCTTCGACGGGCGCGAGAAAGCGCAGCTCTTGCCCGCCCAGCTGGAATTTTTCGACTTTGCGATCCAGTCCCTCGGCCTTGACACGCTCTTCTAAGAGCTCGACGACCTTGAGCTCACTACCCGCGTAGGTCTGGATCGCGTACCAGCGTTTCATACAAATTTCCTTCTCTCTTCTTTCTTTTCTATCTCTTCTATTTTTCTCTAATAGCTCTTTTAATAGAGTTTCTGTTTTAAGAATAAACCGGGGGTCAACGTTTTAGGAGCAGCTGCACACCTTGGCGGAACCCGAAATCCAACACACCGATGTAGAGAGCCAACATAAAGACCGTGAGCAAGACGAGGATCGTGAGCGCCGTCAGTTCGGTCCGGCCCGGCCAGTTGATCTTATTGAACTCGATGCGCACTTCCCGAAAAAAGTGCATCAACCGACTCCACAGAGCCTGCATTCCTCCCTGGACTCGGTCCGTCATGCTGCCGCGCTGTTGTTGCTGAGCCATCTTCATTTCCCTTCTTAGTACTGCCTGTTTACTCGAGCAGGCGCGGGAGGACTTGAACCCCCAACCTGCTGATTTGGAGTCAGCTGCTCTGCCAATTGAGCTACGCGCCTGAGCTGTCTTGCTTACGCTCTTACGCTTCTTTATGGGGCGTATGCTTGCGACACCACTTGCAGTACTTGGTGAACTCCAGCTTGCCCCGCGCGTTCTTCGGGTTTTTCGTCGTATGATAATTACGATGCCGGCACGTCGTACAGGCCAGCGTCACATGCTCTTTGGGCATGGCTGTTCTCCCTATGAACTTTGTAGAGGCGAGGCATGCTTGCCCCGTCAGAGCGCAGTATGTTGCACCCCTACGATCTTTTACGCCAAAACTTTCGTGACCACGCCCGCGCCGACGGTGCGGCCGCCCTCACGAATGGCGAAGCGCAGACCCTCTTCCATGGCGATGTGGTTGATCAGCTCGCCCGTCACTTTCACGTTGTCGCCGGGCATGACCATCTCGACGCCCTGAGGCAATGAGACTTGTCCCGTGACGTCCGTAGTTCTGAAATAGAATTGCGGCTTGTAGCCGGTGAAGAACGGGGTATGGCGTCCGCCCTCGTCCTTGCTCAAGATATACACTTCGCCCTCGAACTTGGTGTGGGGCGTGATCGAGCCGGGAGTGGCGAGCACCATGCCGCGCTCGACTTCATCTTTTTCGATGCCGCGCAGGAGAATACCGACGTTGTCGCCAGCGATCGCGTCATCCAAAATTTTATTGAACATTTCCAAACTCGTCGCGACGGTTTTCTTCGATTGGCCCTTAAGACCGACGATCTCGACTTCGGCGCCGGGGACAATCCTGCCGCGGTCGACTTTGCCGGTGACGACCGTGCCGCGCCCCTTGATGGAGAAGACGTCTTCGACGGACATCAAGAAGGGCTTGTCGACCTCGCGCTTAGGCTCCGGAATGTACTCGTCGATCGCCTTCATCAACTCGTGAATGCACTTGGTCTTCTCGGCATCGTTCGGATTGTTCATCGCAAGGAAGGCCGAGCCGCGCACGACCGGGATTTTATCCCCGGGGAACTCGTACTTACTCAAGAGGTCTCTGATCTCCATCTCGACCAAATCGATGAGCTCGGGATCGTCAACCAGATCGACTTTATTCAAGAAGACGACAATATAGGGAACGTTCACTTGGCGGGCGAGGAGTACGTGCTCGCGAGTCTGGGGCATCGGGCCATCAGTGGCGGAGACGACGAGAATCGCGCCGTCCATCTGGGCTGCGCCGGTGATCATGTTCTTCACATAGTCTGCATGGCCGGGGCAGTCGATGTGCGCATAATGTCTCTTCTCGGTCTCGTACTCAACGTGCGAGACGGCCACCGTAAGAATTTTAGAAGCGTCGCGCACGACGCCGCCCTTCGCGATGTCCGCGTAGGATTTTTCTTTGGACATGCCCTTCAACGAGAGCACCTTGGTGATAGCCGCCGTCAAGGTCGTCTTGCCGTGGTCGATGTGACCGATCGTGCCGACGTTGACGTGCGGCTTCTTTCGCGTAAATTTTGCTTTCGCCATATGAGCGAACCTCCCTAAAATAATTCCAAATTCACTAATGTCCAGACTTAAATGTACGTGCGGCGTTTATGTCCGAGAAGCTCGGAAGCCTTTCCCTGACGTGGACTTCCGCACTGCTTGGAGCCCATGACCGGAATCGAACCGGTGACCTTTACCTTACCAAGGTAACGCTCTACCGACTGAGCTACATGGGCGCGGTCCAAGCTCGCTCTCCCTCGTTCACAGGCCACTGTCGAACAATCGGGTAGTGGCAAGCTACCACCTTGGTTAAGAGCATTATAGAAAAAAGCGCTCGCCAAAGCAAACACACAGTGCAGGGAGCAGGATTCGAACCTGCGTAGCCGCACGGGCAGGGGTTTTACAGACCCCCCTCTTTGGCCGCTTGAGTATCCCTGCGAATTTTTCTGTAGGGGCGATCAGCCAGGGCACCCCTACGAAATTAACTTGAGCCGGCGAGAGGATTCGAACCTCCGACCTACGGTTTACAAAACCGTTGCTCTACCGACTGAGCTACGCCGGCGGGAGTTGTCGCAGTATACCAAGCGTAAACGCTCTCTGCAAGCGCGTAAGTGAGCTTTTCGCATCTTTCTCTTTCAACGCAGGTCTATGTCCACATGGCGGGCACCGCGCTTCCGAAGCGCACGCGAAAGCGAGCCCGGTGGATAGGTTGCTGGAGGGGTAGCAACAGGCACAGAGCATGATGGTTATTCAATGAAGAGCCAGAAGAACTGTGTTGAGCTAGCGTGTCTTTCTCTCTAACAGCCCGTAGATTTCTTGACGCGAGCCGATCAAGATAACAAAAACAATACACTCTGGACGCCTTATACTAAAATTATTTAATCATGTCGTGTATTTGAGGGCCTTGCGCCACCAGGGATAAGCGGTCAAGGAGATCACGACCTCCGGCTCTTGCCAAAAGATTCTCAACTCTTCCATCACCGCTTCCTGCAATGCTTGCAAACTCTCGAAGATCCGATTGGCTAAGCGCTTGCGCCAGACCCGCCAGACCGACTCCACCGGGTTGAGCTGCGGACTGGCTGCCGGCAACGCGACCGGCCAAACTCCATGGACTCCTTGCTTGTGCACGGCCCGATGGCCTCCCGCCCCATCCCAGATGAGCACGAGGTCTTGCCCTACTTCTTGACGCAACTCTTCCACAAAAAACCGTACCGACTCGCTGGTCAAATCCGGCAAGAGCCAGAAGTAGCTGCGGCCCCGCAGCGGTTCGATCGCTCCATACAGATAAAACCACTCATAGCGTTGCTGCCCGACCCAGTCCGGACGATACCCTAACGCCATCCAGCGACGGTGATGCCAGGTCTTTAAGCCAAACCGCGCTTCATCTTCGGCCCAGACTGGCTGGTCGCCATGGGCCTGGCTTAGCTGCGCCAAGCCCTTTTTTTAAAAGCCGCTGCGGCTGGGCGATCCTGGCACACCGAGCGAGTCCGTCCGGTCTTTAACTTGGCCTGGAGCCGCACGCGCAGCAGATAGCGCACTCCCGGCAAGCTGTAATCGACTCCGGCTTGTTCACGCAGGAAGTGTTGGACTTCCTTGAGATCGGCAAAGCCATCCTCTTGCAGCTTGGCTTGCAGTTGCCTGAATCCTTGCGCACTGAGCTTGGGCGGTCTTTTCCCCCCGGTCTTTCCTAGCTGCAGCAGCCGCTTGAGCCCCTGGTGGTGATAGATCGACCACCAGCGCTGCATCGTGCGGTAAGACCGGCCCAGCAAGGCTGCGACCTGCTGGAGGGTTCGTTCCGGATCCTCTTTCAACAGACGCAGTGCTTTGAGCCTTAGTTCTTGCGGTTGGTGACGATACTGCTGTTCTAAGCGCTGGAGCGTGGCTAGACCCTCTGTGATCGTTCCTTCTCGATGACGCATCGGGTGACCTCCCTGGAGTCATTTCTTCCTCCCAGGATACTCCTTTTATACGTCATCATCAATTATTTTTAGTATTAGCTGGTAAAGGATACGATACTCGCCGCCCGGAGTGCCGACTCGATAAGAGCGAAGCCCCCTATTCTCATAGCCTTTGAGCCGCTTGCCGCGCTCCGGTCGGTCTTTGAGTCGAAGCGCAGCCTTCTCCAAACGTCGGAGGACAGCTCGGTCGCGTAGCTTTTCGAGCGCAGACCGCACCCGAGGGTCATAGCGCAACTCCCAAGCTTTGCCGGCTTTCACGCAAAGTCCTTGAAAGTCTCCTCATGGGAGAGCGTATGGCCTTCCAGGAAGTTACGCTCCGATTCATCGAGCAGAGTATCCAAAGTCAGCTTCTTGAGGACCAAAATATCACCATGGCGAGCCAAAACAAGGGTATCACCGGACTGGAGTCCCAATTTCTCGCGCATATCACGCGGGACGACAATCTGTCCTTTGCTGGAGACTTTGGTAGTGGTCAGTGTGCTCATAGTTCTCCTTGTAAGATACATCTTACTATAGAAACTAAACATCGGAGAATCAAGCGGAAGTTTCAGTCCTTCAGAAAGACACACGCGAAGGCCAGCCCACGCGTGGGGTCAGTTGCGCTAGAATAAGCAATCCGGGGTAGGCCAACGGTCTTTGAGAAGGAGAAGATAGCGAAAGTGCTGATCTATAGAGAGAAACCGGATTCGAACCTCCGACCTACGGTTTACAAAACCGTTGTTCTACCGACTGAGCCGACTCACATTTTTAGAATCTCGATGGGCTGTAGCGTTCGTCCGCCCAAGAATTCGAGCGTCGCCCCTCCCCCCGTTGAGATATAGATATTTGGGGGATTTTTGATCCCTGCTTGTTCGATAGCGGCTGCTGTGTCTCCTCCGCCGATGATCGCGAACAGCTGGGGAGATTCTAAGATGGTTTGCGCAATCGCGCGCGTGCCTTCGTCAAACGGAGGCGTCTCGAACGCGCCCAACGGTCCAGACCAAACGATGGTCTTCGCTTCACGCACGCGACGCCTAAAATCTTTAATCGTCTCGGGGCCTAAGTCCAAGCCCATCCAGCCCTCGGGGATTTTATCCGCCGGAGCAAAGCCGCGCTCGACTCCGGGCTTGAGCTCGGGAGCGATCTTAAAATCTTGGGGTAGGATCACCTCGGCTTTTTGCTGATAGGCTTCTTTCACGAATTGTTTGACGCCGTCGACCAACTTTTCATCGACGATCGATTTGCCGACGCTCCAGCCTTTGGCGCGCAAGAAGGTGAATGCGCTCCCGCCGCCGACCAAAAATTGGTCTACTTTCCCCAAAAAGTCTTTCATCACGCCGATCTTGTCCGAGATTTTTGCGCCGCCGATGATCACCAAGAACGGGCGCGCGGGGTTGAGCGTCGCTCTGCTCAGCATGGTCACTTCGCGTTCCAATAAGAAGCCCGCGGCCGAGGGCAAGAGTTTGGCGACGCCATAGGTAGAAGCGTGCGCGCGGTGAGCCGTGCCGAAGGCGTCATTGACATAAACATCGGCGAGCTCGGCGAGTTGCTGCGCGAAAGCTTCTTCATTTTTTTCTTCGCCGGGATAAAAGCGCACGTTTTCGAGCAAGAGCACTTCGCCGGGTTTGAGCGCAGCGATCGCCGAGTGAACGCTCGGCCCAGCACATTCATCAACCTTGCGCACGGGTTTTCCAAGCAATGCTGACAAGCGCTCTGCGATAGGGTTCATGCGCAGTTCGTCTAAAAATTTTCCGTCGGGCCGACCCAGGTGTGAGACCAAAATAACTTTCGCTCCTTGCACGATCAAATACCGAAGGGTCGGAAGGCTCTCGCGCAGACGGTTATCGTTAGAGACTTTGCGGTCTTTGAGCGGAACGTTGAAATCGACACGGACGAGCACGCGCTTGTTGTGGACGTCCAAATTTTCTAGACGGCGCAGCATAGCCCCATCACCCTGCGGCATTATAACGATTCAACCTAGCGAGACGCCAAGAAAAATTGGTAGGGGCGGGTTTCAAACCCACCCCTACGCGGATGTTATTTCTTGGTAGGTTATGCTACTGGATGAAGCGCTTGAAGTCTGAGATGTGCATCTGGTCTTCGACGAAGCTTTGAAATTTTTTGCGCTCGACGGGGCTCTGCCCTTCTTCGCCGTCCGGCAAGTCGATCGCCGAGGCTTCGAAGACTTCGTCGGACACGTAGATCGGGCTACCCGTGCGCAGTGCCATCGCGATAGAATCCGAGGGGCGCGCGTCGATCTCGTGCACCTGCCCTTCTTTGTCGCGCACGAAAAGCGTCGCGTAGTACGTCGAGTCTTGGATGCTGTCGATCACGACCATGTCGAGCTCCCCGTTCATGATCTTCAGGACGGTTCTCAGCAGATCGTGGGTGAGCGGACGCGGGAACTCCTTGTGCTGGAGCTGCATCGCGATCGCCGTCGCTTCCGGTTGCCCGATCCACACCGGAACGACTTTTTCGGTCTGCTGATCTTTCAGCAAGAGAACGGGGCTGTTCTGTATCGGGTCTATGAGCAGGGCTTTGACCTCTACTTCGCGCATCGGGCATAACCTCCTCTGTCCGGCGTTTGATTATAGCAAAGCTTTTCCGGAGCGCCAACTATTCTACATCACATTGGCGCAGTTTGTTTCATTCCGGTCGCGGGACAGGCGACCTTGGACGTACGCGAAAGACTATGCTACACTGGATTTTACCAGGAGGGATATGTTATGTGCGGTATTATAGGCTACGTCGGCAAGCCGCGCGCGAAAGACCTAATTCTCGAAGCGCTGCAAAAATTGGAATACAGAGGGTATGATTCGACGGGCATTGCTTTATTAGAAAACGGCAAACTCTGGATAGAAAAGAAAGCCGGCAAAGTACGCGAGCTGGCCGAGCTGGTGAATAATAAAGAGTCAAACGCCTCGACCGGCATCGGCCATTCGCGCTGGGCGACCCACGGAGAGCCTTCTGACATCAACGCCCATCCCCACTGGGATTGCCGAAAGAATATCGCCGTCATTCACAACGGAATTATCGAAAACTATCTGCCCTACAAAGAGAAGCTCCAAGCGAAGGGACACGAATTTTTGTCGCAGACCGATACGGAAGTCATTGCGCACTTGATCGAAGAAAACTACAAGGGCCATCTGGAAGAAGCGGTGCGCAAAAGTTTGCAAGGGCTCCACGGGGCGTTTGCGATCGCCGTCATAGCCAAGGATTCGCCCGGTGAAGTAGTAGTCGCGCGCCAGTGCAGCCCGCTCGTCTTGGGCCTGGGGCAGGGTGAAAACTTTGCAGCCTCAGATATTCCAGCATTGCTCAACTACACCCGCGATATGGTCTTTTTGAATGACGGCGAGATCGCCACCATTCGGTCCGACAGCATAAAAATTACAGACTGGAACGGGAAAATTATCGAACGAAAACCCCAGCGCATCGAGTGGGACGTCGTCACAGCGCAGAAGCAGGGCTACAAACACTTTATGTTGAAAGAAATCCATGAGCAGCCCGACTCTGTGGCAAACTCGCTCCGTGGGCGCTACGCGCTCGAGACGGGTGAAGTGCGGCTCCATGAGCTCGAGCCGCTGAGTGCCAAACTCAAAAAAGCAAAGATGATTTATCTCATCGCGTGCGGCACAGCCTATCACGCGGGCATGACGGCCAAATACTTATGGCAAGAGTATTTGGACCTCCCAATCAGCGTCGAGCTGGCGTCTGAGTTCCGCTACAGTCACCCCTATTTGGACAAAGACACTCTCGTCGTCGCGATTTCTCAGTCGGGTGAGACGATGGACACCATGGCAGCTGTTCGAAAAGCGAGAGAAGCGGGAACGACGATCGTCTCGATCGTGAACGTCGTTGGCTCGACCCTCACGCGGGAGTCGGATGGGGTCGTCTATACGCACGCGGGCCCCGAGATCAGCGTCGCGTCCACGAAGGCGACGCTCACCCAAATCACAGTGCTGAATTTGCTCGGGCTCTATATGGGGCAGCTGCGCGGAACGCTCAGCGCTCAAAAGCGCAAAGAAGCGCTCGACAATCTGGTAAAACTCCCGAAACTCGTCGAGATCGTGCTCAAAAAAGAGAAAGAAGTCGAGCAACTCGCACAGACTTTTTATAACAAAGCCAACTTTCTCTTTTTGGGTCGAGATATTTTATGTCCGATCGCGCTCGAAGGCGCTCTGAAACTCAAGGAGATTTCGTACATCCACGCCGAGGGCTACGCGGCCGGCGAGATGAAGCATGGTCCGATCGCGCTCATCGACCAGAACATGCCGGTGATTGTGCTGGTCACGAAAAACTCAGCTTATGACAAGGTCTTCGCAAACGTTGAAGAAGTGCGTGCGCGCAAGGGCATCGTGATCGCGCTCACGGATGACCGCAACAAAGAGATCGAGCGAGTCGCAGACTATGTGCTGGAAATTCCGCACACCGCGAAGTTATTGACGCCGATGCTCTTCACGATCCCGCTGCAATTGTTGGCGTATCACGTGGGGGTGCTGCGTGGCACAGATGTAGACCAGCCGAGAAACTTGGCCAAATCTGTGACAGTGGAGTAAAGCATTATAGCCTCTGGATGCAGCCAGCGATGATTCGTGGCATGGGGAGGTCAGCGCATTTAGCTCTTGATAGTGGCGGCTCTGGGATTCGAACCCAGTACCTCCCGCTTATGAGACGGGCTTTGAAGGAAGAAGCAAAAACAATGAATTGAAGATGCTTTTTCGCAAGCTGCCCGCTCAAAAATATGAAGAAGCGGGCGTCATTCACGGAGCAGTCCGTTACGTTTTCCCAAACGGTTGAGTTCTTTTATCAGACAGCGCGGATTCACGGTAGGAGCAGAAAAACTCACTTAATATATGAATGGGTCTTCGGCACTTTCTCTAAACACCTACGAGGAGATGTACCCTTAGAAGCTATTGACACTGCCACGCTGCGAGCGTATTTCTCATCAAGGCTTGAACAAGGCTATCGCCCATCTAGCCTGAGTATGCACTACCGCACACTGCATACGCTCTTCGCTTGGGCTGTGCGCGAGCGCTTGATAAGAGCCAATCCCTTAGACGGTATTCCTAAGCCCAAGATGCCTAAGATCTTCCCGTTCATGCTGGATGAGAGCCAAGTAGTCGCATTGGTTCAAGCTTGCGATACCAGTTCGAAATACGGTTGTCGAAACTATGCGATACTCTTGATCTTGTTGGATTGTGGGCTGCGTTTGAATGAGCTGATTGGGCTTAGACTGGATGACGTGAGCTTACTTCAGCGTTCTCTTAAAGTTCACGGTAAAGGAGCCAAAGATCGCATTGTTTACATGGGAGCTAAGACTGCCAAGGCTCTAAGGCACTGGATCGAAGTTCGCGGCTTTAAGGTAGGATACGCTGATAACCTATTTATTAGCCGGACTGGAGAAATACTGAAACCTAGGCATGTTCAGTACATCATTATCGAGATAGGAAAACGCTCCGGTTTGAAGATGCGCTTGAGCCCTCACAAGCTTCGCCATGTTTCAGCTACTCTCGCCGTCAAGCATGGCATGGACACTTTCACGCTCCAACGGCTCTATGGTTGGGAGAATGTGCAGACCGCCATGCGCTATGTGAACGCCGCGTCACCAGCCCTTCGAGAAGCACACGCGAAGGCAAGTCCGGTGGATAGACTATTGGAGTGTTGAAACAAGTTCACAGATTCACCAGTTCATTGTTTCTTCAATCTGGTCCTTAAGGACAAAACAACACGGCAAAAGATATGGCATTGGCTTTGTTTTCAGAACTGTATGATCTTCCAGTTGGATCTCGAAAATTATAGAAGCCCAAAAGGTTAAAGGCAGCTTGTCGAAAGGATAGATTTGACGCTTTGTGAGAGTATCAGCGAGGTCTTTTACCTCAGGAAGAATAGAATAGCAGGACTTTCGCGGTTGAGTTTATGAACAGTAAGATAGGGGTATGCAACGCCAGAAATGTTCCCTCGATCTTTATGTGGATTTTCTCGTCGCCAGTCAGAAGCAGTTCTCTGGAATGGAGTTGAGTAAAGTGGCTCCG
>JACOSB010000013.1 GCA_016179105.1 Candidatus Acetothermia bacterium
ATATTCTCTGTGCCTTCTTGGCTTTTCTTAAGCTAGAATGGCAACGCCTCCAGACCGCCGTTTCTTGGTATGACTACAAATGGTCCATTGCTAGGCGGGCGGTTACTGCCTATTTATGCTGAAACGCGAAAGTCCTGTTAAAATACTCCCATTTGCTCTTCGCCCTGATGAACCCGATCACGAAGTCAGCGAGAAAGACGAGCGCGATCGCGAAATCGAGAGTGTGGATGAAAGCGACTTGATCTTGCAAGAGATCGGCAGAGACTTCATAGACGAGTAAACCCACGCTGAGCAACGATAAAACCACTAACAAAATTTCATAGAGCACGACCATAGCGATTTCCTCCCCAAAAAATTTTAAGCTTCCTCATAGTCTATGAACTTCGATGAGTGCAAGCACATTGACTTTTCATCGCAAATTGTCCTTTCGCAGGAGTTTGCTGTTAGAATACTGAAACTGAATTGGAGGTGGGGCTGTGAAGAAGTCGAAGCACATTGGTTTAGGACTTTTGACCGTGGCCGCGTTGAGTCTCTCTGGCTGTTCGAGTCAGCAAGCTCAGCAGTGCATCGATAAGAGTAACATGGTCGTCGAAGACCAGAAATGTGAGCAGATCGAACGGCAGCCGGGGTGGAATCCTGGAGTCTGGAATACCTCCCCGTACCGATGGTATTACGGGGGAACTTCGAATGGGGCCGGCTCGTTCGTCTCCGGCGGTTCTTATGCGCCCACGCCCGGGAAAAGTTATTCCAAAGGGCTCTCTCATTCTGTACGGGGTGGGTTCGGGAGCACCGGACATGGACATTCTGGAAGCTAGCAACCGAAAGAGGAGTCTATGAAACGAATCAAAATTTCTCCTCGGAGCGAATGGCAAAAGAAGGTCGAAGAAGTCGGGCTGATCTATCATACGCCCGAGGGCAAAACTTATTGGGATGAGTCTGTCTATTATGAGTTCACGAGCCCTGAGATCGATCTGATTGAGAGTGCGACGAATGAACTCCAAGAGATGTGCCTGAACGCCGGGCAACAGATTATCGACAAGAATCGATTTGATGAGTTGCACATCCCTCGAATCGTTGTCCCATTAATTCAGCGCGCCTGGGACGAGGAGCCGCCGGCTATTTATGGACGATTCGATCTTGCCTTCGACGGAACCAATCTTAAGCTGCTCGAATACAATGCAGACACGCCGACGGCGCTTTTGGAGGCTTCCGTTGTTCAATGGTTCTGGCTGCAAGAGTTATTCCCCACAGAAGATCAGTTCAACTCGATTCACGAAAAGCTTCTGGCCAAGTGGCAAGAGTTAAAATCGTACCTCAAGGGCGATGTGCTCTACTTGACGAGCGTGGACGACTTCGAAGATATTATGACCGTGACGTACATGCAAGACCTCGCCGAGCAAGCGGGCATCAAAACGCTCTCGCTCCTGATCGATCAGATTGGCTGGCATCCGGAGCGCAAATGTTTCACCGATTTGGATGAGCACGAGATCGTGAGCATCTTCAAGCTCTATCCGTGGGAATGGCTGGTCCATGAAAAGTTCGGCCCCGACTTGATTGAAGTGCACGACAAGATGCAATGGATTGAACCCATTTGGAAGATGCTCTGGTCCAACAAGGGCATTCTCCCCATTCTATGGGAACTCTATCCGAACCATCCGTATCTCTTGGAAGCATATTTCGGTGAGCCACGCCAAATGAAAGAGTATGCCAAAAAGCCGTTGCTCTCGCGAGAGGGAGCGAATATCGAAGTTCATACAGTGAATGGCACTCCACTCGCTACCGGGGGCGATTATGGCGAAGAGGGGTACATCTTCCAAGCCCTAGCACCCATCCCCAACATCGAGGGGAATTATCCGGTGCTTGGTAGCTGGGTCATCGACGGAGTAAGCGCTGGCATGGGCATTCGCGAGTCGGTCCAATTAGTCACGGATAATTTGAGTCGATTCGTGCCGCATCTTTTCAGACACTGAGCAACACTTACGGGAGGGTGAGCGATGAATCTCGTCACGGAGTTACAACATTTGGTCTTTGTCGTTCTGGCGTTTGTGCTGATGTGGATCGCCAAGAAAGTCTTCGATCTGCGTGCGGCGTCGGTGCTGAAAGCGGATTACGAGATCGAAGAGCAGAGCAATCTCGCGGTCGGCATCCAGCGTGCGGGGCTCTATGTGGCTGTGCCTTTGGCACTCTATAGTTTGATTACCGGGCCTTCGACGGGAGATTTTCTGACGGATTTGATGTGGTTTAGTCTTTATGGAGTCATATTGATCATGTTGTTGATGATCGCTGCGATCATCAACGATAAGTTGATTGTCACGCAGATCGACAACACCGAAGCGCTCAAATCGGGGAATATCGCTGTGGGGCTGGTCGAGGCGGGGTCTCTCATCGCGACAGGACTCATCGCTCAGGGTTCATTCAGCGGCGAGGGTGGGGGAGTCCTGGAAGGTCTTGTCTTTTTCTGTCTGGGCCAAGTAGCACTTATTAGCCTAAGTTGGGTCTATCACTGGATCATGCCCTACAATCTCCTGAGTGAGATCAGAAAAGGAAATAGCGCGGCGGGCCTCATGCTCGGAGGGTTATTGGTCGCGCTGGGGATCATTCTCTCCCGGAGTATTTCAGGAGATTTTAACGGCTGGGTTAATGGGTTGACGGGATTTGGGTTCGGAGCTGTGAAGGGATTGGTCGTGCTCGCGGTGCTTACGTGGGTGATCGATGGATTCTTCTTGCCCGACACGGATCTTAAGACCGAGATCGAACGAGACCGAAACACGGCGGCGCTCGCGATGACGGCGGGCATTTACATCGCGCTCTCGCTCGTGATCGCCGCGATCATATGATTCTTATTCTGAATGTGAAAGCGCTTCACTCATGAAGTTGGATAAGTCGCTTTTCATTTTGAGAAGCGAGGGCATATGGATGTACATCATGTGACCGGCCTCGTAGTAACCCATCGAGATATTTTTCTGCAAGCTGCTGTCTAGGCCCAGATGGTTGAACGTGTACTCGGTCGCAAAGTACGGCGTCGCGAAATCGTAATACCCGTTCGCGACGAAAACTCTTAAGTGCGGGTTGATGCTCATCGCTTTTCTGAGTGTTTCAGCGACATTCACGAATTGGTTTTCATAGTCCGAGAAGCTCCACGGCTGAACGCGACCCGTCAAGATCTCGTAGGGGATATCGCTCTCAAATTTTAGCTGCGCGCGCACATAGTCGTTGAGTGTCGCGGTGTACGGTCCCATGATCGCTGACATACTCGGGTCATGCTCGTAGAGTTCGCCGGCGGAATCTCGGTCAAAGCCCTTGAAGCGGCTGTCGAGGCGGCCGACCGTGCGTCGCTCGTCTCTGAGTAATTCTTTGACGAAGCGATGAATGTTGATGCGCAAATCCGTGCGCTCGATGTAGTCTTCAGACAACCCCGTGAAGTTGGCGAGTTTTTGGACCATGCGCTTGCGTTCAGCTCCAGAGAGCGCTGCACCCTTCATGAGCGCAAGCGTGTACTCGCCGGATGCGAATTCTTCGACTTGCTTGAGTGTCGCGCGCAAGTCTTTCTGTAATTCACTCGGTAATTTTTTGTGATACCATGCCGTCGCTGTGTACGTCGGCAGGAACAAAATATAGGGCATATCGTTGCCGGGGCCGAAGCGCGCCGTCTGAAAATTGAGAATACACGAGACGAGCATTAATCCATTGAGATACATTCCATAGCGCTCTTGAAGATAGCCCGAAAGCCCGGCCGCGCGGGTCGTTCCATAGCTCTCGCCGATCAAAAATTTGGGAGAACTCCAGCGCTTGTAGCGTGAAGTGTATAAACGTATAAAGTCTCCGACGGACTCGATGTCTTTCTTAAAATTGTGGTATTCTTTGGCTTTTTCTCCTGGCAAGATACGGCTGTAGCCCGTACTGACCGGGTCTATAAAAACAAGATCAGTGTGTTCTAGGAGCGAGTGCTCGTTGTTGACCAATTTGTATGGAGGCGGCAGCGGGAATCCGTCCTTGTCCATCAAGACGCGCTGCGGTCCGAGCAGCCCCAAATGGAGCCAGACCGAAGAAGAGCCGGGGCCGCCGTTGAACGAGAACGTGACGGGAAAAGCGCTCTTGTCTTGAATATCATCGCGAGTATAGGCAACAAAGAAGATAGACGCTTTGGCTTTCTCTCCCTCGGATTCACCGGCTTTCTCGTCCTTCTTTTCTGCTTCCTCTTTAAGAATAATAGTGCCTACGGTGGCCGTGTAACGGATCTCGCGACCGCCGATCGTGATCGAGTGCTTTGTCTCAACGATATGGTCTTTGGGAATGGGCTTGGTCTCTGGGGTTTTCTCGCCGTTTTGCTGACTGTTCTTCTCAGTATTTTCTTTGGGGTCCATGAGTCAAATTTAATTAAAGTATCACAAAATTGCAAAGAGGGTTGTTTAGGGAAGCTACGAAGCAATTAAGGAAAGCGTTGGCTCTTGATTTCAAACAGCTGTCTTCGTGACCGAGGTTTTCGATTTGATGAGGGTGAAAGTATACAGCCATTGAGGCATTACATAATTCCCGCGGTAACGCGCTTTCAGGGCCTCCACCATTTCTTGAACGCTCTCATATCCTTCACCACGGGCGATTTTTGGAGTGAGGTCGTCCGGGACGGTGATCTGCTTACGATCCGTGATCTCGATGAGTAGGTCCGTTCCTTCGAGGGTGAGTTTCTCCCCGATGGCGTAAGTGTATTTGAGAGAGCGCAAGGTCGTCGTTTTTTCGCCGCGCTGGATTCTTCGTATGCTCTCAGCAAACATCGGTAAATACAATGGGAATCTCCTCGCTCGGGAGAGAGTGCAGCCTCTGGGTGAGGCTGCACGTACTAAAAGCGTCGTCCTCCACGACCTCCGCCGCTGCCGCCGCGGAAACTACCACTGCCCGTCTTCTTGTGCTTCGGGGCACACTCGCGGCAGTACACCGATCGGCCCGACGTAGGCTGGAACGGCAACTCTTTGATATCCTTGCTGCAATCGGCACACTTTAGATTCAGGTGGCTGACATCAAACATCGG
>JACOSB010000009.1 GCA_016179105.1 Candidatus Acetothermia bacterium
AAGTATGCCAGTTCCAGCTTCGTTGTCGCGCCCTCAATCGC
Organism: Candidatus Acetothermia bacterium; assembly: GCA_016179105.1. Taxonomy (GTDB): domain Bacteria; phylum Bipolaricaulota; class Bipolaricaulia; order RBG-16-55-9; family DRXL01; genus JACOSB01. The sequence continues at coordinate 42 of JACOSB010000009.1, forward strand.
ATGACCCATCTGGGGATGCCACAGAGTCACCGGGTGGATTGACCGCCTGCCACGGTCAGCGGGAATCTACTCTTGATTAGCTTTCATGCACCAACGCCTGACGAAACTATAGCTGAAGCGGGAATTGAGAGCATTCTCCCTCCGGTAGAAATTGACCGTCTCGCCGGTCAGTGGAAACTAGGCCCTCTTGATGAAGTCCAATCGGCTTACAAAATCCCTTATCTTGGCACAGATGGATATTCTCGACTCAAGCTGTTCCCGCCACAACCACGCAAAGATGGATCAACAATGCGATACGCTCAGCCTGCAGGCTCAGTGCCTCGACTCTACATTCCATATCGTTTTTCGCAGTTAGCCCAAGACCCACATGCTTGGATTCTAGTGACAGAAGGGGAAAAGAAGAGTTTGAAAGCTGTGCAAGAAGGCCTAGCTTGCGTCGCGGTATCCGGCATCTGGTGCTGGCGGCGTAGTGGCGATGATCTTGACGACCAAGAACCACTGTTGCCCGACTTCGACTGCATACGCATCCAAGGGCGAAAGATCGCTCTTGTCTACGATTCAGACATTACCCCCGAACACGAAGGCTACCCCGCCTTCGAGCGCCTAGCAGCGGTACTGCGCTCCAAAGGTGTGGGCGAGGTACGTATCCTCACACTGCCCACCCCAGGAAAGCGAGGGTTGACAGCTAAGGTTGGAACTGAAAGCAGCATGGGATCAGAAGATCATGCGGGTGACAACCTAAACAACCCCAATCCAGAGGGATACTCAGAAAAAAAGAAAATAGGCCTGGATGACTTCTTGGTTGCGCTCGGAGAACAGGGTAGAGCGAGAGTGTTAGAACTAATCGAAGCAGCACCTTCTTACCTCACACCCGAAGAGCGAGTCGAAGAGGTGCTGAAGACTCTAGAAATTGCATCGCCAAAGCAACAGTTACAAGCCTATCAAGATGTGCTCCCCAAAGTTGCTGCTGCTCCTATCGAGGGCGTCAAACTGGAGTTGATCATTCGACGGATTAAGACCGTACTTGATATCAAGGCTTCAGCTATCCGAGGGGAGATCGAGAAACTTCGGCGGGAACATGAACAGAAGAGATTGAAGAAGTCTCCGAAGTCCACGCAAGAAGAGCGTGCAGTGGAGGTATTGGAAGCCTGTAAGGGATTGGCCGACAAGCCCAACATCCTTGAAAAGATCTCGGAAGTTCTGGAACAGAGTGGGCTGGCTGGTGAGCGCGAAAATGCTTTGATCCTGTACTTGGCCTTTACCAGTCGGCTACAGGAACGCCCCATCAACGTCTACATCAATGGTCCCTCCGCTGGAGGTAAGACCTTCTTGGTCCAGTCAGTATCCCAACTCTTTGATGCTGAATGCTTCTACAGGTTCGATGCAAGCTCGGAGAAAGCACTGATCTATACCGACCAAGAGTTCAAGCACCGAGTCGTACTAATCGGAGAAACCACCGCTTTGAACTTTCACAGTGGAGAAGATTCTGGAGATTCGATCGGCGCGACAATTGTTCGATCTCTGGTATGGGGCAACGAGATCCGCTATATCACAGTCGAGAGAAATGCTTCTGGGGAGACCATTGCTCGTGAGATCGTCAAGAAAGGGCCTACCGGGCTATGCATCACGGGAACTCGGACGCTGGAGCCGGAACTGGCGACTCGTGTACTCACCCTAGAGATCAAAGATAATCCAGAACAGACGAGGGCTGTCCTGCAAGCAACCGCCCGCAAGTACAGTGGCCTTGTGCAACAAAGTCTAAACCTCGAACCGTTGAAAGCTCTGCAACGATGGCTACAACTGACCGCACCCCACACAGTCATCATTCCTTATGCCGGTGAGCTTGCGAAACTCTATGACACAACTGAAATCCGAGCGCGACGAGATTTCACGCAACTGCTTATCTTCATTGCTGCCCATGCAGTGCTACATCAACGATCTCGCCGACGAGATAAACAGGGGCGCATCGTCGCTGAGCCTCAAGACTACATCGCGATCTATCGCTTGGCCGGCGCAATCTTCGACGCCATTGTGTCGGACGGATTGACGAATCAACAGCGTGTGACTATCGAGATCGTAGGGCGACTGAACGAGGACCTGCCAGAAGACGAGCAAGGCGTTTCTTTAGGCGAGATCGCTAAAGAACTGGGCATTTCCAAGGAAGCTGTCCGTAAGAGATTGAAAAATCCTATGGCTCAAGGGTTCATACTGAACACAGAAACACACCGAGGCAAGCCTGGGCGCTACAAGTTGGGTGAGCACTTACCTAATCCCAAGGCAGCACTTCCGTCGCCAGAGATTTTATTCCCTTCTCTATCTGAGTCCGACGTTGCCACCCCGGAGATTCATCAGAATGGATCTACAAAAAGCAGTGTCAACCCACCACTTTCCGAAGTGGTTGACGGGTTGGCAGTGGCTGTAGATCAAGTCCAAGGTCAAGTGAAGGGCGATGGCAATCCACATGAACTAGTCGCTAGTTCAGAATCAGCAAAAGAGCGAGAGGTGTTTGAGCTATGAGAGTTGTAGATCTTCTTCATGAGCTAAGTGCATGTGGCGTCAAAGTAACCACTAAGAGGGGCCGATTACGCGTCGACGCGCCAATAGGCGTCCTCACGCCCGGACTCCGTGGAGCTATTTCTGAGTACAGATCAGAGCTACTGGAGTTAGTACGCGATCAGTGTTCTTGGCAGGTAGTGAACCGAAATGCGGTGATGTCGGCGGTCGATTTCGAGACAGAAGTTGAGCGTCCACAGGTGAGCGATGAGACGCTGATAGGCCTAAGTCAAAACGTTTTGTGTCCTAAGGGTGCTCGGAAGTTCGCACTCTTGAGATTGGCGATGCGGTGCGTGTCGTACCACTGGAAATCTGGCGATGCGGAACATTACGGATGGATCTTTGACGAGCTCGTAGAGCTAGGGCGAGACCTGGATAAGTTGAGCCTGAGGGAATCGCGATCGCGCCTTCAGAGTTTATGCGAGAAAGTTGGGGCTGCGTTCGAGAAGCGCAGCGTGGTACACGATTCAGAACGGTTAGCCGGCTCGCTCGCCGCCAAAGAAAAGGCGAGCGCGAATCCAAATTCAAGCGCAGACGCGAACACATTCGCGAGCGCAAATTCAAAGGAAGTGAATCAGATGTCAGTATTCGCTGAAGTACCGAAGGAGACGTTAGTAGGTCGCGGAGAGCATCAGGCGAAGATCGTTGCCATCGGTCAACCAGAGAAGTCAAAGTTTGACGAGACGAAGCAATCTCTCAAACTCACGTTCGAGATTCTTAGTGGTAAGTTCAAAAGTGAAAAATTGACCAAGTATTTCACCCTGAGCTTAAAGAGCAAGGCAAATTTGGGCCAGGTTTATCGGCGTCTTGCCGGTGAACCGAAGCAGGGTGAACGCGTGGATCTTGAACGTGACTTGGTTGGCCGAGAAGTCTCCATCATCGTCACCCACAAAGATGGTGAGGACGGCCCCTACGCAGTCATCGAGGATGTCTTTGCTCCCGATGGGGCGGCGGAAGCCGTGAAATGAACGCGCTCGTCTGGGGCGGGTCATGATCCCGCCCCAGTTGTCTCTGATGACGAGGCATATACATGTTAAGGCAGACGAGATGTTAAGTAGAGCTGATGAAATCAGACAGGATAGAGCCAGAGGAGTAGGATAATGGACCTCACTCAACAACAAATCGTCGCGGCGCGATCACTTGCTCGCGGCAGTACAAGGGCAGAAGCTGCCAGAGAAGCGAGTTGCGGTGAGAGACAGATTTATCGCTGGTTAAACCAGTCAGAGTTTCAAACTGCACTTGAAGAGTTTCAGCAGGAATTTTGGACAGCTACGTTGAGTGGCTTACGCTCCGCAGCCCTGAGCGCTGTTCGGTATCTCGACCGTGTTGTCGCTGGTACAGAAGAGAGTAACGGAAACCGCATCAAAGCGGCGACAGCGCTCCTCGCGGGTGCAGCTAGACTGATTGGCTGGAACGAGCAACGAGAACTAGAAGAACGAATTGCACTATTGGAAGGAGAGTTAAAGTCCAGACATGTTCACCAACAGTCCCAGCCTGAAGAGCTTGTCGCGGCGGTTGCTGACACTGGAGAATCATTATCGTAGAGGAGTGGAGACGGTTAGCATTGAGCCGTTATCGCTGGCCGATTTTCTTGAGTGCCGGTTTATGTCAGCAGTCGCATCCGTCGAGGGACCGATTACACCCGCACCGCATCTTCGCTTGTGGGCAGAGCGCCTTGAGCAACATGATCGAACGGTGACGGTCGCTCCGCGCGGGCATTTGAAGAGCACGCTTCTTTACGCTTATCTTGCTTGGCGTCTGTCTCGGATGGAACAACGTTCGATTCGAGCACTCTATTTTTCAGCCAAGCGAGAATTGGCCCAAGAGCATCTTCGGCTATGCAAAGATTACATCGAGGCACTGGATTTGCCGGGGCTAGAGCCTCTGAGCGATGCAGAAAGCATCCTACGCTTTCGCAAAGACAATTATGTGTTTGAATGTGTGCCCGAAGGTATTCTGGCCGCAAGCCGAGGCAGACACGTGGACATCTTGTTACTGGATGACGTGTTGGTCGATCCAGCGAGTCCGCTAAAACTCGACTTAATCGCGAATGTCACCAGAATCTTTCAAAGAAAACTCGTACCGATGCTTAAAGGGGCTGCAACAGTGATACACGTGATCGGAACGCCCCTCGCTGAAAACGATCTTCTCAGCTATCTGAAAGAAAATGCCGAGTTCGACTACGCGGAGTATCCAGCGATCATGGAAGATAGCCAACCGCTATGGCCCGAGCATTACACCCTTGAAATGCTAGAGCGCATACGATCAACGATAGGCGCAGCTGCCTTCGACATCGAGTACCAGTTGAAACCAGCAGTCCAGGGAGTCTCTTACTTAGACCCTGCGCTCGTAACAGCGGCGATTTACGATCCGGCTCAAAGGAGCAAAGATGAAGACTACCTATGCAGGTCTTGATTTATCCAGCGGCAAGCGACATCCATCGCATCTATCTGTCCTCGAACGCGACAAAGATGGAGTGTTTTGGCAGCTTGAATCACAATGGTGGGATCACAAACCTGTTACTGAAGTTGTCTCCGAAGCCATTGGATTATGCGAATCTCACCAAGTTCAGTGTCTTCTCTACGATTCCACGCGAGGCGAGCTTCAAGTCTTAGAAGAGCGTGGCGAACTACCCTATACGTGGCAAGGAGTTCCATTCACACTGGAGACCAAGATTCGACTGGCAGCGCGCTTAGCGATCGCCCTTACAAAAAAGGAACTACGCCTACTTCCTGACGCACGCCAGCAACGCCAGTTATTGCTAGTGGACCAACTGTTAAATGCCCCGGAGACGGCAGAGGGCCATTCGGACTGCTTTTGGTCACTGGCACTGGCACTTGAATCAACCTATGAACCGCCGAGCGCACTTGATCTCATTGCCATGGACTTGGACGAGCTAGATTGGCGCGACCTCGAAGACGAAGCGCTAATCTGGTTTTGAGTTCCGGGAACACCCACCTACCCTCTACTGGTGTTCCCCAGCCCAATGTAGATAAAAAACATAGATCGGCCACTCCCGAGGGCAACGGGCTGTCCTTCTCGGTACACTCGAAAGCACCGACAACTCAATTCTTAGAGAACCTAAAGCTTCCGCCTTTGCCTGCCTCTGAACGGCCTCTGCGCGGGATGTGATTGAGTTCGATTATAGCCGGGTGCTCTGAAAAATGTCTACAGCCGTTTCAAAGTGGATAGTCTGGCAGAGAGTGGCACCAAGATTTTTGTTTGACAAAAAGCAGATAATTGATCGGTCACGTTTTAGTCACTCATAGACTTGTATTTTCCCTTACAGAAGTTGTACAATCGTCTACAGAAAACAATAATTCACAAAGGGCATCATCACCCGAGGAGGTCGGTCATGCAGGAGCAGGTAGGGTGGTTGTTAGTACAGTGTTTCCGGAAAAATTATCAGTGGGGAAATTTATCAAACCTCTGGCTGTTGCGTTCGTTCTGTAAGGTGGTTCAGCAACTTGGGTTGAAGCGTCTGGTTTGGGCGATCATGCTGTCAGTGATGATATGGAGTACGACAGCGGCAGCGAACAGCCCGTCGTTCGTCTGGGCGATCAACGTAGGGGACCCATCTATCGTTGACATCAATGGCATAGTGGCGGACGCAAACGGCAACGTTTACGTCACGGGGTTCTACTCCGGCCCAACGGTCACCTTTGGAAGTATCACCCTGACTAACGCTTCGCTTCCCCCACCATTCTGTCCTACATGCGCGGTGACGACTGGCTTTGTGGTGAAGTACGATCCCAAGGACGCAAGCGGCAACGTTTACGTCACGGGGTACTACGGCCCGACAGTCACCTTTGGCAACATCACCTTGGACGTCTCAGGCTGTCCTACATGCCAGCCGGGGGGTTCTGCCTTCGTGGTGAAGTACGATCCCAACGGGAAGGCACTCTGGGCGATCAACGTAAACGTATTGAATGATCCATCTATCTTTAGCTCCTTTGGCAGCATCAATGGCATAGCGGCGGACGCACGCGGCAACGTTTATGTCACGGGGGTCTACGCCACCCCGACAGTCACCTTTGGCAGCATCACCTTGACTAACGCCGGATCTTCCCAGGCGGATGGCTTCGTGGTGAAGTACGATCCCAACGGAAAAGCACTCTGGGCGATCAACGTAGAGGACCAAGCTTTCTGGGGCATCGAAGGCATAGCGGCGGACGCAAGCGGCAACGTTTACGTCACGGGGTTCTACTCCGGCCCAACGGTCACCTTTGGAAGTATCACCCTGACTAACGCTTCGCTTCCCCCACCATTCTGTCCTACATGCGCGGTGACGACTGGCTTTGTGGTGAAGTACGATCCCAACGGGAACGTATATGTCATGGGGTTCTACAGCCCGACAACGACAGTCACCTTTGGCAGCATCACCCTGACTAACCCCTCGCCGGTGGTTGCTGAGGAGTTCGTGGTGAAGTACGATCCCAACGGGAGGGCACTCTGGGCGATCAACGTAGGGGATCTGGTAGGTGGCCTTTCTGGTATCGGTATCTTTAACTTCTACGGGGTTGCAGCGGACGCAAACGGCAACGTTTACCTCACCGGGTACTACTACGGCCCGACAGCCATCTTTGGCAGCATCACCCTGACTAACAACGTACTTCCTCCACCATTCTGTCCTACATGCCAGGGGGATGGCTTCGTGGTGAAGATTTCTGAACTAGACACCGACGGCGACGGATTGCCGGACGATTGGGAGAAGAACGGATTGGATATCAATGGTGACGGCATCATAGACCTCGACCTGCCAGCGTTAGGCGCCGACCCTAACCATAAGGATATATTTGTGGAAATAGACTATATGCAGGCCGCCGATCACTCCCACAAACCCGACCCTGACGCTCTCAACGATGTCATCAAAGCCTTCGCAGACGCTCCCGTTGCTAATCCGGACGGCAAGGGCGGGATCAAACTGCATCTGATCGTCGATGAATCAGTGCTGGAAGTAGAGCCAATTCGATTCAATCAGTTCCCGAGTCCGGTTAAAGTAATCCCTGCAGGCACGTTTGACGATCTGAAACTCGGCAACCCGCCAAACCCATGTGGTACTGGTATCAATGGGCACTTCGGCACTCAAGAAGATAGATCCTCAACTAACTGTCCTCATATCCTAGAAGCACGACGCCAAGTCTTCCGCTACGTGATCTATGGCCATGAATTCGCTGACCTGCCTGGTTCCTCAGGTGTATCTGAGGATGGGGGGAACGACTTGATGGTTACTCTAGGCGGTTGGAGCAACGAGACTTTGAATATAAACGCTGGTCTAGGTCCAGGACCAGTGGATCCTTCAAAGCCGACCCAACACCTACTCCTTCCGGGTGCGCAGAGAAGGGTTGAAGCGGCCACCTTGATGCACGAATTGGGCCACACACTGGGACTCTGCCATGGCGGCCCTAAGTCTTCAAACGTGGACGAATGTGATCAAAATAATCCTACACGCCCACCTGAAATCAATTGCAAACCCAACTACCTCAGTGTCATGAGCTATTCTTTGCAGTTGGCTAACATTGATCCCACGCGCCCGCTGGACTACTCCCGAGAAGCTCTCCCTACCCTCGATGAGAACAACCTTAACGAATTAGCTGGCATCGGAGGACCGGCGGGTCGACTAGCTGTTTATGGGGTTAATGGACAGGCTTTCACTGCTCCTGCGGATGGGCCAATCGACTGGAACCTCAATGGCACTGGCTCTACCCCCGTACAAGCAGACATCAATTACATTGCCTCCAGTGGTTGCGGACCCAGCCCTGGGCAGCAGCTTGCAGGCTTCGAAGATTGGAATCATCTTGACTTCAACTTCCGTGACTCGGTCTTCTTTAAAGAAGGGTTTCATACCACGTTCCTCACAGGCTTCAATGTTGTGGGCATAACTGCTACAGAAGCATTGGCTATGGCTAAGTCGGCGGACTTCGATGGTGATGGTTTCTCTAATGCCGATGATAACTGTCCCGCGGTCTTCAATCCAGATCAGAAGGATACAGATGGAGATGGCATTGGTGACCCGTGCCAAGTGCCTACCTTTGCGGATATTGCCACTACTATGACCGCTAATCCGACCCTAATTGTGGGCAGTTCCTTGACCTACACCATCACAGTCACTAACCGGGGCCCCTCGCCAGCTACGAGAGTAAGGCTCATCGACAACTTGCCCACTGGCGTTGCTTTCGTCTCAGCGACACCTAGCCGTGGTACCTGTACTAAGGCGAACACAAAAATCTTCTGTGATTTCGGAAGCTTGACCAGCAACACCAATGTCACCGTCGTGATGGTGGTGATTCCTACAGCCTCAGGCACGATTACCAATACGGCAAGCGCCAACTATATCGTAAGTAATGTAACTGACCCGAACACGGACAACAATACCACTACTGTAGGGACGACGGTCATCACCCTGCAAGAGGCGATTCAGCGCTTAATCAGTAAAGTAAATTCCTTGGGATTGTCCGCCGGGCTAAAGAACAGCCTACTGTCTAAACTGAATGCTGCCTTAAAGTCCGTTGACAAGGGTAATAAGGCAGCTGCCATCAACCAGATGAAAGCGTTTATCAACGAGGTAGAGGCACAGAAAGGTAAAGCGATTACAGAAGAGCAGGCGGCTGAGCTAATTGCAGGTGCCCAGCAAATTATTAGCAACCTCCAATTGAATCCCAAGCCAACACGCGCGAATCTACGCGGGAATGCAGTTCAATTCAAAGCTGAGGGTCAAGGGATCGTTGGCTTGCAAGTGCAGATCTTTGATTTGTCTGGGCGCAGAGTGCGCAATAGTGGCTTCATTAAGGGAAACGGCCTAACGTGGTACTTGCAGGACGATAGAGGGAATTCTGTAGCCGATGGTGTCTACCTTTATGTGATGACAGTGCGAGGCTTCGACAACAAGGTCATCCGAAGCGAGGTGCACAAGCTGGTCATCCTCAGATAGAATCACGAAGGCAAAAGCACCGTAGCAAGGAGGTCGGCGATGCAGCGAAAAAGGAGACAGAAGCTAATTCAGCAGTTCCATCGAATATGCTCTGCTAAAATTTCAATCAAGCGTTGGGTTCTGTTCGTGATATTGCTATCTTCTAGTGCGGTCTTGACTATACCTAATCAATACACCCCAAAGGCCACTTTAAATAGCGTTGCTACAAACTCCGCAGTTGTTCAAGCCAAGCCCCCGCAGCCCCCCCAACGCTTCCTAGCCTCGACACGTCAGACAGAAACAGCAACTCAGACACGGTTGGTGGAGTCCTATGGGAAATTGCCCTTAAGTTTCGAGGTCAATCAGGGCCAGATCGATGGCCAAGCCAACTTTGTCTCCCGTGGCCAAGGCTACACCCTTTTCTTAACCCCCAGCGAAGCATTGATGTCTTTACACAAAGGTGCTGCAGCTACGAAGGGTGAAGAAGCTTCTGTGGGAACTGCGCTACGCATGAAACTTATCGGCGCCAACGTCAAAACGAAGGTGGTGGGGCTAGAAGAACTATCAGGCAGGGTCAACTATTTCTACGGCCATGACCCGATCAAATGGCGCACGAATATTCCTACCTATGCCAAGGTCAAATACCAAAATGTGTATCCCGGAATAGATCTGATCTACTACGGGAACCAGGGGCAACTGGAGTACAACTTGGTTGTCTTTCCCGGCTTTGATCCCAAGAAGGTAACACTGGACTTTGAGGGCGCGGAGCAAATCGAAGTAAATGAGCAGGGCAATCTGCTCCTTCGGGTCACAGGTGGGCAAATCCAGTTGCAAAAGCCCATTATCTATCAAGAGATAGACGGCGTCAGGAAGGAGGTTGTTGGTAGCTTCGCTCTAAAGGGCGCGAATCAAGTCGGTTTTCAAGTGAGTGCTTATGATATTGCTTGACCTTTAGTGATTGATCCGGCAATAGTTTACTCCACTTATTTTGGCGGCAGTAATGGCGACGTAGGCTATGGTATCGCAGTAGACCCTTCAGGGAATGCTTATGTCACCGGCGTTACAAAATCAACAGACTTCCCGATAACCAATTCATTGCAGCCAGTGCTCAGTGGCAGCGAAGATGTATTCGTAACGAAGTTCGATCCTGCAGGTATGCGCGTATATTCCACTTACTTCGGGGGCAGCGGCGATGATATAGGCTATGGTATCGCGGTAGACTCCTCCGGCAATGCCTATGTCACTGGCTCTACTTATTCGAGCAACTTCCCGACAGCAAATCCATTGCAACCCTCACTTGGTGGTGGTTTCATTGATGCATTCGTAGCCAAGTTGAGCTCAGATGGCAAAGCACTTGTCTACTCCACCTATCTTGGAGGCAACGGTGACGACATAGGCTCTGGCATCGCGGTAGACTCCTCGGGGAATGCCTATGTCACCGGCTCTACTAAGTCGACCAATTTCCCGATAGCAAATCCTTTGCAGTCCAACTACGGCGGCAATAAGTGTCGCAAGATTCCTCTCATATCCGATAGTTGCTCTGACGCCTTCGTAGCGAAATTGAACGCCGCTGGTACAAAGCTCACATACTCCACCTATCTCGGTGGCAGTTATGATGACACAGGCAATAGCATCGCGGTAGACACTGCCGGTAATGCTTACGTAACGGGGCACACTAGTTCTTCCAACTTTCCTATCATAACAGGCGCATTCCAAACCAGCTTTAACAAGACAGCCTGCAGTACTTGCATAATCCCTCATTATGCCTTCGTAGCAAAGATGGATTCTACGGGCACAAAACTTCTCTACTCGAGCTATCTGGGGGGCAGCGGCGATGATACAGGCTATGGCATCGCGGTGGACTCCTCGAGCAATGCCTACATCACTGGCTCTACTAATTCAACAAACTTCCCTACACAAAATCCGTTACAACCTGCGATTCACGGTGGCAGCAAAGGAAGCCGGGTCGGTATTGCTGGCACCGGCGGCAGTCCTGGGGGCCTTTCGGATGCCTTCGTGGCCAAGTTTAATGCTACGGGATCTGCGCTCCTTTACTCGAGCTATCTCGGTGGCAGCGACAATGATACAGGCTCTAGCATCGCGGTGGACTCCTCGAGCAATGTCTATGTGACCGGCTCTACCAATTCATCTAACTTCCCCATAACTCCAGGCGCCTTAGGATTCAGGAATAATACGGATGCATTCGTCGCACAGTTGGACCCGACAGGCACCAAACTTGTCTACTCCACCTACCTCGGTGGCAGCGGTAACGACATCGGCCATGGTATTGCGGTGGACGCTACGGGAAATGCCTATGTGGCAGGAGAGACTAATTCATTCGATTTCCCTCTAGCACATCCTTGGCAGACGAGTTTTAGCAATGTTGGGCAGGCCTTCACTGCCAAGCTCGCCTCCACCGGCAACATCAATCCCCTAGTCTTGCGGAGTATCACACCGAACCATGTTGCATACACAGGCGTCACCATCGTTGTTGAAGGGACCGGGTTCGCGCAGGGCACGACGGTGAAGCTGACGATGGCCGGTCAGCCTGACATTATTGGGAATCCGGTGAATGTAAGCGCAGATGGCCAGAGTATCACCACCATGTTCGACCTTACTGGGAAGGCACGAGGAATCTGGGATGTGGCGGTCACAAACCCGGACGGTATTTCGGCAATACTCCCCTTTACTTTTGAAAAAGCTTCTCCTGCTAAGATTTTCGTGTCCGTTTTAGGCCCCTATGATATTCGACACCATCCTCCATATAGCTATGACATCGTGGTTTACAACGCTGGGAACGTAGATGTAGTAGGGCAGCTTGAAGCGGTCGTACCGTTTGAAGTTACTTGGGAAGTAAAAGATATGCCTCCTCCTGTATTCAATGAAACGATCCAAACTGGCGTGGCGTTTGATGATGCGGTTGAGGGGCAAGTCATACTTCTCCCTAACATCTTGGTTCCTGCAGGGCAGACAATAATAGGGGCACGGCTATTGATCAGCTTTTCAAGTGATCTACCCCCTGAAACCTTTCGAATTGATGCGAGGTGGCATTATACACCATGAATTCTAGATCAATCGCTTCGTGGTTCGGTCGGATGGTATTTACTTTGAGTAAGCTACCGATGAGAAACATCGGTACTAAAATATGTGTTAGTTTATTAGTTTTAGTCAGTTACACGATTGGAGATTTCAGTACGGCTCTTGCCTTCGATTCACAGTACCATGCTGGTATAACGATCACAGGGTTGTATCCCTTCAATTTATCCTGTGACGCTCTACGTATAATCAACAATGCAGATGTGGGTCAAGATATCGTTCCTACATTCACTGATTTTCTACATGATCGTGATAAACTAGGAACTGCCTTTCAGGTTGGGCATTTTCTGCGAGATCCATTCTTCCTGTTCGGCAACTTCGCAAATCTCACTGGCTACAACGATGCAAATCGCGTTGCGTTTATAGAGTCAACGACTTACATCGATGACCAGAAGCAAGAAGCGTTAGCTGAGCTACAGCAGAGCCAGGTGAAGAACTCTCTTAAAACCATAGGTAGAGCTTTACATGCAGTCCAGGATATGTTTGCCCACACAAACTTTGTAGACCTTGGACGCTCAAAACAACAACTGCTTTGGAATGCGCTGTTCGATCCCTCTGTAGCCAACATCACGGGCCTTGTATCCCAAGACGTTTTCGGAGGTGGATTCAACGATAAAGGCAACTATACTTTGACCGACATTCACACAAAGTTCTGGGTAGCAGGTTGCTTTTTCCCCGACTGTGATCCTCTAGGTGATCCTTATCCTCATGGTCATTTTCTTCCTATTGGATTTAATAAAGACAATCCTAACACAGAAGAATCACAGAAGCCCGTCTTTGGCATGCCCCCAGATTTTTTAATTGATCCCTCTTTCTCTACGCGGGTGATATATACGACGTTCGATCAAGCAAGGTTTGACGCTATTGAAGCAACCCACGAATTTATGAACAGGATACAAATGATGCTATCTGACGACCAGTGGAAAATGTTGGCAAACTATCACGAAGACAGACAAATCCCGTGCACAGATTACCCAGATGCGCTCCTAGCAACCGAGTTTGTGACAATAGTCGGGAGTACCGACCCTAATGCAAAAATAGGGCCTCAAGGAGCAGGGACAGCGAGATACTTAGCCGCAAACCAGCCGCTACAATATGAAATCCTGTTTGAAAACCAAGAAACAGCGACCGCTCCAGCTCAAGAAGTAGTAATCACCGACCAGCTAGATATGACGGTTGTAGACCTGACTACGTTTAGTTTAGGTCCAATCTCATTCGGAGACAAAGTACTTGCTGTGCCACCAGGTCTAAGCGATTACACCACTGATGTGGATTTGCGCCCAGCGATGAATCTGATCGTCAGGATAGCGGCCCACTTGGATACTACCACTGGACTTCTCACTTGGCACTTTACTTCCATTGACCCGGTGACGGGGCAGCTGACGACAGACCCGCTTGGTGGCTTCCTACCTCCTAACAAAAACCCACCGGAGGGAGTAGGAGGTGTCCTGTACACAGTGATGCCAAAGCAAGGACTCTCTAGCGGCAGTCAGATCAGCAATCAAGCAACAATCGTTTTTGATACAAATTCTCCTATGAATACTCCAGTGTGGCATAACACTTTCGATTACACTAAACCAACCAGTCATGTTCATTCGCTGCCCCCTACCGAAGCGTCTACTAACTTCATCGTTGAGTGGTCCGGTTCCGACGACACCTCCGGCATTAAAGGCTACAATGTCTTTGTCTCCGAGAACGGCAGCCCCTATGCTCTGTGGCAACTTAATACTGAAGTTACCTCTGCAACTTTTCTAGGTCAGCGAGGTAAAACTTATTCCTTCTACAGCACTGCAACTGACCAAGCAGGTAACCAGGAAGATATTCACACTTCTGCCGACGCGGTCACCCAAGTAATTGGTGACATGAATGGTAACTTGAGCGGAGATGTCAATGGCGATGGAGTTATCAACCAAGCAGATTTAGACCGTCTGGACCAGGCTATTCAGAAAAAGGGAACCATTCCATTGAACCCTGCTGAATTTAACCGCGCTGACGTTGCCAAGAAGTGCGGCGTCAATACCCCGAAAGAACTGAAGAAAGATCGCAGTGCAATCGCTGGGTACATTAAGGCTTTGAAGAAATTTAATGACTTGATTGCCAAAGGGAAACATCCCAAGCCGGTCAAGATCAAAGACCAGTGTCACTCTGGCAAGCTAATCGGACAGCCCTTGGGCATTGGCCTGATCGATGTAGTTTCCAAGTTCCTACCGCTTAGCACATCTAATAGCGACAAGGTGCGAATGCAGGTCTTCGATCTCGCAGGAGCATCACGCTTCGACAGCGGGCTCGTGGACAGCGCCACGCTCAGCATGATGGTGCAGAAGATCGACAGCCAGTTCGCGAACGGAGTCTATCTGTACGTGCTCACTACGAAGCGGAAGGATGACACGATTCTACGCAGCGAAGTCAAGAAGCTCATCATCTTGCGGTAAAGTGGCACGTGTTGTGATGATTGGTTAGCCTCCTTCCAGCAACCTATCCACTGGTGAGGCCTTCGCATGTGCCTCTCGTAGCGCTGTGCCCGCCATGTGCACGTAGACCATGGTCGTGGAAATATCGGAGTGCCCTAAGAGCCGTTGTAGACTGAAAGGGTCCCCGCCGTAGCGAATGAAGAGGGTTGCACCGGTGTGTCGGAGCGTGTGCGGCGAGCATCGGACACCTTCGATCTTGGCCTTGGCTGCCAGGCGCGTGACGATCTGGCGCACATGGCGGTCGGTAAGGGTGTAGGCAGCTTTGGAGATATAGACATGATCTTCGCCCAGATGATGTCCCCTGGTATGAAGCCAGTCTTGCATAGCGCGGGTGAGACGTTTCCCCATGAAGACGACACGCTCCTTATCTCCTTTACCATGTCTCACTCGGATAGAACGCATGTGCAAATCTACATCTCCGAGTTCGAGATGGGGGTTGTGTCAAGTAGTTTTCTGTAAATTGGATTCCAAGATCGGCAGCGGTTTAGGCCGCAATCAACTCCTTCGACTTCAACTGCGTCCACTCTGCTAACGCGGTCATGTCCAAGTACTTTGGTCCGGTCAGCCAGGTCT
>JACOSB010000014.1 GCA_016179105.1 Candidatus Acetothermia bacterium
CCGAAGCCCTTGGCATCGTTGAACCACTTGACTTTACCAGTAGTCATAAACTATACCCTCCTTTGTTGAGACTGTACTAACGCCATGATTTGCGACAGGAGGGAGTTGCCCTACTGGCACGATCTGGACACGAACAGTCATGAGATTAGCTGGAACCTAGGGCGGGGTACTCTTGTGGAGATTCTGCACCGTCGGAAGAACCAACTTATATCTTAGTATCTCATATTTTATGAGAAATGTCAAGAGTATGATGTTGCGTACACGACCTACTGGACAATATAACCTCTGCTCCCGTAACGTTTAATTTCTGATAAAAGCCTATCCGTCGATGGGACGGTGTGCTACCCGCTCATCATCAATGGAAGCGCAGAGCAGCCCGTTGTAGGTTCTGAGTGCATTGAAATCTTAGTCCTTCACGATCAGCTTGGCCACAATCGGATGGGCGTGCTGCAAATGCGTGATGAAAAACGTCCCTGTTTGCGTAGGGGTAAACTCCACTACCGTGACCTTGCCGGGCTCGACCTTGAAGCCACGGACACCGAAGACCGGGTTCTTGCCGAGCTCGTCACTGCTGATTACCACAGGGTCGTGGATTTCTCCCGGCTTGTCCGCAGAGATGTTGTACAACCGTACGGGCTTGTTCACTCTCACAGTGACCACATCAGGAAAGACCGTCGGCGCGCCCTGGCCCACGCTGAGACTATGGATGAGCGAAAGTTGCTGGACTTCCTCCGGGCTCATCTGAGCAATACTCAACCCGACCCATACTCCCACCAACGCCAGTAGGACTAGCAAAATGCCAGAGGCCTTGCGCATGATGCTCTCTTTCTGCCTCAGTTCTTGGCTTCAATCCAGGTGACGCCTCCGAGACACATCTCATCGGTAGTCCCCTCGCCCCAGATGATATAACGGGGCTCCAGCCGATCCCCACCAGGACCTTGGATAGGGCCGCTGTTGTCGTAAACACAGGTGATGCGCAGCGTGTCGCCCGCCTTGAGTGCGATGGGCTTGTCAAACCAGAGCCCTTGCTGGTAGTTGAAGTTCCAATCTTGGTTAAAGAGCAGGGTCTGCGTCTTCTCGGTGTTCGGGTTCAGCTCAATCTTGAGGGTTTTTCCCCGCAAATGCATATGGTTAGCCGCTCCCAAGGCATAGCCATCACTCCGGACGCGATAGGTGCAAGAGGTATCTTGTGCGTCCCCTTGACCGATGTCCCGGTTGATGTAGTCTTCGGGTTTTGACCCACAGACCGAGTGGAGGAATTGGGCTGTCCGTGAGTTATGCACATGCTGCAAGGCATACTCTCGGTTGCACGGGTTATTCGAATCCGACGGATACGGCCCCGGGCAGCGGAGCTCCGGCGGCGCAGCCAGCACATACTGCTGGAGCGGGATCAGCTTTTCTTTCGCTGAGGTCACTGTCAACTCGACTTTGCTGGCGTCGGGCGCGACCCGATTCTTGTTGCTCCCGTTCAAGTTGTAATGGACCTGCATGATGATCTGAGACCCCGCTTTGAGGTAGGCTCCTGTGCCTTTAGGATAGACCGTACCCGTGACGCCCGGCACCCAGCCACCCAAGCCCAGCCCTCCCCCCGTCGCGCCCGCCACTCCGGGTCCACCAAAGCAGGTCCAGCCGGGGCCTTCCTCGGCTTGGTCGACCGACTTCGCATTGGCGACGCTTTCCGGTCCAATCGGGAACAAGAGAACATGGTGCACCAGCGCGACCTGCTCGGGACGCACGGTGTATCCTATCACAAAGACGTCTTCTTCCAGTTTCGGGTTCAGCAAGAAGCAGCGATAATCATCGTTGAGTGCCTTGTTGGGTGTATAGGACGGCTCCATGGTCATGGAGACAGTTGTGGCGGGCGGGTCTCCCGCCATTGCGACGAGCGCGGGCGGCAGCGTAAGCTGTCCCGGGTGTGCACTCATCATCCCTGGCCCGTGGTGATTGACGAGGTCGTGTAGATTCGCAGAGATTTGTACCTCTGTCGTGCGCTCACGTTGCAACGGCGCAGGGGCCAGTAGCGCGAATCCCACGATGACTCCAACCACCAGAGCCAATATTGTCTTGTTGTTCAGCATGTGTATCCTCCTCCAACGGGGTTTCCTGAGTATACAAGTATAGCAGAAAGTTGTGGCAAAGCGATGGCTGCTCAAGAACATCTTCCCAGAGGAAGGGACAAGCCGAAGCAGCGGGGACAACTCTTTATCTGCATGGCAAATTCAACTTTAGCCACGTCATGAGCAATCCTTCGTTCCCAGAAATCGATTCAGGAGATCACTTTCGTTGCGATCTCCCGAATGCGCTGCGTGAAGAGATGGTTGGGGAAGCGCAGACAGAAGATGTCGCTGCTCGCCAGACGCACCATCTCTTCGTTCAAGGGCAGGATGCCTGCGACGGGTGCTTGGTACGTCGTCTCGACTTCTTGTTGCAGGGCGTTATAATCCAAAGAAAGCAAGGCTTTGTTCACTACGAGCCAAAGCTTAGGCACATCTAACTTGCGCGCGACATCCACCGTCACAGCAGTTCCCTGAAAATCTTGACGGTCCGGTCTTAAGATAATCAGCAACACATCCGAGATCGCGATGGAAAGCAGGGTCTCCTCGTTCAGGCCGGGATGTGTATCGATAAACAGAAAATCCAACTTTAGGCGATCAACTAAATCGCGAAAACCGTCGTTGAGCATCCCGACATCGTAACCCTCCTTGAGCACACGAGCGATCTCTCCGGCCTTGATGCTCGAGGGGATGAGATAGAAGCTTCCGCTCATCACGGCCACTTCGCCCTGCTCAAATTTGAGCAGCGGGCTCACGTCATACGCCGTCTCCTGGATCGCGCAACGACCCCACAGATAATCGTTGAGAGCGCGATCGATTTTTTCTTCATCCAAGCCGAAGAGCACATGGATACCCGGGGATTGGATGTCAGTGTCGATAATCCCGACCCGATGGCCTTGGCGCGCGATGGTCACAGCCAGGTTCGCCGTGATATTGGACTTGCCCGTCCCGCCACGAAACGAGTGGATCGAAATAACTTTTGCCATAGATCTCCTCCTGCCTGTGCTGGCGTCACGAGCTCGATCGCTTGGCTCTCAGCTCGTTGGCCCGCTTCTGTAACTGTTGAAAATAATCAGTCTCCGTGATCTCGGCCACTTGACGAGCCTTCTTAGCATGATCGACCTCGATGCGTAGCTCCTGCAATTCTTGGCTGAGACGTTCCTCTCGCTTGTGCGAGTCCTGCAACGCTTGGAGCATCTTGTTGATCGTTTCCGCTAGGTTCGCCAACTCGTCCTTGCCCAGCATGGATACGCGCATCGAGAGATCTTTCATGGCACCGATGCAGCTCACTCCGGCGCTCAGGCGGCTGAGAGGAGCCAACACCAGCCGCTCCAGCATGACCAGCGTCAAAATCACAAACAACAAGACCATCACGATCAGCGACAGGATGGACCAACGCAGACTGGCTTGGCTCTGGCTGTGTACAGCTCGGGGGATGTCCACCCGCAACATCAGGGCGGGCTTTCCGTAGATATCGCTCAACGACGTGTAGCCGGCGATGAGCGCTTCGCTCAAAGGCCTAACGACGATGGGCGTTTTGTCCGAGATCGAGCTACGCGCTTCCATGAAATCGCTGGGAGTTGCCCCTTCATTCAAACGATGCACCGTGAGTGTTAGGTGAGTGCGTTCGGCCAGCTGTCGTACAGCAGATTCGTTGAGATAGCGGCCCATCGTGAGCGTCCCGCGAGCGGGGCCGCTGTTATCGGAACGCAGAATGGCTTTTGACCCGAAGATCAAAATCCCCTCGGGTAACAAAAGAATCCCTTTGACGACGTTGAGAGGAGTCGAATCCCTAGCAAGAATACCTTGAGTGGTCAGATAGGGTTGGATGCTTTCCGGTATGGGGCTTACTTTATGTGCTTCGACGTCGTAACTGGCCCCAAAGACTATTCGGCCGGAGATGTGGACATATAAGATCAAATTGTACTTGAGTCGAGCAAAAACATCTTTCGTGAGGTTCCCGGTACGATATTGTTCGTTTTCGTCCTCGATGAAGTTATACGTGTCATCCCATGCACCCCAGTCCTGCGCCGTGAAGGCGAGCTTGTTGATCTCATCATCCAGAGCATTGAGCACGCGTTGCACATTGCGTTGCGTGTCTTGCGTTTCGACCTGGGCGAAGCCGCTCAAGAAGATAGAAGACAACGTGAGATACAGTATGGCGAAGAGCCCTACGAGAGTTAGACCGACGATAATCAGCGTCTTCTTGCGTAGCGTCATGGAGTTCTCTCTTGAGTTAGAATGATTTTCACTTGGCACGGGTCTCGCCCTAGAGGAAGTTGCACATGCTCTCCGGTGAGCTTCAGGTCGTATTGTTTGCTCTCATCTGCGCATTGTACCTCTATCTTCGCTGGCAAGCTCTCTGAATTCCCCTCGGGTGTAAGTTTATGCACCCAGACCTTGAGTTCTCGGGCTTGCCGATTCGATAATGGCAAGATGATACTACGCAATTTTGTGAACGACGGTATATCGACCATGGCTCCGCGAACCTGTCGTTTGCCTTCGGGATATTCTAGCGCGGCTTCGACGATCGCTTGCTGGTCCCCCGTGACACTCGTCAGAATGGCCCGATCATCGGCGGTACTGGAAGATACCCGCAACTCGATCACGGTGCGAGCTGCAAACGCCCCGCGTCGAATCATCATAATCGTAGCTCCTAACGCGAGCAAGCCCACCAAGAGAGCGCTCGCGCGCTGCACCGGGTTCTGCCAGATGATCAACCCATGAAGAAAGAAGTTGACCAAAAACAGAATATAAATACTGATGACCAGCACTGGGTGTCCGAGGAATTGAAAGAACATCTTAGGAATAAAATCTCCCTTGCGCCGGCTGGAGACCAACAAGAGCACCGAAAAAATTCCCGAGAAGAGCGATGCGGTGATCAGCCCGGCAAAGCTCAAGGTTTCGCTGAACGATTCGGCGCCCATGAAGAAGAGCCACTCGGTCATCGCGAAGGCAACCATAACCGGACTGATGGATAAAACAAACCGACCACGCTCGCTGAGCATTCGTTCCCAGACTGTGTGTCGCCACGTATTCGCTCCCGGTTTGGTTACTTCAGGACGTCGAGCCGGAGTTTTTTCTTCTTTGTCTAACGCCCTCCAGATATGCTCCGGCAGTGGGCGCCCCTGTTTGGCTGCCAAGTGTGTTTGGTAACGTATTTCATTCCCATCCCGAACTTCGCGGAGCAATCCTTGCTCCATCAGGACATCGAGTTGAATCTGTGCTGTCTTTAAATCTTGACCTAAGTGTGCCACCACCTGGGGCAAACTCACTTTCCCCTGACGGAGCATCCACTGAAGAAGTTGGCGCTGCGAGGCGGGCAGCGTGAGCGCATCCGCCAGATGTAAACCCCCGGCATTCCAGCTTCCTTCGTAGCGAATCATCAGAGAGGAGTCCACGCGGAGCGAGACACTTTCTTCACTCGCTTTGAGAACTTCCAGTCTCAAGTCGATTCCCGATATGCGCGATGGCACAACCTGAGAGAGCACAGTCATCGCATCCAAATTCTCATTCGCGGCGGCTTCGCAGCGATACATCTTGCCCTCGAATTGGACATCGAAGCGAAACTGCGGTTTCCCTTGCTGAAGCCCCAGGTAGACCATCCCGAGGTGCAGGTCATCGTTGGATTTTTTGCGCCGCTCAAAGAACAAGCTGTCTCGATATCTCATCAAAAGCAGGATGGGGTGAGATCGCGAGGGAAGCCTCTCACCCACTAGATTGAAGAGTCCCATCGTCAGATGAATCGAGCCCATACCCATGCCGAGTACCGTAAAGACAGACCCCAACAGCAACACGATAGGACCGGCGACTGCGGCCAACGAGGCCAGCGGCGTTCCCGACTGACCCGCTAAGACGTCTGGCGCAAGCGCACCATTAACGGCAACCACCCAGAGACAATAGAGAACGATGGCGAAGATTTGGGCGGTGACGATGCCCCAGATTAATGAACGCGCGCTCGGATCGCGACGCAGGACGACTTTCGCACAATTGCCCGCCGACAAGTGTCCGAAGTATGACACGATAATCACACCGAAGATCAATTCCAAGAGCGAGACATCAAAGCTTCTTTCACTGAGAAATGGCACGTTCACATAAAGAAGATTCTCGAGGCGTACGTGGGCTAAGGAGAGCAGCGCGAGAATTAAGATAACCCAAGTTGCTACCTAGAAACTGAGGAGGACAAAAGCCAGGATAAAACAGATGATCTTCAATTCAAACCCTCGTGCAGTTACCGCATGGATGCTCTTGGCGAACAGCTGCGTCAGCTGACTGAAGCTGGTCTCCACG
>JACOSB010000015.1 GCA_016179105.1 Candidatus Acetothermia bacterium
CGCGCGCGAGAGCAGAGTGATACGGAGTTTGCGCAACGGCTACAGCAGCGCAAGGCCGAGCTCTTTCGTTCCTTCCCAGACCTGGGTATACTGAAGTAACGACTCACGTCTTCATGCTCATCTTTCAATTGGAAAATACTCGCTGGGTTTTAGTGTTTTTTCCATACGATTCGTTGGATCTATGGTCGTTAGCCTCAACTCTTAGTGACTGATCGTGGGCTGTGGTACCGGACACCTCCGATGGTATTGGCCTTGAAGCACCGCCGGATGACTTGCGGGATCCACAATTATGTGGAAAGTCTCTTCACTCAATTGAAACGACGGATTGCCAATGATGCCTGATCACTTCCCCGTAACCATCCCTCCTTGTTTACTTTGTATGGGCCTTCATGTGATTCCACTAGGGTCTGTTGGTGCAGTCTTTCTTAACGACCGGCGACCCCCCGAAGTTAAAAGTAGTCGTCGGGTAGTTCTTGCATAACTCTTCAACGTTGGGCTTAGCGTCGTCCTTCTTGGACAACAAATTTAGGGGCGGGAATGTAGTGCTCGGATTGTAAAACCAGCCATCCAACCAGGTCCTCTGGATGAAATAAGCCGTCGCCTGGCTCACAGGGATGCCAATCGCATTGTCCACGTAGAGCTTTTGCAAGTGGCTGTAGATGTCGCGACGCACTTTGGGCTCGATGCTGCTAATACCTTGGTTCAGTAGGTCATCCCAGGTGGCGTAACTGACGCCACCTGGTGTTGTACCTGCTTTGCCCCATTCAGTCAGCTTATCGATGCTCATGGGGCCGGAGTAGACAGCACCGTGCGCGGCGCTACCCATCCACTGATCAATATAGTCAGCGTCATCGATGTAGTCCGGAAACCAGCCTGAGACGAATCCGGGCAGGGTGCCGTCAGCGATTTCGTTCAAAAACTCGGCGAAAGGTACACCCTCGACATTGACGTGAAAATTGCTGTTGTAGGACTCGACGCCCGCCTTAAACAAGATCGCTGCTGCTTGGCGCTCCAAGCCGCCCGTGTTGTAGCGGATGGTAAACGTGAAACCTGTTTGCGTTATGGGCTTGGCGTCCGCGGCTGTACCGCACTTGGCGGCTGCGAATGCAGCGCGCGCTTTTTCGTGGTCTAAAGAAATTCCCTTGATATTCGGGTCACGGTAAGGAAGGCCTTTGACGTCAGGAGTCGCTGGGCTGATCGCTTTGTCCAAGTGGAAGTCGTGAACGAACTTGTCGTGTTCAAATGAGAAAGCAAAGGCCTTACGCAAGTTAATATCCCGGGGAAAAATCGGTGGGGATTCCCTTGCCATCGCAGACGACCGCTATGGCAAGAGAGCACCCGCCTGCCCCGTCTGTGAGAAAACAAGACGCTTTAAGACAGCGACCGGAGTCGGGCAAACACCTCATCGCAGAGCACCGTGAATGGGTCTATGAGCAGCTGAAATAGGCGAGCTCAGATTGCAGTCCGCTTCATTCAATCGAGCTTAACTCGCCTCAGGATCTAAGTGCTATAGCATGACCTTACAGTTGCGGTTATTCAAATAATCTTCCAGACCTGCCTCCAGATAGTCTATTCCGATCTCATCTGGAGAGTTAGGAAGGTTCATAACCATTCCTCGCGTCTCATTTGCCTAGCTTCTTGGGGTCGAATAACTCATCAGGAAGATTCTGCATTGTTATTTGGGGAATCTGCATCGTTGTCTTGAAGTTCTTAAACAATAAATCTTCTATCGCAATCTCTGCGGCATACTCGTCGTCTCCGGTCTTGGCGTATTTGTTATAGAGTATCTTTTTGAGGGGTTCACCACTAACCGCGTGCAAGATCCCTTGTACGGGCTTCAAATCCTTCTGCGCTAGCCACAGGGTTACTTTAGCAAATGCTACTTTCTCGGTAGTCGCTTGGAGCGTCAGCTTGAGAGTATCCTGGTCATTAAGTTTCTCATCCTGCTTGGTCTGTACAGCGTATCTCCCCGAGAACTGGATGCCGGCAGCTTCGGCAATCGAGGCATCGCCAAAGATTTTTTGCTGTCCTGAGATCCTGATCGGTTGTAAGAGGCCTGGCTGCCACAAGTAGATATCATCTGCAATGACGAGATACACTGTACCCTTAAGGTTTTCAGGTGCTACGAACTCGATACGAATGCGGCTGCCATCGAGGAAACGCTTGCTGTAGATTTTCAGCGAAGCCTCGCCTCTGCTACCCGGGCGCTCGGCGATTACGGTACTCGAAGCGACATACGACGGCGCGTCGATGAACCGAACTCGATCCGCATTCTGTAATAGCTGCTCATCTGCAGACTGCCCGGACGCCACATACGTCAATCCGAAGATCATTGCCCATCCAACGAACCGCTTGAAGATCATGCTCCGTTCCTCCTTATTTGATCTTGACTCCAGTCACACGTATCGCAACGCCTCTACCACACGCACACGAGCAGCCCGCAGCGCCGGATATATGGTCGATATGAGTGTCGAAAGCACCGCGGTCAAATAGGGCACAAATGCATTTTCTAAGATAAGCCGGATGCGCAGGGGTACTTCCACGGAATAGTTGGGAGGCACATAACGGATGTTGACAGCATTGACGAGCCAACCCACGCTCCAGCCAAGCGCGAGTCCGATCAACCCTCCGATCAAACCGATCAATAAGCCCTCGCTTAAAAAAATACCAAATACCTGTGTGCGGTTCGTGCCGATCGCGCGGATTGTCCCAATCTCGCGCATCCTTTCGAAGAGCGACATCGTCATTACCTCCAGAATACTGACGAAGACCAGGATGAAAATCGCCATTCCAATGAAGCGATAGATCGCGTCGAACAAGGACACCGCTTGCTTGCGAAAGACTGCCAAATCCTCCCACGTCTTGACCTGGAGATTTAATCCAGCTCGTTCGAAGGCTTCCGCCAAGCGTTGCTGTGCTCGCTTCGTTGCTTCAGTATTCTTGAGCTGGACGATGATCCGATCGACGCTCTGTGTGTTCAGGAGGCTCTGGGCAAAAGTGAGGGGTACGAAAGCTAACCGAGTATCTGCCTCTGGTTGTCCTGTCTCTAAGAAGCCGGTCACGAAGAGATTACGTGCGTTATATTGTCCGGTGACCGTAGCAGCCATCACGACAACAGGAGGCCCGGGGAACTGGTCATGGAGGCCGAGATCTGCCTTCCTAATACCCAGCTGCTTAGCCAGTCCCACACCCAACAAAGCAGTAGCTTGATCGCCCGGTTGTAAGTTGTCACCCTCTCTCAAAAGATATTGGACGCTAGTACTCTAACCATGTGAAATTGATGGGTAGATGGTGAGGGATTAAAATGAGACATGAGAAAGCATCGAGTGCAGCTCAAGGTCTCCGACCGCCGCAGCCTGCTAGCGCTGATCCGATCAGGTCGGCATTCTGCACGC
>JACOSB010000025.1 GCA_016179105.1 Candidatus Acetothermia bacterium
CATATTCTCTGTGCCTTCTTGGCTTTTCTTAAGCTAGAATGGCAACGCCTCCAGACCGCCGTTTCTTGGTATGACTACAAATGGTCCATTGCTAGGCGGGCGGTTACTGCCTATTTATGCTGAAACGCGAAAGTCCTGAACATCATCTCTATTCTTTATAGGCTCTATTGGATGAGAATTGTCTTCGTATGCTTCGTAAAAGTCAACAACCTGCCCACGGGCTGCAGCCACGACCAATGTGCCCGTATCCATACCGTAATCTACACCTTCATGCGTGCTATTTTCGCAATGAAATCCACAGGTTATGGCGTGGTCTTCTAAAAACGGAAGAGTTAAAGAGACACGAGGAGCTGCATCTGCAAAATACTGTGCTCCATAAAAAACTATTACAAAGAAAACAATGAAGCGATATAAAAAACGTATATAAGTCCTCCCCTTGGAACTTTTGGCTAAGTCTACATCTTTCTAAAGAGCTTTGTCAAATGTAACTAAGCCTATACAAATAAGATCATTATCGAGCGCGCTCGGCAGGTCGAGGCGCTCAAAAAGCTGTATCATGAAGCGATGGAAACAACCAAGATAGGTGAGATAAATGAGTAAACCCAGCCTTGAACTGAAGCCTCGACCGAAATTTGCGACTGATCCCAAGGGTAAGTCCAAAACAGTAACACTGGACACGGTTGCCTATGTGACGCTATTAGTAAAAGCGAATATCACCGATCCGGCTCTATGGCCACCTGGAATGCGAGAGGGAGCTACTGCACTAGCGCGGGTGCGAAAAATTGAAGCCGATTGCATTGCCAAACACGGTAAGTTTGATTGGGAAAAGCTACCCGAAAAAATGCAGGACGAGTATGATAGCCTTTGCTCATTGTTGGACGACTTGCAAGATACAGGTGAAAGAATCAGCTGGGAAGACTATAAAGCTAAACGTGCGTATCGTGATGCATGAGCTATACCTTATCGCTATCTCCCCATGCTCAACGCGAACTCAATCGTTTTCATGGTAAGACCTATGCACGCCTTCAGTCAGCCATTGATAAATTAGCAAGCGACCCTCGTCCTCCGGGCTGCCTTAAGTTAGAAGGTCGTTCCCAGGAATGGCGAGTCCGGGTAGGGGTGTACCGCATTATTTATATGATTGACGACGAGGTTCAGCAAGTGGAGATACGCCGAGTTGGTCATCGCCGTGAGGTCTACCGATGAAGAAGTTTGACGAGCTGCTCCAACAAATTGAAGACTGCCTGCCCAAAGACGAGTCTGAAAATTTTCTCGCTTTCTTACACTCTATCCCTGTGCAAGAAGCAATAGTCAAGGGCTTTCTCACCCAAGAGCAAGCTGATGCTGCTGCCCTCAAAGACGACGATCCCTCCGGTTTCGACGCCAATGGAAAGCCTTTAGAGCGCTCGGACGTCGTGCACGATTTTCTCGCGTTTCTCGCCGAACAGATGATCGAGCTGAACAAACAAAAGCAAGCTGAGGTGAAAAAATTTCTTTCTTGGCTCGAAGCGGAACTGCAAATCCAGCCTGACAACAAGGGCAACCGAGGATTAAACGCGCTCACCAACAAGACGAAAATTCAGAACTTTCTCGGCGATTACCAGAAGGGCGAAGCCATCTTGAATTTGCTGAACTCTGGCACCTACTGAAGAAAAACGAGAAGCGCTTAGGAACAAAACTTTCGCCCGATTTACATCAGACGCTTCAAACGTACTACCAGCAAACACTCGAAAAACTCCTATCCATCAAAGAAGAATTGCGTCTAACTGACACATTGATCGATCAAATCGTCTATAAACTCTACGGACTTTCTCCGGAAGAAGTGGCAATCGTCGAGGGCAGGAAGCCCAGCAAAGAAGAGACTACGACGTCTTAAATCTCTCTCTGTTCACTCTAACTTGTCTCGTTTTCACTACACTTTAACGGCGCTTCTATGGCATTTTTATCGACTTTTTTCTACCCTACCCAAGCATTAAAACCGTCATGGAGGAGGGACCCGTGAAAAATGCGAGATCGCGCTGGAGTTCTCGATGGGTTGTTGTCCTCGCGCTGGTGCTTAGCTCCTTCTTGGCGTGGGTCTTGTTCGCCGGAGCGCATCCCTCCATGCTCGATAGACGATCTCCTCAAAACTGTGAGCCAAAGCCTGTTTACGACCCCAACTCGTTACCCTTACTTGCCCAAGCGAAAGCGGCCACCCCCAGCGTTATCAATTCGCACTCGATCATGGCGCGCAAATCTTGGCAAATCCCGATGGCCGCAGCTTTTCAGTCTTATGGTATCCGAGCCAAACTAACACAGGAACAAAGGCCCCGATGATCGTCACGTTGCACGGACATGGCAGCTGGGCTTTTGACGAGTTTTTCCTATGGCAACCCTACGCAGCTGCTCGTGGGTATGGCATTCTCGCACTCCAGTGGTGGTTCGGCGGCGGAGAAAGTTCGAGCGACTATTACACGCCCAGCGAACTCTATCCGATCAGCGAGTGCCTACTCCGTACTCAAGGAATCCAAGCCGGAAAAGCACTGATCCACGGCTTCAGTCGCGGTTCGGCTGTGATCTACGCGCTCACAGCTTTGGACCGCATCAATGAAAAATTTTTCAGTCTCACGATCGCCAACGCGGGTGGAGCGTCGCAGGACTATCCTCCTAACCTAGACATCACCAACGGAAAATTCGGACTCACCCCATTCGCCGGAAGCCACTGGGTCCTGTTCTGCGGCGCTCGCGACCCGAACCCTGACCGCGATGGCTGTCCGGCGATGCACCACTCCCGTGATTGGGTCACACAACTCGGTGGCACTGTCGATCTCTTGATCGAAGACGTGAACGCTGGGCACGGCGGCTTCCATATGACGCCCGCGCATGTCAATGAGTCACTCGATGTCTTCGCTCGGTTGCTCGGCAAGTAATTCTTAGAAATTCCAGGAGGCCTTGTATGAAAAAACGCACATCCAAACTCTTGAGCTTGGTGATGGTCGGCTTTCTGATCTTGGCTGGGTCTGCCAGTGCCAGGATGGACTCAGCCGATGCGTTGTTCGGCGTCAGTACGCACATTGAGTCCTCAGATGCCCAAACGGATCATGCAGACATTCCAACCGCGAATTTCACTCTCGGGCCCGACTTACCCAATCCCATCCGCCCTTTGCTCGGCGTGAACGATGGCCCAGCGCCCACGGGCGATGCGCGCAATCCCGATCTGACCCAACAGTATCAACAAGCGGGTGTCACTCTTGTGCGCACGCACGACTTCTACGGACCGATGGACATGTCCCAAATTTTTCCCAACCAAGATGCCGATCCATCCAACCCGGCTTCCTATAATTTCACTGCGAGCGACTCCATCTTCTCGGCGATCGTCAAAGGCGGCTTCGAGCCGTATCTGCGCTTAGGAGATTCTTGGAACAACGTGCGACGGATCACGAACCGCGCCAACTGGGTCAAAGCCGCCGTCGAAGTCGTCCGTCACTTTAACGATCCCGTGCGTTGGAGCAAGAGCCCACTGCACTACATCGAGATCTGGAACGAGCCCGACGGACGCTTCTGGGTTGGCCCACGCGAAGAATTTTTCGCGCTCTTTGCCGACACTGCCAAGACACTCAAAGCAGCTTTCCCCAATCTAAAGATCGGTGGCCCTGGTCTCACTCCAGCGGGATTCTTAGCTCCTCAAGGCCAAGCGTACGCCAAAGCGTTTCTCAGTTATATGAAGACAAACAACGTGCCCTTGGATTTCTTCTCCTGGCATGTGTATTCCAACGATCCAAATGATTTCCCCAATGCAGCCAAGTTCTATCGTGGCTTGCTGGACGCAAACGGCTACACCGCGACGGAGAGTCATATCAGCGAATGGAACACCGAGTATAACCCAGAGCGCAATATGACAGACCCGACCGTGCGCACCAGCGCGAGAGCGTCTGTCTTAATGACTGCTGCATGGATTGGTTTGCAAGAGCAAAACGTCACTGTGTCTGCTGTCTATCGCGGGAACGACCCTTCGCTCAACGCCCCGACGTGGTACGGCATCTTCTATGCTGACGGTCGACCCAAGCCCGTCGGGCTTGCCTTCCAACTTTGGTCACAAATGGCAACTCATTCGTCGCATCAGCAAATCACTGTGAGCAGTGCGACCGAATTGCACGCGCTTGCGGGGCACAGCTCTTTGGGTGAAATCACAATTTTGATTGCGAACCCGACCGAGAAATCATCTTCTTGGCAACTCGCGTTGCCTCCATCCACGAGCACAAATTACTCTATCACTCTACAACAAATCACCGGAGCAGGGACCGAAATTCAGACTTCAACGCTCTCCGGACTCAGCTCAGAGATCGCTGCTTACACGACACAACTCGTCACACTGAAGCCCGCTTCTACTCTTTCTTTGAATCAAGCCCAATCGGGGCTCATCGATCGTGATGTCACGTACTGCACGGCCGATAACGTCGCACTCAAAATGGATATCTACCATCCTACCCCAACGTCTAATGCGCCCGTCGCGATGTACGTGCACGGCGGCGGATGGACGAGCGGCGACAAAAGGGGAGGGGCAGGAGCTATTGATATTCCTGAACTCGTCGCGCGCGGGTATCTGGTTGTCTCTGTGAATTATCGTCTGGCTCCTCAATACAAATTTCCGGCAATGATCGAAGACGTTAAATGCGCGATTCGGTTTCTGAGAGCCAACGCAGCCAAGTACAATCTAAACCCGAATAAAATGGGCGCGTGGGGTGGCAGCGCCGGTGGGCACCTAGTCTCGCTCTTGGGCACGGCGGATGCGAGCGCTGGCTTTGAAGGAAATGGTGGCTACGCGGACCAATCGAGTCGCGTGCAAGCCGTCGTCGATATGTTCGGCCCCACGGACTTGCCCGCGCTTTTCAAGAACCCGGCCAGCGCCCAACAAGTCTTCAGGACGTCTGATAAGAACTCTGAGATTTTGCAGCGTGCAAGCCCCGTGAACTGGGTCTCGAAGGACGATCCTCCGTTCCTGATCCTCCAGGGCGAGAAAGATGACGTCGTGCCGCCCAGCCAATCACAAGGATTTTATGACAAATTGATAGCGACAGGCGTGCCCGCCACGTTAGTCATGGTCAAGAACGCGGGACACGGCTTTGCCCCCGTGGGCGGCTCGATCAGCCCGACGCGTCAAGAACTGACCAAGATGATCGGGGATTTTTTCGATAAATATCTGAAGTAAACTCAAGCAAAGCTTCTGAGCGTGAAGCAACCGCAACGGAGCCCTTATCATGCTATTTCAACGCGATTTTTACCCGCTCCGTATTGTGTTTTTACTGAATAATGCGCTAGACTCCCTGCGGGAGAATCATCCTCCTGGAGGAAACAAAACTATGAAAATCGCAAAATTTGCCGTGCTCGGTCTCGCCCTCTTTTCTTCCGGCTTGTGGAATCTTGGTACGACGATGGTCTCGACGTCTCAGCCGAGCCATCCCAATATCGTCTTCATCTTGACCGACGATATGGATATGTCCGCGCTCGCGGTCATGCCCAAGCTCAAAACGCTCGTCACCGACCAAGGGACTTCGTTCTCGAACTTCTTCATCAGTTTTTCACTTTGCTGCCCCTCGCGCACGACCATCCTGCGCAGTCAATACACGCACAACACACAAATCTTCGGGAATACGCCGAATGAGCATGGGGGATTTCAGACATTTCACGCCCTAGGCGAAGAAAACTCGACCATCGCAACGTGGTTGCAAGCGGCCGGTTATAAGACGATGCTCGCCGGGAAATATCTGAACGGCTACCCCGCGACCGTCGCCACCACTTATGTGCCACCCGGCTGGAGCGAGTGGTACAGCCCCGAAGAGGGCGGCGGCTATGCCGAGTACAACTATGCTCTGAACGAGAATGGAAAAATCGTCCGGTACGGCAGCAACCCCGACGATTACGGCACGGACGTCTATGCCAAGAAGACGATTGACTTCATCCAGCGCACTGCCAAAGAAGGCAAGCCTTTCTTTGTCTATCTCTCGACGTTCGCGCCTCACAGCCCCTCGACCCCCGCGCCACGCCACACCAATCTCTTTCTGGACGCCAAAGCTCCGCGCACTCCCAACTATAATGAAGCAGATGTCAGTGATAAACCCAGCTACATCCGCAATCGTCAGCCTTTAACGCCCCAAGAGATAACGCGAATCGACGCCGATACCCGCCTGCGGCTGCAATCGCTCCAGGCGGTCGACGAAGCGATCGCGTCCATCGTTGATACGCTCAAGTCTTTGGGTCAGCTCGACAATACGTATATCTTCTTTAGTTCCGACAACGGCTTCCATCTGGGCAATCATCGTCAACTCGAAGGCAAGATCGCGCCCTACGAAGAGGAAATCAAAGTGCCGTTGATGGTGCGCGGGCCGGGCGTGCCCGCCGGGAAGACGCTTTCCCATCTCGTGGGCAACGTCGATTTCGCGCCCACGTGGGCCGAGATCGCAAGCACCAAGACGCCGGATTTTGTGGACGGTCGCTCGCTCATGCCCTTGCTCGGGAGCAATCCGCCGGCGTTTGAAGCTTGGCGGCAATCGTTCATCGTCGAGAACAGCGACGTCGATAAGCGAGCCGAAGCCAGCTCACAAGATACGACAGCGCTGCTCGCACAAGCGGACCCCAGCCAGCTGGAGCCCGCGGACTTGGATGAAATCTTTGCCCAGCCCGATCAACAGGGAGGACAGCCGGCTCCGGGCGCGCAAGGGATTCCGCCCTTCCGTGGGTTGTACACCAAAGACTACACCTACATTGAGTACGTCACCGGCGAAAAAGAACTGTATGACCGGAACAAAGACCCTTATCAACTTCAGAATATTGTGAACACCGCCGACCCGACTCTGGTCAAGCAGCTCTCCGAGCGCTTGGCTCAGATGAAGCGCTGCGCGGCCGCGACGTGCCGGTCGATCGAGGCCACGCCCCTCAACGTTCGATAAAGAATTCTGTAGAGGCGAGGCATGACTTGCCTCTACACCCTTTTGCCTATTCGCGTACCCAGAGCTATAATGGGTCTCACGATCCGAGGTGAGGCATGAACAAAAAAATAGTTTTCGGCCTGATTCTGGCCGCGATCGCTCTTGGAGGTTTTTCACTCGTCAACAGCCAAACGTCAACTCCCCCGACCTACTACGGACAAGTCGAGCCGATCATCGCTGCTAATTGTATGTCTTGTCATACGACGGGCGGCATCGCTCCCTTCTCGCTCGAGAAGTCGGAGACCGTCGTGCGCGTGGCACGGAGCATCAAGTATGATGTTGAAAACAATTTAATGCCGCCCTGGCTGCCGGGTCCCGACTCACCGGCGATGCAAGACGAGAGAAAACTCTCGCCTGAAGACAAAGCGACACTGCTCGCCTGGATCGCCGCCAGAACTCCCTTGGGCGATCCGAGCCAGCGACCGCCGCGGCCTCAACAGCCCGAGCAACCCAAGCCTCAGCCGGATCGCGTCATGGCGATGGATCCCCCGTACATTCCGAACAAAGCTCTTCTCGATGACTATCGCTGCTTCTTGATGGACCCGCAATTCAAGAAAGACACGTATGTCACGCGTTATGAACTCGTCCCCGGTGCGAAGAAAGTCGTCCATCACATCCTCTTGTTCGTGATCTCGCCTGATCTCGTAGCCTCTGCTCAAGAGTTGGATCGTGCTGAAACGGGAGCCGGATGGACTTGCTTCGGCGGCCCCGGCGTGAGCGTCAACAATGGCATCCCCGGGATTATCGGCTTTTGGGCGCCGGGCACGAGTGGCACGAGCTTCCCGAAAGACACGGGTAGGCTCATCAAGGCCGGTTCGCAGATCATCATGCAAGTGCACTACAACACGATCAACATGACGAGTCCGATCGAAGATATTACGAAAGCAGCGCTGTACTTTGCGCCCGAGGATGCGCAGCTCACGCAGTTACGCGGCCAGATTCTCTTGGCTCCTGTGGAAATTCGTTGCCCTGGTCCCTATCCGACCGACGCGAACGATCCGTGTAATCGCAATAGTGCGATGCAGCACAGTATGATGCGTGACGTCGCTGACGGCGCGCACTTGCTCTGTGGCACCAGAGTCGACGACTATCTCAACAAAGATATTGGAGACGGCGCAGCGCAGGAGACGCATTGCGATTTCAGCATTCGCGGGAACGGTCTAGCCATGGGCGTCGTGAGCCATATGCACATACGGGGCATTTCTACGAAGATCATCCTGAACCCGGAGACGCCGAACGCTAAAATTCTCTTGGACATCCCGCTCTGGAACTTTAACTGGCAGGGTGAATTCTGGTACAAAGAGCCAATTCCCGTGAAAGCAGGAGACAAGCTGCGCATCTCGTGCACGTATGATAATAGTGGCCCAATCCCCGGCCCCGATAAAAAACCATTAGAGCCGCGCTATCTCACGTGGGGCGAAGGAACGACGGATGAGATGTGTCTGGGGCGTGTCGCTCTGATCTATAAATAGAGTCACCATCAAGAACAGAAATGGTTGTAGGGGCGACGCATGCGTCGCCCCTACAGACTGAATAACGTTGTGCCGATGAAGCCCGTCCTAAAATCCCTCCAAGCAAATCGAGCGAACAACACAGAGAAATTGCGTTGTTTTGTTAAACTTACTTGCTCTCTTGCTTGGCAAAGAGCGCGTCTTCCAGGCCGGAGTTGATTTGTATATCTTCAACTTGCATCTCCGCGGCTGGCTTGCCGTTGACCAACGTCTTCACCGCGAACGGAATACGTCGTTCTGACAAGACCCGATAATCGCCGAAAAGCGTCTCAGTTTTCTCTTTGCCCGTGACCTGCTCTGACTTGAGGACATCGTGAGTGCTCTGGCCGATATAGATTTTCGTGACTTTCCCGTCCGGTGGTGTCACTTCGATGACATCGACGGGTTTCGTCTCGAGCATCGACGTCTCGATAAATTTGAACGCGTAAGTGGGGAGACGCAATGCTTCAAAGAAAGGATTGTTCACACGCATCACATTCTGTACCATCTGCGTGCGCAGCTCCTGGAGTTGCTGCGCGGGCAAATCCTGCGTCCGGGTGACTTTCTTATCTGCGATGGTGATCAGCTGCATCCAGCCGTTTTTTCCGTCATAACCCATCACCATCTGTTGTCCGGGGATGAGCCCGGTCGTCACGGTCTTGAGCTTGTCCGCACCCTTGAGATAGATTGCCATATCCAGCGTGACCGGCTGAGGGGAGAAGGGGGTCGGCCCCGAGGTCTTGGCCTTGATGACCAAATCCCGAACGTCCAAAGGATGCGCGAACCCGCCGTATGCTTGAGCCGCGGCAGTCATCACCACGCGAGCTTTGTCATCCAACTGCGCCAAGAACTCAGAAGTGATCGACTTGTCCGGGGATGGAGTGGTCGTCGTAGAAGAGACCGGCGGCGGAGTCTTGGCGGGTTGAGCCGGTTGTCCTGATTGTTTCTTCTCAGCGGCCGTAGGTTTCTGTGTATTCTTGCTACAGCCGGAGAAACCCGAGAGCATGAACGAAAAAACGAGAAATACCGCACTGAACAGTAAGAAAGTTTTAGGCATCATAATAACTCTATTATAGTCGCTCGAACGCGAAAAATCCCGTGGCAAGCCGAATCTAGCAAGACTTTGCGATTTCACTTTAGACGATCATTTGGTCTACAATCTCTATACAAAAGGAGGAGATCGGTATGACCGCAAAAGAATTTCGGGTTGCGCTGCCGAACCGACCGGGAGAGTTGGCCAAGCTGGCTAAGATGTTGGGCAAGAAGGGCGTGAACATCACGACGATCGTAGGGCTCGCGGCGGGGAACACGAGTACGCTCGCGTTCCTCACAGAAGACGAATCGAGAGCGCTGTCTGTGCTCAAAGAAGGCAAATATAAATTCAAAGCGGTGCCCGTCGTGATGGTGCGCATGAGCGACAAACCGGGGGCTTTGGCGCGGGTGGCCAAGAAACTGGGCAACAAGAAGATCAACATCGAAGGAGTTTATCTGGTCACGCGCTCGAAAAAGATGGCACAGGTCGCGATCTGTGTGAAGGACCCCAAGAAAGCCGGAGCGGCTCTGCGTTGAGAATAATGAACCCGTAGGGACGCAGCGTGCTGCGCCCCTACGGATTCTCACAAATCACACTTGCATTTGCAATAGTTGTTTGATGCCGGAGGAGACGCACACCGCGCGCACAGCCGCCGGGACAACAATTTCTTCGCCGCACTCGGTCGCGAGCGCGCGCATCGCCTGGAATGTTTTCACGGGCTCCGTCTTGTTTCGGATAAGATCACGTGCCCTCACAAAGAGCGGGCCTTCGAGACTGACGAGCTTGGCGACCTGTGCGTCGCTCTCTTGACATTTGTTTTGTTGATAGAGCTGCGCTGCATTTTTTAGCCCATTGACAGTATCGCTGAGCGCGGCCTGGAGCTGCTGCACCAGCAGGGGATTTTTCGGCTCTCTCAAGGCCGAAGCGAGTTCATCGGCGCAAAATTTCGCTAAGACGTCTTTGCCGACAGAGCAGCTTGCTGGAGGCTCCATCTGTGCTTGCGTCGGCACAACTCCGATCGTTATTAGACTTGTGACGCCCGCAAGCCGAACGAATTGACGGCGTGTCTGTCTTGCCCCTTTCATTCTTCCTCCGAATGATTCTTGTTCTGTAGGGGCGGTTCGCGAACCGCCCCTACTTGTGCATTGTCTATTGGGCTGATCTACTTTTTGTTCTCCAACAACTGATTGAGCTGCTCCACAACTTGCGTCGGCACGTAGAAGCCCGGCTGGATGAAGACGAGCACTTGCCCGGCATTGCTCGCGCTCTCGAGCGCATAGCCGATGATCTTTCCGGTCTTCGTCGCCTTCATCGCCACTCCAGGTTTGGAAGAGCTCGTTAACGGATCTCCTATCTTAATCGAGCCATTCTCCATCGAGACTTTCACCAAAACTCTTCCGGCCAGAGCGACTAGAGTCTTGTCCTTGGTGATGAACTTAGTATTGTCTCCAGCTAGATGGGTCTGGCCGTTATCAAAGACAAGCCCAGGGTTTTGCGGGACGACTCCAGCCAACATCTCTTCGTAAGGCTGAGACGATTTCTTCACCCCCGCCGTATTCGCGAGGTCCAAGACGACCAAGTCGCCCGGCTCCGTGGGTTCACTACTCGCAAACGCTTCGGCCAGGTCCATGTTGCAGCTTCGGGTTGCGTTGGCATTGAAGGGTGGGCTGGCATTCTGTAGGCACTGGCCGTTGAACCCCGCTGTGGCAATCACCTTCGCCGCGAAGAAGTTCATGCGCGTATTGGTCGCCGCATTCCAGACGGCCGCATTGGTAACACCCGGATTGAAGCTACCAAACTGGACATCGTTTCCGGCTCCATCCCCGCCGATGTAAGCTTGCTCGTTGCCTGCACCATTCACGAGTATGTAATTTCCCGCGACGTGCAATTTCTGTAGTGGATTGCTGGTGCCGATGCCCACGTTACCGCCAAAAGGTTGTATGAGAGTATTTCCGCCGATAGCTTCGAGTCGTATGTTACTAACGTTAAGAGCTCCAAATACCACATCATTACCGGCGCCGTTCGTCGCGAATACGATCGTCCGGGCATTCGAGGCGGTCGAGTTTCGCAGACGGATGGTGTCGTTAACGACATCTAATCTCTCCCCTGGGCTATTGGTCCCAATTCCGACATTGCCCGAGTTCGTGTTATAGATATGGGGGCCGTTGGTTGCCCAGCCGGTGCCCGGAGGACCGGGAGGTCCTTGGGGTCCTGCGGGTCCCGGGAATCCTTGTGGTCCAGTAGGACCTTGAGGTCCGGGAAATCCTTGAGGACCTGTGGGCCCCTGCGGCCCGGGTAATCCCTGAGGGCCCGTGGCTCCTGGAAGCCCTTGGGGTCCCGTCGGACCCGGCGGCCCTGCGGGTCCCTGCAATCCAGCGGGATTGCCGACCCATTTGCCCGTGCTGTCGATGACCGGGCCGACGCCCGCGATATTGAGCCCCGTGGTCGTGAGGCCCCCCGTCACGGTCAGATTTCCGTTGTTATCCAGACCCAGCTTTCCGACACCCGATACTCTAAAGACAAGCCCCGTGCGGCGCACATCGGTGAACGTAGTGACGCGCCCATCGGCTCCGACCGAGACGTCGGCAATGGGGAGGTCCGTCGGTGCTCGTGGCGAGCTTCTGATGACTAACTCGCCTGCATTGGTGACCGAGACGAACTCGCTATGCGCTGCTCCTGTTCCAGACACGGCTAGTTCTTTGGACGCGCCCAGCGAGAAGCGCACGATGTTGTACGCCGCTCCCGGTGAGATGATCATCGCGGTATTGCTGGATGAGATACTCGGCGAAAGCCCGGAAATGACCCAGGGTTCGAGCACATCCGGAGCCAGCAATGCCGCAAGTCCTCCGACGGTGAGACTGCCCGTGATGCTCACGTTCTCGAATGTTTGTGTTTGCGCTTGGCTGATAGCTCCTGAACTCATCGACAAAGCCAACGCGAAGAGCGCTAGCAAAGCCCAGCTTCCTGCCGATCGAACTGTCTTTATGTGCTGAGAAAGATTCACTGGGAAGTTCTCCTTCCTGCGTTTGGTGTTTAAGATAATCCACAACTCTGTAGGGGCATGGCGCTGCCATGCCCCTACAATTCCGCGTTTTCGTATTCTTGTCCTTTGTCTAGCTCACTTGCTCACAACGACCTGGTGATTCTCAAAGCCCTTGCGCACGCCTTGGACAAAGAAGTAGAAGCGCGCGTTGCTCTTGCCGTTCAGTGTTTCTTTGATGACGAGCTGAGTTGCGCTGATTTTGACGATGCGCAGCCCGTTGCACTCGTCGACACAGTTGGCGATTGCCGTCAGCCCATCTTCGCTCGTGACTTTGGCGAAGTAATCGGGCAGAGTGACAGTCATTTCGCCATTCTTGAGCTGGGCCGTGCCACGCGTATATGTTCCAGCCTCAGGGCCTTCGAGCGCGACGAAGACGATCTGTTTTGAGGGGTCAGTCGGGTCGTCTTGGATGAACTCTTTTTTGCCCTTGACAGTGAGATTTCCAGGAACAGCCAAAGAGCCATCTCGTCCGAGCGTCAAGCTCTGTGTGATCTCACGAGCGCCACGCTGGACGTTCGAGAATTGTAAGCCCCCATCAGCAGCGACGCTGACAGACCAAGTGAATTGTTGGTTCTGGCTGCCAATCGAGAGCGTCTCAAAGGGGCCTGTGAATGCAGGTCCCGCAGGGCCGGCGGGGCCTTGAGGGCCGGGTCGACCATCCGCGCCGGCGGGGCCGCGATCACCCGTATTGCCCTTGTCGCCTTTGTCTCCCTTGGGACCAGGGGAACCTGCTGGGCCAGCGGCGCCACGATCGCCCGTGGCTCCTTTATCTCCGGTGGCGCCTTTGTCGCCTTTGGGACCCGGAGGTCCTGCTGGGCCGGTGGGGCCTTGAGGGCCGGGAACGCCCGTCGACGCACCCGCCGGGCCTTGCTCGCCTTTATCGCCCTTGGACCCTTGGAGACCCGTTGGACCTGGCGGACCCTGAGGCCCTTGAGGACCCGTATCGCCCTTGTCGCCCTTCGCGCCGGGGACGCGCGAGGCGGGGATCTGTCCCTGCGCGTTGATGATCTCGCCCACGCCCGCGATCTTGAACGCTCCGACCCATTCGCCCGAGCCGTTGATGATCTGGCGTCCTTGGACTTGCGGATCGGGCGGCTCTTGCGCACGCGGTTGTCCTTGCGATTGATTGAGGACCGGTCCGGGTGAGACTGGCTTCTCTGATCCGGAAGGTGCCTCTGAGAGAGAGCCCGCAAGGAAGACCCCGTGACTGAAGACGTTGCCGTTGTTGTCCACTAAGAAGACGGCTTGGCCGCTCCCGTTCACGCCCACCAAAAGATTACCGCCAAAGTTTTGGATACGGACGGTCGAGACGCTGCCTTGAGAGATGAAGTTCGCCGCGCGCCAGCTACCCAAGTTTTGCGCGAAGAGCGTCGACGCGGGGATAAAGCTGGAGTTGAACAAGATGGCTGCGTTCTGGTTTCCGGAGTTGGCGAAGATCGACCCAGCGCCTATCGCACCGGCGACGGTTAAATTCCCGCCGATGGAGAGACTGCCGGACATCGAATCACCGGCCTCATTGACATAGCGTGCATCAAGCGTGGCGAAGTCCGTGGGGCCCGGCGGGCCTTGGGGTCCTTGAGGACCGGTGAGTCCCTGCGGTCCCGGAAAACCTTGAGGACCTTGAAGGCCTTGGGGTCCCGGCAACCCTTGAGGCCCCGTTGGACCTTGAGGTCCTTGGAGTCCCGTAGGGTTACCGACCCATTGGCCGAACTCGTTGATGACCACGCCGACTCCGGCGATCGCGAGCCCGCGCACCGAGACGGGTGAACTTACCGAGACGGTGCCGGGGATCGCGATGTTGCCTAAGCTATCGATAAAGAGTCGGGTCGCTCCGCCGGTCGCGAGCGCGAGCGTTCCTCCTGACGTGGTATTGCTGATGAGCCCGCCGGTGGTGTTGAACGCTGGGACAGTCGCGGGCGTGCCCGGTGAACCGTTGTCTGCGAACGTGTTGATGCTCGCGGTGAACGATACGTTCTCGAGGCCGGGAGCGTTGCCGCGATAGATGCGATAGGCATTCGCTCCGGGGACGGCCGCCCAGGTGAGCGTGACAGCATTAAAGCTATTAGCCGGAGAGCAGCCCGCGCCGAGACACAGAGCCACTTCGTTCGAGCCCGTGGTCTCTCCGTTCGCGTTCAGTGCTGTGACGCGATAGAAATAAAACCCCGGTGGGAGCGCGCCTCCGGTCGTGCCGGCGCCGTTCAGACTGCCGATCGCAGGGAGTTGGTTGACGAAGAGATAACCGGCGTCGAGCGTGAGATTCGCGCCCGATCCGAGCGCGATGCGTTGAGACGCCGTGAGCGTCGTGAACCCCGCCAAGCCGCCGACCGTGAGATTCCCGGTGATGCCGACATTGCCGTTAAAGTTACACGCATCTGGGTTAGCGGTGCAATCGACAGGGGCCGCCGCGCTCAGGGTGGACAGCGAGAGCCCGGCTACGCTTACGAACAATCCGATGAGTGAAAAAAATTTTCTCTTTGGCAAAGTCCTACACCTCCTTGAGAGTGTGTAAATCTTCCAATAGATTCGGGAAAAGACGACTCAGATTAGTCTGGTTTCACCTCCTCGCACAGGTCCCGCGGGCGCACCAGGAGGATTGAACCGCTCAAATTAAGACTGTTCTATTATAGAGGGTCGCAGGAGAAAAGTGAAATGGCGTAGGGGCGAAGCGGGCTGCACTCTTCTTCTTAAGGGCAAAGCGCGCCGTGCCCCTACAGTTTGTATCTAAAAATAGAACCCCAGACCGACAACCCAGCCACGGCGCGTATGCTGGCCGAAGCTGAGCAGGAGATTCCCGACACGCAGGCCCATCCCGACGTACCTCGTCAGATACACTTTCGCGTCCGTGTACCCGTTGGGTAGCACGCTCACGTCGAGCGCACTTGATGTGCCATACTGAGACGGCAGAGCGATGTGAGCTTGCTCTTGGAACGAGAGTCCACCGGCGGCTTCTAAGAGAATCGTGTCGAGCACTAAGGCTCTGAGCTTGGCGTAGACCTCGACCTCCGGGCCGGCTTTATAGATTTTTTCACCGTAGTCAAAGCGCGTCGGGGAACCAATGTCATTGAATTCGGGGATGTCTTCGTCCGTCATCAAAGCCGATGTGCCGAAGCTGACGATCCCTCCGCCAGCGCGCCAGCCCAGATCAAAACCAGCGCTGGGGATCCCCTGGGGATTCACGCCCAAGTTAAAACCGAGCGCGACCGAGGAGATTGTTACTGTGGTCGTGAACGGTTTTTCATCGGGCGGTAACGTTGGTGCTGGCTGTGGCGTGGGTTGTGGTGGCGTAGGTTGAGGTGCTGGCGGTTGCGGCTGCTCGACCGGCGGCTGCGACGGTTGTTCCGACGGAGGCGGAGTGGGTTGGTTCGTCGGTGGTGAGGTCTGTAATGGGTTCAACTGCGCGACGATCTCTTGCACAGCATTCGTGTCACTTAAATTGAGCGTGGTCGACCAAGACTCGTAGCCGTTACGCATGAGACGCAGCTCCAGATAGCCGGGCTCAACAGATAGCTCGGTCGGCGTAAGCCCACGATATTGTCCATTGATGTAGACGGATGCGCCCGACGGTTGCGATTTGACCAACACGCGCACATATCGGGGGACGGGCGACGGAGAGAAGTTCAATCTTGCTTCGAGCGGCAAGAGCGCGCCTTGTTGGAGAGTTACGGTTTGCTCCCAAGACGAGAAGCCGTCTTTTACTAATTTAATTTGTACGCGCCCCGGAGTCACTGTTACTTGTAAAGGGGTTTGACCCCGATAGACGCCATCGATATAGACAGCCGCTCCGGGTGGAACTGAGTTGATCGCGAGGCGCGCATCGCGCGATTCGATGACGAACTGAGCCCACGCCGTAGCCCAGGGGCTTTGTCCAATGCTGTTATTGATCACAGTAATCATTTGCAGCTTGAAATCTTTAGGCTTAGCGCTGAGCAACGGGAAGGGATTTTGCGGGGTGAATTGGCCTCCAGGAATTACGATGGGAGTAGTGATCGCGATCGCCTGCAAGAGCTCGACGCCGTAGGGCTCTTTGACTTTGAAGCTATAGCTGTTGGAATTAGGCAGTGAGTAAATGCCCGCTTTGACATAGCTCACGGGTTGGAACGCGTTCGGGAAGATCAGAGTAACTCGTCCGTCGGGTGTGATGTCGTACAGATAGATATTTGCGTCCTGGTTGACTGAGAAATTGATTTTGAGCGTGTCGCCGGGAGCGTAGCTGAGGCGCTCGGTCCAGACTTTCACTTGAAGATTCGCCGGAGCCGGCGCGATGATGATGGCTTCCGGG
This sequence comes from Candidatus Acetothermia bacterium, assembly GCA_016179105.1. Taxonomy (GTDB): domain Bacteria; phylum Bipolaricaulota; class Bipolaricaulia; order RBG-16-55-9; family DRXL01; genus JACOSB01. Next base: position 16,811 of record JACOSB010000025.1, read on the forward strand.
ACGACGGCTTGCGGTTGGGGTTGTGCGAAGCCAGAAACAGCGAACAAACTGACGAGTGTAGCAAACCAGAGATATTTGTGTAGGCGCATATCGCCCTCCTATCCCAGCCTAATATAGTATACTCATAAAGTAAATGTTTCGGATAATGGGAAAGGTTCATTCTGTAGGGGCGGTTCGCGAACCGCCCCTACAACGAGGAATTACCCAGCTTTCATCTGGCTGTATTTCTCTTTGAGGGCTTTGACGTCGACTTTGGGCAGGAGCACCTGCGCCGGGCCAAGCGTTTTCCCCGGCTCAATCTTGAGCACGTCTTCCAGCGTCGGCTTCTCAAGGCTCAGCATACCGTAGGCCTTGCGTGAGAAGGTCGGCACGAACGGTTCCAAGAGAATCACGATCGCTTTAATGATCTGAAGCCCGGTGAGAATTACTTCAGGCTTGTTGCCCTCCCAAGGCTTGTTGTTCTGAATGTACTCGTTTCCGACGACAGCCAAGTCTGTCGCGGCTCTGAGCGCCGGAGCCAAATAACCCGCTTCGATCGAGCGCTCATACTCATCCTTCACTTTCTGAATTTGCTTCAGAATGTCGGGATTCACGCTCGCTTGCGGGTAAATGCTCCCGTACTTACGGCCCGCGAGTGAGACCACACGGTTGACCAAGTTGCCGATGTTGTCGATGAGAACGCCGTTCACGGCTTTGTCGAAATCCTCCCAGGTGAACTCGATGTCGCGGCGCTCGGGACGCAAATACAGCAAATAGAAACGCCAGTAAGTCGGGTCGTCGAGCAATTCGAGCGCATCGTCCCAGAAGACCCCGATCTTTCGCGATTTGGAGAATTTCTGTTTGCCGATCCAATTGAGATACTCGCTCGCGGCGATCTGATCAGGCAAGTGATAACCTTGCCCAGAAGCGATGAGCTGCCCAGGGAAGATCACGGTGTGGAACGGGATATTGTCTTTCCCTTGGACATAGACTTGCTTGACGTTTTCACCGAACCAGAACTCTTTCCAGCGCTCTGGCTGTCCGAGTTTCTCAAAATACTCGATCGTCGCGGAGACGTAGCCCAAGGCCGCTTCGGCCCAGACGTAGATGACTTTGCCCTCGGCGCCCGCGAACGGAGCAGGAATGCCCCACTGAATGTCGCGCGTGACCGCGCGGGGTTTCAAGCCTTCCTTGAGCAAGCCTTCGGTAAAGTTTTTCACGTTGTCGGCCCACTCTGGATGTGAACTTGCGTATGCTTTGAGCTTTGGCTCTAGCTTGGTCAAGTCCAAGAACCAGTTTTTCGTCTTCTTGAAAACGATCTGGCTCTGCTTGCAGATCTGACATATGGGCTTAATCAATTGCTCCGGCTCCAAGAGCGAACCGCAGTTATCGCACTGATTGCCCTGAGCCTGCGCGAAGCCACAGCGCGGGCACGTGCCCACAATGAAGGAGTCGGCCAAGAACTTTTTATCAACTTGGCAGTAGGCGCGATTCTCCTCGATCGATAGGATATATCCGTTTGCGTCGATTTGTTTGTAGATCTCCGTGACAAAGCGCTTGTGCGTCGGAGACTCAGTCGTTGTGTAGTTCTCAAAATGAATCTCGAATTTGTTTAAGAGTTCGACGATCTTGGTGTGAATGCGATCAGACAACTCTTTGGGTGTCGTTCCCTGCGCGAAGGCTTCGAACTCGATCTTCGTCCCGTGCGCGTCGGTGCCGCTCACATGTACTGCTTCGTACCCTTTAAGCTTATAGTAGCGCGTGAAAACATCGCCTGCTACGAGACTGCTGGTGAGGTTACCGAGATGAGGAATGCCTGATCCGTACGGCCACGCCGTACAGATGAGAACTTTTTTAGCGAAAGCGTATCTCCTTTAATTTAGTTATTGGCTATTAGCTGTTGGCTAAAATCTCTTTGCGTCCTTGGCGTCTTGGCGGTTTAATGATTACAGCCGCACGAGCCGCTCCCGCATCCGCAAGAGCCCTTCTCTCCGCCGCTGCTGCACCCACAACCGCCTTCATGACTATGACCGCCCTGATCTAAGGGATTATCGATGAAGAAGGCCTCGCCCTGAGGCCCCATCTCGAAATCGAGCTTGGCTTCGGAGAGCGTGGCATCGCTCATGCGGTCCATGTAGATCGTGACGCCGTCTTGAGCCAAGACCACGTCATCGGGGGCGGCTTCTTTCTCGAAGACGAGCCCATACATGGTGCCACTGCAACAGCCACCCTGCGCCACGATGCGCAGCGCCTGGCCGGTCTTGCCCTCACCCTGCAAGAAATTCTTCAAAGCTTCCGCGGCTTTTGGTGTCACTTGCAACATAAACGATCACTCTCCAAGCATTGATTATACACAAAATTTGAGGGCGAGGTGACCTCGCCCCTACTTCTCTCGTATAGCAGAAGAAGTGTGGCTCAGCAACCGTTCCTCGTAGATTCTTCTGACGGTGTTCTCGATCTCCGGTTCGCGCACGGTCAAATCTAATATGCGATAACGCGAAGCCAGTTTTGAAATAAGCTCGGATGCGCTCATCCCGCGACCGAAACGATAAGTTACACGCTGCCCTTCACGCGCGATGACACTCGCTCCATCGATCGAGATTTCTGGGTAATCTTCAGCGAAGTCGACGACGAGTTCGCGCTCGCCCCCGAAGCGTTCTTGCAGTTCACTCAAGGGACCATCAAGCAATAATCTCCCGTGGTCGATCATCATCACGCGCTTGCAGAGTTTCTCGACGTCACCCAGGTCATGTGTCGTTAAAATCACGGTCACGCCCCGTTGAGTATTGATCTCTTTGATGAACGAACGAATGCGCTCTTTGGCGACGACATCGAGGCCGATCGTCGGCTCGTCGAGGAAAACGAGATCAGGATCGTGCAAGAGCGCACCGGCTAAGTCGGCTCTCATGCGTTGCCCCAGGCTGAGGCTGCGCACCGGCGTGTTCAAGAATTCTTCAAGACCTAGTAGTTTTTCAAAATTTCTTAGATTTTGTTGAAAGCGCTCGTGCGGCACTTTGTAGATGTACTTGAGTAAGTCCAAACTTTCTATCACCGGCAGATCCCACCAAAGGTTCGTGCGCTGGCCAAAGACAACTCCGATGCGACGCGTGTGCTCCGTGCGTTGCTTCCAGGGGACAAGCCCGCTAACGCTGAGTGTGCCACCGCTTGGAACTAAAATCCCCGTCAGCATCTTGATAGTCGTCGACTTGCCCGCGCCGTTCGGTCCCAAATACCCGATCAGCTCGCCGCGTTCGATCTGGAATGAAATATTGTCGACGGCACGCACGATCGTGTACTCGCGCGAGAAGAGATTGCGCAACGCGCCACCCACACCCCGTCGGTGCTTGGCCACATAAAAGTGTTTGCTCAGCTCCCGCACCTCGATGAGCGCCATCAACCCTCCTTAAATTTTGTGAACCGCCAAGACGTCAAGGACATAAAGATTTTTATTATGAATTTCTTGGCGCTCTTGGCGACTTGGCGGTTTCAATGAAGTTCTCAATTTCCCGTGCTCTGGTAATGCCGCACGCCCACGCGCCAGAAGATCATCCCGATCATTAAAACCAAGCTACACAACGGAAACGCTAAGAAGGGCATAAAGCCCGGCAACCCGAACGGATCGGGCTTATCCAACAAATAGAGCGCCGGGAAGTAATTCACGAATGCCAAGGGAATGATAAAGATGAAAATATTTCGCATCCATTCTGAGAAGATATTCATCGGATAGCTCGCCATTGTCGTGCCGCCGTAGGTGAAGATGTTCATCGTCTCCAAGGCTTCGATCGTCCAGAATGAAAAAGTTCCGTGAATCACAAACAGACCCGCATAGAAGACCATCCCACCCAAGAGCGTCCATACGAGAAAGAGCCATTTCTCTGGTCCCCAGCTCACGTGCAACCACCAAAGCCCAGCGCCCAGAACGAATATCGCTTGCGTAGCTCGCCCAATGCGTCGTGGCGCGAACTCTGATGAAAGTATCTGAAAGAACGTATTGCGCGGTCGGATGAGAAATTTATCGAACTCGCCCCGACGGATCACCTCGGGAAACTGATCAAAACCCTCGATCAGAATGTTCGCCAAAGAGAAAGCAAGCTCTGTCGTTCCGTACAAGAAAGCCATTTGCGCTAAGGTCCAGCCGCCGAGCGCAGGCATGTGCGTAAAGAGAACCAAGACTCCAACGAATTCCATGATCATTCCGACACATGCCGCGATAAAATCCGCGATGAACGAGAATTTATATTGCATCTGCGAGCGCACGCGGGCACCGATCAGTCGAAAGTAGAGCGAGAGAGGTTCGATCACTCTAGCCTCCTTGGATGATCAGCTTTTGCACACCGCGCCGATATAAAAATTCACACAGCAAAGTCATAAGCACAAACCAGAAGATTTGCACACCGAGTGCCACCCACAGATCCGTTCCTCGCACAATGCCAAGATAGACCTCGATCGGCGTGTTCACCATCGAGGGCATCGGGGTCAAATTCACCGCAAACTTGAGCCAATCGGGGAAATACGCTACGGGCACCGTGAAGCCCGACATGAAGGTCATCGTGAGATACGCAAAGCGACCGATGCCCATCGCATCGACGAACCAAAACGCCGCTAGATTCACAAAGAAGCGCCACGTAAAGCTAATCATTATGGCTAACAATATGCTTAACAAAGCGAAGGCCCAGTGCAGAAGCGACCCCGGCCATGTCAGCTCAAAAAAGAGAGGAAAGAAAATTAAGATAGGAGCTCCACGAAAGATCAGTTGAAACATAGCTCGTCCCAGGTCACGCGCGAGCCACGAGCTGAAGAAATGATACGGTTTCGTGAGATCGGTTGTTATATCGCCCGATCGAATGAGCCTCAAGACTTCCCACCAGCTCCACAGATTGATGGATGCAATCAGTGCTTGCGTCAGCGCCGTATAAGTAACGGCATCACGCAACGAATAACCGCCGATGTATGCCCGGCCGCTCGCTTGGTAGACGGCGATGAAGACGTAGGCACGCAGGAGCCCGAAGAAAAAGTTGGTGAGCACGCCCGCGATCGTCGCCCCTCGATAGGCGATCATCCGCTGAAAGCTTTTCTGAAAGAGAGCAAGATAGACCATAAGCTCCCTACAAACTTTCGTGACTATTTCAACTTAAGGAAAGACGGCCGCTCCCGCTCATGGTTCAAAGAAAAACGACGACCGAGGGGCGTAGTGTACTGAGTCAGAGAGAAAGATGCAAGTTCGAAATAGAATCACAGAAAACACGGAATATCCGCGGAAGACACTGAAAGAGACAAGCTGTTTCCCGTGATTCAAATATCTACATTTGATTCTTCAACACCATGCACGTGCTCGCGGCCTTCGCGACCAGTTTGCCTCCTTCATCGACAACTTCACATTCGACCAAGCCGATCGTGCGCCCGCGCGTGACCACTTTTCCCGTTGCAACTAAGTGAGACTTAATTACCGGGCGCAGAAAATTCACTTTCAGCTCGATGGTCGTGAAACTTTGGCCTTCCTCGAGCGTGGTCGCAAAGGCCATGCCCATCGCGGCGTCGGCGATGTCGCAAATCACTCCACCGTGGAGCGTGCCCATCGGGTTCCAATGGCGCTCGTCAGTGTCCATCTCCATCCGAGCCATGCCCTCAGCCATCTAGGCCAAACGAAAGTCAACCAATTTGGCGACCGGCGGCTGAGGGAATTTCCCGGCCTTAAAATCTTCGATCAGCGTCTTAAAACTTGGCATCGATTACGCCTCCGGTAAGGGCGAGACATGCCTCGCCCCTACATTTAGATATGGTAGGTCAAAACCGTGAGTACAGCATATAATCTCTCTACTATGGAATTCCAGTACCGAGCTGCCCAACCCGAAGACGCACCTGCGATTCAACGCGTTGCGGGCGAGAGCTGGCATTTTACCTACAAAGATATTTTCACTTTTGAATACATCACCAACTTCATCACGCGCGCCTATGCTGTCGAAAGCTTGGAGCGACAAATCCAAAACCCGAAGCATTTTTTCGAGGTCGCGACAACTGCGAAAGATGAAGCCGTCGGTTTCGCTCATTGTGGCAATCGAGGCACCGATGCTGAACTCTTTCGGCTTTATCTTTTGCCAGAGTATCTGCGCCGAGGCATCGGCGGTACGTTGATTCGCCGTATTGAAGAAAGGTTACGCGCGCAGGGCTACTCCAAATATTTCTGCTACGTCCATGAGCGCAACGAAATTGGAAAGGCGTTCTACCTCAAACATGGCTTCGTCCATGTCCTCGAGCGCGACAACAAGGACGAAAAAGATTGGTACATGGAGAAAATCTTGTCTTCGAATCACGGAGAACGCTGAAGTTCCACGGAATACACTGAAGTATGGCATGACGTCTTCCGCGTTTTCCGTGGGGTTTCCGTGATCTCCGTGATTCAAAATCTTTGGTGAATTATCGACGACGAGTCTTCTTAGCCTTCCGCACGTTGGTCTTAATCTTCTTACGCTTGATTGCTGTCTTCGTTTTTGTCCTGGCCGACTTCGGTTTGAGCGCTCTCGCTTTGCGCGAAGAGATCGCAGCGGCCTTGGCAGTTGATTTATTGCTCGATGCTTTCTTCTTCGCACTGCCCTGCGCGCCAAGCGCCGATGGGATCAACGGAAGCTGATTCTCTGACATCTTTTTCTTGCTTCTCTTGGCAGGTTTAGCAGTGTTCGCTACTTTCTCTTTGACTGGTTTCTTGCCCTTCTCGGCCTTGGCCGCACTCTTCGAGGCGGGCTTAGATTTAGATTTGAGCAAGGGTAATTTGGTCTTGCTCGCGGGCTCGCCGTTGCGTGAGGGTGCTTTCTTCTCTTTAGCAGGCTCTGCGGTTGGCGGCGAGGAAAGCTTATCTTTCAGAATCCGCGGAACAATCAGTGCGTGCTCACCCGACTGACGCGAATTGCCGATGCGTAGTGCTGCCACCGGAATCTTGCCGACGACACCGACAACAGAATCCTTGCGCTCGAGGCGCATCAGGATTAATTCTACGATCTTAAAACCCGGGTGGGCCAGAAGCCCGGCCACGACGCTCTCTTCGTAGCTGCTGACCCAGGCGTAGCGATCGCCGCCGTTGAAATGAAGAGCCGTCTCGTTCTCTTTGGGATCGACGGTCGGGTCGGTACGGATCGGCTCGCCCTGGTACTTGCGTTTGGTCTTGTACACGTCTTAATTCCCCCTTAGGGCTGATCCGATCCCTCATTTCACGCTCTATCTTAACGAGAATCTTCCCAAATGCAAGTCTGGAGGGGCTTTCTCTAAAACAATCGAAATCCGTTCTCGAAAGAGAATCTCGATGAAATCACCGATGCAGACTGCAACTTAGCCCAAGCTCGATCTGTTAAAAACCCGCAACAATTCCCAAATCAGAATGTCGAGCGATCATCTCAAAGTGCTTATCACAATGAAGCAAACCACAGCGATGATCGATGACACTTTGAGCGATCACTGCATCGGTCGTCGGTATAGTGATGCCTTGGCGTCTCAAATTGAATGAGAGTTGAGCAGCTCTTTCCCAGACCTCTTCTGACACGGGTAAATAATGTAAAACTTCTAATCTGGCTTTCAGGTTTTCGTATTCCAACTCATTTTTCGCCCCTTGAAGCAGCTCACAAAAGATGATCCCATTGATGGCCAATACATTCTTCTCTAAAGCTTCGCGGAGCCTTTGCTTTAACGCATCATAGCCTTTCTTCTGGAAGCTCGAAATCCAGGCGGAGGTATCGGCTACGATGAAAGATTCAGCCTTCATCTCGGACCTTGCGAAGTTCTTTGAGCGTCATGCCATGTTCATAGTTGCCGATCATCGCACGCAGTTCTTCACGCTTTTTCATTCTGACATACTCTTCCATGGCTTTGGCAATGGCGCTCCTTTTCGTCTTGGCGCCGCTTAATTTCAACACTTCCTCGAGCAACTTTTCATCCAACTCCACCGTGGTGCGCATATAAAATCACTTCTTTCAGGCATAAGTATAGCTCTCCTTGTTATGCATCACAACTCTAGTAATTGCAGAGAGCGCAGAGATCTGGTTGTTGAGTTCTGGCTTTTAGCTGCTAGCCAAAAGCTAGTAGCTAGAGGCTAATCTCTTTGGGATCGCAGGTCGGGTCGGTTCTGCTGGTTCATCTTGATTCTCCTTACACGGCTGCTGGACTCCAAAGTATGTCTCATCCATGTCCGATACGAGTCCGATGGCCAAAAACGATGAATAGATGAGTCCATTGGCGAGAGACGCTCGTGAGACGATCGAATGCTATACTGTTACTTAGAAATAGATAGACACGATGCTATGAATCTATTGACGAAAGCATTAAAATAAGAGCGAACCGAAGAGCCCTGAGCGAGGTCCGATGCTCCGTATCAGTCTGCTGGGAGAGTTTCGGCTGGAGAAAGGCGCCGGGCAACGTTTGCCCCTCACCAGCCGCAAACTTGAATGGCTCTTCGCGTACTTAGTCTTACACCCCACGACGCACCCCCGCGATCGGCTCGCGGGGCAATTCTGGCCCGATTCCGAGCAAGACAAAGCCAATCGCAGCTTGCGCCAGGCTCTTTATATCTTACGACCAGTCATCGAGCCTGAAGACTCGGCTCGGGGGATTTATCTTTACGCCAGCCAAACAACTGTTCAATTTAATAAAGAGAGCCCACATTGGCTCGATGTGAAAGAGTTCGAAAAGCTCGTCAAAGAGAGCGAAGCGCTCGCTGGCACCGAGAAAGCCCAACGGCTGCAAGCTGCTGTCTCTCTGTATCACGGAGACTTGTTAGACGGGTGCTACGAAGACTGGTGTCTCGAAGCACGCGGGTATTTTAGGGAACTGTGCATAAAAGCGCTGCAACAGCTGGTGCTCCATCACACCGAGCAAAAAGCCTACGCTCAAGCCATTGCGTGCGCCAAGCAAATTCTTGCCAAGAATCCCCTGCACGAAGAGATGCACCGTCATTTGATGTATCTCTACTATGCGTCCGGCGATCGCAACGCGGCGCTGCATCAGTATCACGAGTGCGGGAACATTCTCAAGACAGAACTAAACATTGAGCCACTGCCCGAAACAAAAGACCTCTTTCGCGAGATCGAGCAACAGACAAGCTTAGCGCAATTGGAAGCGCTCGCCAGCCGCGCGCGCGAGCTGATCCGTCGCTATCCCGAACTGAGCGTGCCCTTCGTCGGGCGCACGGAAGAGAGTCAACAATTCACACTAGCTTGGGATAAAGCGTCTCAAGGCCAAGGGCAGACGTTTTTCATGGCTGGAGAAGCGGGCGTGGGCAAGAGCCGCTTGGCTCAAGAATGGTTGAACTTTGCGTCGACGCACGGAGGCTGGGTCTTGAGCGGGCGCTGCTACGAGATTGAAGGAAAGCTCTCGTATCAGCCGATCGTGGAGGCTCTGCGCAGCGGGCTTTCTCAGATCACTGCAGAAAGCCTTGGCCGCATCTCGCCGATCTGGATGAGCGAAGTCATAAAGCTAGTGCCCGAACTAGGAGAAAAAATTCCTTCACTACAGCCGAGTGCTCCCTTGACCATGCCGCTTCAAGAACGCAATCGTCTCTTTGAAGGACTTTTCCAATTTATTCTCAGTCTCTCCCAAGAGAAACCGCTCTTGCTCTTCTTTGATGACCTGCAATGGGCTGATGAGTCGACTCTCGAATTCATTCACTACCTCGTGCGCAAACTGCCCACGCAAAAACTTTTCTTTTTGGGAACGTACCGCGTCGAAGAAGTGACCGAAGAGCATCCATTATGGAAACAACTGCAGTATCTCCAGCGCGATCATCTGATTATTCAGATCCCGCTGGCACCGCTACAGGCCGAAGATCTGGAAAAATTACTCTACGGCATGTTGAAATCTGGGGAGCTGGGGGAGCTAGGGCAGTGGGTCTATGAGCGATCCAAGGGAATTCCGTTCTTCGCCGTCGAGCTTATCAAATCGTTCATCGAGGCCGGCGTTCTCTCGTTGGACGAACAAGAATGCTGGCAGGTCGAGCGGGCCAAGTTTACGGCTGAGTACATTCCGTCCACTGTGCGTTCGTTGATTGAGATGCGCCTCAGGCGCCTCAGTCAGCTCAGTCGTCAAGTGCTCGACGTCGCCGCCGTGACGAGCCGTGCGTTCACGACAGAGCTGCTCGCGCAGACTATGGGAAGACAACAAGAAGATATGTTCGACCGTATCGATGAGCTGCTGCGAGCGCGCGTGATCGTGAGAGACGATAGCCGATACGATTTCCGTCATGATTTGATCCGTCAAGTGATATATGGGACGTTGCTGCCGGAGCGCAAGCGACATCTGCACAAGCACGTGGGTGAGGTCTTGGAGCGAACGCACGCGCAGCGTCTGGATGAGATCGCGGGTGAGTTGGCGTTTCACTTCCTGCAAGCGGGCCTATGGCCGCAGGCGATGGAGTATTCGCTGCGAGCGGGCGAACGGGCCTGGAAAGCGTACGCCAAACAAGAAGCACTCGATGCGTTCCACAGAGCTTTGGATCTAGCCCAAAAACTAGAAGATGCTCAGGGCATGATGAGAGCGTATAAAGGACTAGGTCAAGTCTGCTGCTTCACCGACAAACACGACGAAGGGTTGCAATATAGCTTGAAAGCTTTGGAGCTGTGCAAAGATCCGTATCAACGCGTGGACATCTATCATGCAATTGCGAATGTGTATCACAAAAAAGCGGATTACGAAAAAGCCCTAGATTATTGTAAGACATCTATTCAAGAGTTGGGTGTAAACAATCAATCAATTGAGATGGTCAAAATATTGGATTTAACTGGTACGAGCTTTTTGCACTTGCGCCGATTTGATGAGGCAATCGAGTACGAGATTCGATGTTTGAGAATTTTAGAAGGTACAGATCAATGGAGTGCCTTAGCATTAGTGTACACCCATTTGGGTAGCGCTTATAGAGGCAAAAGGGATTATGACAAAGCTATTGAATATTGTGTGAAGTCTGTCGAGATGGCCGAGCGTATTTCAGATATAAATGCCATGGCGACGGCTTATTGGTGGTTGGCGAACACCTACTCATACAAGGGGGACAGCAAGCGAGCAATCGAATGGTATCAGAAGGCTATGGATGGCTATACCAGAATGGACGATGTAAGCTCTGTAGCATCTGTAACTCGGTATATTAGTTTTGAGTTTATGCGCCTTCAACAGCTTGATCCAGCTATAACCTATGCCCACAAAGTACTTCAAATCTGGTCTGAAATGCAGGTAACACCCAAGATTGCAGAATCCTATGCAATCCTGGGTTGCCTTTATGATGCACAGGGATCATCAGATCAAGGCAATTACTCCTTGGATAAAGCTTTGCAACTTGCTGGTAATGAGGGAACCTTGTTTACTGTTATCATTATGTGCTATGCACTCCTAGGAGAGCCAGATAAGGCCATAAAATGGCTTGAGAAGGGAATCACCTTTTTACAAGAATGGCAGCTTGAGTATTTTAAATCCCATCCTTGGTTTGACACCCTCCGCAGCGATCCAAGATTTCACGCGATCTTAAATCAGAAACATTAAGGAGGAGCAGTCCGCGAACCGCCCCTCCCTAGCCTAATGTGATATACGAGTTTTCTGGCGAGCACTACTCCTTCCCCTGTCGGTCACGACGGGGGAAGGCTGGGATGGGGGCCAAAGCCCCCACCTGCGCTTCGCGCTGTCCTCCCCCGTTCGGACGAACAGGGGAGGAACTTTAATTATTCCTCCAACGCTTCCAGAATTCTCTGGAGAACTGACTCGATGTAGTGATGCACTTCTTGATTCGTAAAACGAATTACGCGATACCCTTTTTGCTCACGCAGCCATCGAGTCCGTTCTGCATCGTACTCTGCCTGTACGGCATGAGTATCTCCATCAATCTCAATCACCAGCTTAGCCTTCGGGCAGAAAAAATCGACGATGAATCGACCTACAGCATGTTGCCTACGGAAGTGGGTTCCTCGGAATTGTCCAAGGCGTAGATGTCGCCAGAGCTTTTGTTCCGCTGAGGTCATCTCTTGGCGCAATTGCCGAGCTCGAGTTTGTACAGTTACTGAGGCCCGCCAACGCATAAGGCCACACCTTTGGTTTTCCCCTATTCGCTCGAATACGAACAGGGAAAAAATTCTTAATGTATGTATTATACTCGGTTTTTATCTAACTACTCCAATAAAGGCCCCCACCTTAGTCCTCCCCCGTTCGCTCGAATGCGAACGGGGGAGGAAATGCTTGAGTGTGCACGTTGTTCCGGTCAAATGTTACCCCTTCCCCTGTCGGTCACGACGGGGGAAGGTTGGGATGGGGCCTCAGCCTTAAGGCGCCGGACAAGTCACCCCCGCCGCACACTCTCGAAGCCGTGAGTTATTGTCTGCTCTCGTTCCTATTTCAAGCAATACCGAATCAAAGAATCGGAAAACAATGTCTTGATTAATCTTCGGCGACATGACCGTCCGTCCCGGCGGTTCCCCAAATGTGCAGTCAAGTAGCAAGTTACACGCACGATCTTCTATACGATCCTCCGGTGGAATTAATGTATGCGGTGCGTTCAGATTGTGACCCAATTCATGAGCCATCAAGAGGAACCGCTGATACAAGAGCGCATTGTAATTCCTTGTATCTCCGCCAGCAGTGTTCGCTGTTGTTTCTCCAGGTCGTCTCCAAGGAACATGCTGAGAGATCGAGTGATGTGCAGGGGGATTAAAGATGATGCCCACACCCGGGTTTTGAGGATTCAAGCAAGTTATATGCCTATTGTCTGTTCTCACCCCAACTCCGCCGATATTCTCTGCCAATCCAATAATTCCTTTTTTTCTATCAACCATGGCAGCAAAATCAGTTGCATTCCCACCAAAATCCGTCTTCTCCATCGGGGCAAAGTTGCGACCGCTCATCAGATGGACGATGCCAGTGACACTGCCACTTTGCTGGTCAGTATGAGGAAATTTTCCGGGATCGACTAAGTCACAGAGCAATGCGACAGCGGTTGCGTTCTGTTCGCCGGACGTAGGAATTGTAGACCCCGGCCCTCCATCCTGCCAAGTCTCGAGCGCTTGCAGCCGCAAGTTCATGCGCGGGAAATCGTTTCCTCCAAATGCAAAGAGACTGTCGACCAGGTTCGCCACTTCTTCTTGACGCTGCCACCATTCTTTCTCGTCTTGGATCTGATTGAAGGGTTGATCACCGACCACCGTGAGCGTGAACGCATTCGCAAACCCCGTCGGGCCACGCAAAGGCAACGGGCAGGCTATTGCCGAACTGGAGCAGAACTTGCCGCGTAGCTCGGCCAGCTTCTGAGAACTCACAAACTGTTCACCGAAGCCTAGCAAGGGGGTTTTCTTGTTGAAGCTGTCTTCAGCGATGCGCAGCTCATCATCGTCCAAGCGATTGTTGTTGTTGCGATCGAGCACTTCTTCGATCGTGACCGCATTTTGCACGCGAATGCCCTTCACTTGACGTTCAAAGGTCTCTTGCGGCTTCTCTGGGTTGGTCAATCGGACCTCGGCGACATAGCTTCCCAAGCCAAACTCGACCGTTGGACAATTGATTGCAATCATAGCATCGAGCTTTATAAGGACGCGCGAGGGATTGGGCTGACATTCCAAAACAGGTTTTGACTCTCCAGAGTCTCCAATCCTTCTGATTATGAGAGTGATGACTGCATCGACATCTTTCATATCTTTTCTATTATTTGTGACCATGGCTCTCACAGGAAGAGCTCCAGGGATCATGCGAATCGGCAGATCGATGTTGATCGCGACGCCCGAGTACAACTTGTCAACATCTTTGCAAGGTCCAGGGATGTGCGGCTCACACCGAGGGTCCAGCACGATGTCAAAATCAGTCGCCGATGCTTTATAGACGATGTGCGTACGTTTGTGTGCTGGAAAGCCGCATTGTTCGATCTCCGCGAGCGAGGCGCCGTTAAGCAACAGGAGCGACCGCACAGGCTCGATGAAGAACCATCCATCTAGGGTCAAAACAAAGCCGGAGATGAACCCTTGAGGGCCGCCGGAGGCTCGCTGAGGTACGTAGAGCTCGGCCAGATACTGGTCGGGAACAAACCCTTGATAAGTGGCCGATGGAGGAAGAGTCTCTTCTATTCCCGTTGGGGTAGAGACACTGCGGCGCAGAGCTCGGAAGCCGCTCGCGCGCAACTCTTTAGGCGAGAGCAAGACGTCCTGCTTATCTACAATGACTTCACCGGTGGATAATCTTATTCTGCGAAGAGGGATGGAGATGAGAGCAGGCGCAGCTTGAAGTCTCCCAAATATATCCCGAATGTTGAAATCCTGCGTCTCGTCGTCGAACAGCTCGAACTGCATACCTCCGAGAGAAGGTACCTTCTGCGCCACGAATATCTTTGGACTGAGCAGACAGCCGAACTGCCCGTAACTCGTCATCTGGCCCAATGGCCCCACAAAGAACAAGCAAAGCGAGAGAAAGCACACCAAACTTCCCCACGCGAGCAACTGACGTGAATTTTTCATAAAACCCTCCTTCAGAGTTTGGAAAGATCGGATCGACGCTTCCATCGAGTAGAGAATTCGTTTGCCTGCCTCAAAAGCAATCTTATATCAGTAGGACAAAAGCAGTCAAATTGATTTCTGTGTCTCACTCCGTTGATCTACGGAGTATCACCTCCATCTTCTGTGTTGGCACCATTGTGTCTTTCGAGCGTCAAAAATTCGTCAAAAGCTCAAACTGCTCACATCTTTGAATCGCTGATACTGTTTTGCCTTCTGAATGTCCGATTGTTAGTGCTTACGATCAGTGTATTTCGCCAACCTATCAAGATACGCTCAATGCAAAACAGTATGAGATCACCGATACTCCACAGAAAACACGGAAGAAAAACAGGCCGTTTTCCGTGTACTCCGTGGAACTTCCGTGCCTTCCGTGATTCTATTTTTGCTTATCCCTACGCACTTTGACGCTTTTTTGACACCCCCGCTCTATCTTCCAAGCACTTCAACGCATGGCAGGAGGTTGCTCGAAACCTATGACTCTACGAGTTCAGTTGTTCGGCGAATTTCATGTCTGGCGCGACCAAGACGATTTGACTCCCCTCTTAACCCATCTGGGAAAACCCAAAACGTTGCTCAAAATCTTCCTGACCCACCCGGGCAAAATCTTCACAAAAGACGAATTGATCGAATGGCTCTGGCCCGACCTGCCCCCTTGCACTGCCGCCTCCAACTTGCGCAAGCGCATCAGCGAGCTGCGCCGAGCGCTCGAACCGGAAATCTCCCGAGGGTCCGAATCGACGTATATCTTCACGGGCTTCTCGCACTATCGCTTCAACGAGAGCGCTCCTCATAGCACTGATGCACAAGAATTTTTGCAAAGATGGGAGGCCGGCCGGCACTTGGAACACTCGGGTCATATTCGTCTGGCCATCGAGGAGTACGAGGCCGCAGCGGCTTTGGTCCGGGGCGATTTTCTCGCCGAAGATCGTTACGAAGACTGGGCGTCTCCCCTCCAGGTCGAGTGGGAAGAGCGCTGTCTCCGTTTGCTGCAGCGCTTGTCCGAGGGCTACGCCCGCCTCGGGCAGTACGACCGCGCGCTCGACCAATGCCGGAAAGGACTCAAAATTAAACCCTGGTGTGAGCGTCTCTTCAGACAAAAAATACTCTTTCATTATCATACGGGAGAACACAGCGAGGCTCTCCATGCTTATCAAGCTTGCGTACAAGCCTTGCGTGAGCATTTAGGAACCGAGCCCGCACCCGAGACTCAGGCCCTCTATGAGCAGCTCCTTAAGCGAGAAACCTCGGAGTTACTGATGGTCATCCCCCACCAGTATGTCCCATGACCCCTCCTTGCGTCTTCTCTCTCCAATTATAGTCGCAGCGCGTCTCTCCAGCGTCTCACGGGCACTATCTCAATTTTAAGCTCAACAGGAGGGTAGAATTTTAAAACCCCTCAGACACGCTCTAGACGGAATTTTGCTACGCGCAAAAGAAGAAGCTACAATCTCACTTATGCTGCTCGAGACGAAAAATGTCCGCAAAGAGTACCGAATTGGAAGTGAAGTCATTCAGGCCCTGCGCGGGGTCACTTTCGGCGTCAACGCGGGCGACTTTGTGATCATTAATGGTCCTTCCGGATCGGGAAAGACAACGCTTCTCAACTTAATCGCTTGTATCGACCGCCCTACGGAGGGCGAGGTCTTCATCGAAGAACAGCCTGTCTCTAAGCTCTCTTCGTCAAAGCTCGCCGAGACCCGCCGCGACAAGATCGGCCTCGTCTTCCAATCTTTTAATTTAATCCCCGTCTTGTCGGCCTATGAAAACATCGAATACCCGCTCTTGCTCCAGAGCGCGAGCCGCTCTGAACGCCGTCAAAAGGTGATGAAACTTTTGGATGAAGTCGGCCTTACGACGATGGCCCATCGCCGCCCCGATGAACTTTCTGGAGGCCAAAAACAACGCATCGCCCTCGCCCGCGCTTTGGTGACAGAGCCCCGAATTATTTTGGCAGATGAGCCGACGGCGAACCTAGATTCTGAGACAGCGAAGACCGTGATGGGTATTATGAAACGCCTCAATACCGAGCACAGCGCGGCGTTTATTATTGTGACACACGACCGAATGATCAACGAGTACGCTAAGAAAATCGTTAGCATCCGCGACGGACAATTGCTCGATGGGAATAATTCAGCATCTCCATAGGGGCGGGTTGGAAATCCGCCCCTATACCCTTCTGTAGTATTTTCCAATTGAAAGATGAGCATGAAGACGTGAGTCGTTACTTCAGTATACCCAGGTCTGGGAAGGAACGAAAGAGCTCGGCCTTGCGCTGCTGTAGCCGTTGCGCAAACTCCG
>JACOSB010000026.1 GCA_016179105.1 Candidatus Acetothermia bacterium
ATGCCGAGCGCACGTGCTTTGCGAGCCACTAAGCGTGTCAGTTCAGGGTCTGTTCCGGGGAGGAGCCGATCGAGCATCTCGACGACTGTCACTTTGCTGCCGAGCTTGGCGTAGACCATGCCGAGCTCTAAACCAATATAGCCGCCGCCAATGACGACTAAGTTTTTTGGAATTTCTTTGAGTGCCAGCGCACCCGTTGAATCAATGACGACGTTTCCGTCGGGCTCGAAGCCGGGGATCACCATCGGGACAGAGCCGGTCGCGATGATGCAATCTTTGAACTCAACGGCTTGTGTGCCGTGCTCGCTCTCGACGAGCGCTTTCTTCGCTGACTGGAAAGTAGCTTTGCCTTTCAAGACTTGCACTCCATTGCCGTCGCAAAGCTGTTCGACCCCACTGGTGAGTTTTTTCACAACCGTCTGTTTCCATGCTTGCATCTTTTCCATCTGAACTTGAGCTTCTTTCACTTGGATGCCCATCTCGTCCAGGTGCTTCAGCTTTTCGTAAAGGTACGAGGCGTAGATGAGCGCCTTGGAGGGAATGCAGCCGATGTTGAGACACGTTCCCCCGAGTTCATCTTTTTCCACCAGCATGACATCTTTGCCCAACTGCGCCGCGCGAATGGCAGCGACATAGCCTCCGGGCCCAGCACCCACTACCAGTACATCTGTTCCTGTCGCAATTTCCCCGACGACCATCTCAAATCATCTCCCCATCATAGATTGAATCACTGAAAGCACTGAAGTTCCACAGAGTTCACGGAAAACGCCTTTCTTCCGTGTTTTCCGTGATTCAAAAATTCATCACTTTCTCAACGCCCTTGAGCACGCGCCCCACATCGGGCAGATAATAGTTTTCCATCGTGAAGTACGGGACCGGCACATCGTAAGCTGTGACGCGGCTCACCGGCGCTTGCAATTGCAAAAGCAAGCGCTCGTTGATGAGCGCGGTCAGCTCCGAGCCGAGACTGCAGGTGCGCTGGGCTTCTTGCGCGATCACAGCTCGCCCCGTCTTGCTCACGGAGTTCAGAACCGTCTCGATGTCGAGCGGCGAGAGCGTGCGCAAATCAATGAGCTCGGCACTGATGCCCTTCTTCTCGACTTCCTCGACAGCCGCCATGCAGACGCGCACCATCGCACCCCACGAGATCAATGTCACATCTGAACCCTCGCGCACCACGTTGGCTTTGCCGAGCGGGATTGTGTAATCACCCTCGGGAACATCTTGGCGGAAGGCTCTGTAGATGCGCTTCGGCTCAAAGAAGATCACGGGATCCGGGTCGCGAATCGCGGAGATCAAGAGGCCCTTTGCATCGTACGGATTAGATGGGATGGCGACTTTCAAACCCGGCGTGTGAATATACCACGCTTCGGGGCTTTCCGAGTGATGCTCGAGCGCGCGAATACCACCGCCCAAAGGCACGCGCACGACCATTGGTACTGAAAAGCGTCCACGGCTACGCCAGCGAATACGTGCGGCATGAGACACAATATGGTCGAACGCCGGCGGCATAAATCCATCGAATTGAATCTCCGCGACAGGGCGTAACCCATAGGCAGCCATTCCGATGGCCGATCCAACGATGCCCGACTCCGCCAATGGGGTGTCGATCGAGCGATTCGGGCCGAATTCTTTCTGAAGTCCTTCAGTGGCGCGGAAGACGCCGCCGTTCAGGCCGACATCTTCACCCATCACAACGACGCGATCATCGCGGCGCATCTCTGTACGCAGTGCATCGTTGATCGCTTGAATCAAGGTCATTTGTGGCATGTAGAATCACTCCTGAATTAGTTCGAGAAACCCTTTACGCATATCGAGAGTCAATTTGAAATTTCTGAGAAAGCTAAGTCCTAACAAACCATCTACGTTACCACGAGGTGGAAGTTCATGTACTACAGCTTCAACATCGCGAGCTTCTTCTTTGAGTACAGTGACTGAATCTAGTTTGATCACCGGAACTCTCTCAACACCACTGGCTGTGACAATATCGACGCGGAATTTCGATACTTCCGGCGTATAGCCTAACGCATTGGCAATTTGCCAAGGAATCATCATGTAACTGGCTCCAGTGTCAACGAGTACTCGAATCTCTCTGACAACACCGGATGGTCCTCGTAGAGTTGCATTTACTACGACAGCTAGTGCCTGCGGATTAAATTTAGCACTTGCCATTCATAGCCACCGCATAGCCTTCCGGAAGCTCACCCGTATAAAACTGATACGTAGGTGTATATTTGAACTTCTTGAGAGCATCGTAAATTTCATCTCGACTCTTACTATGTTTAAGCACTTTGAGCTTAATTGGCTGGTCTAATTCATCTCTTCCCAAGACTTCAGCCAATACCCACTCATTCTTATAGCGGCGCTTGACTGTTTCTATCGTCATAGCTCTCACCTCCTTAAAAATTTAACACTTTTTGGATGCCTTTCACAATGCGCCCGACATCGGGCAAGTAATAATCTTCCATGCGCGAGGACGGAATCACCGTGTCGGGCGACGTGACGCGTACCGGCGGTGCTTGAAGCATATCCATCGCTTTGTCATTCACGAGCGCGATGATCTCCGAAGCAACCCCGCACTGACGTGGCGCTTCTTGCACAACGACGATTCTTCCCGTCTTACGCACCGAGTTGATAATCGTTTCAGCATCCAACGGGAGAAGCGTGCGCAGGTCGATCAATTCGCAGTCAATTCCCTGGGTTGCTGCTTTTTCGACCGCTCTTTGAGAAATATAGTGCATCGCTCCCCACGCTACGACCGTCACGTCTTTGCCCTGGTGAGTCACTTTGGCCTTGCTCAAGGAAATTGTATAATCGCCCTCGGGCACGTCAGCGCGAAAGGCGCGGTAAAGTCGTTTCGGCTCGAAGAAGATCACGGGATCGGGGTCGCGAATCGACGAGATCAAAAGACCTTTGGCGTCATAAGGATTGGATGGAATAACAACTTTAAGGCCCATTGTGTGCGCATAGTAAGCTTCCGGGCTCTCGCCGTGATGCTCGGGCGAGCGAATGCCGCCGCTGTAGGGCGCGCGGACGACCATCGGCACATGAAACCGTCCGCGGCTGCGCCAACGAATGCGCGCGGCATGCGAGACAATCTGGTCGAACGCGGGCGGCATGAATCCCTCAAACTGAATTTCTGCTACGGGCTTTAAGCCGTAAATGGCCATGCCGATCGCTGTACCTACAATTCCCGATTCAGCTAAAGGAGTATCAATCGAACGATTTTCGCCAAACTCTTGGTGAAGACTCTCAGTGGCGCGGAAGACGCCGCCGTTCACGCCGACATCCTCGCCCATCACGACGACCGTGGGATCACGACGCATCTCGACCTTGAGCGCGTCGTTGATCGCCTGCACGAGGGTCATTGGCGGCATTTCCTCTTACTCCTTGGGCAGGTCGCCGCCGTGCTCGTTGAGATATTCGCGCAGCTCCGCGAGTTGCTCTTTCAAGTTCCACGGCATCTCGGCATAGACATATTTGAAAATATCTTCGACATCGCGCTGGGGCAAGGCCTCGTATTGTTGAACCACTTGCGCGATCTCAGCCTTCGCTTCTTCTTGGAGGCGTTGCTCGTCCGCATCGCTCCACATATTCTGCTTTTGCATATGAAGCCGTAAGCGTAAGATGGGGTCTTTCTTTTTCCACTCTTCGACTTCTTCCTTCGAACGATAGCGCGTCCAATCGTCGGCCGTCGTGTGCTGGCTCATGCGATAGGTCACTGCTTCGATGAGCGTCGGGCCGCCGCCGTTGCGGCCACGCTCGAGCGCTTCTTTCGTGGCTTGATAAACCGCGAAGATATCGTTTCCGTCCACTTGGACGCCGGGTATCCCGTACGCGATCGCTTTCTGCGCGATCGTCTCTGAGTGCGTTTGTTTCGCTCGTGGAACGGAGATCGCGTACTGATTGTTCTGGCAGAAGAAGACCGTCCCGGTTTGGAAGACGGCGGCAAAATTTAAGCCCTCGTGAAAGTCACCCTCAGAAGTCGCGCCGTCGCCAAAATAGACAATCGTAGCCGCCTTTTGGCCGCGAATCTTCATCGCCCAGGCGGTTCCCGTCGCGTGACACATTTGGGTCGCGATCGGGATGGAGATCGTAAAATTATTCACATTTTCGGGAACGCGGTTGCCCTCTTCATTGCCGCCCCAATAAGTTAAGACATCGAGCCAGCGCTGGCCGCGAATCACTTGGGCTGCGTGCTCGCGGTACGACGGGAACATCCAGTCTTCGGGCTTGAGAGCATAGCCGCTTCCCACTTGGCATGCCTCTTGGCCGCTCAAGGGCGCGTAGGTGCCCAAACGACCTTGACGCTGCAGGGCAAGCGCGCGCTCATCGAAAATTCTGGCCGTGACCATCCAGCGATACATTTTCTTGATATCTTCGGATTTGAGCCCGAGCGAGGCAACGACCATCGGTTCAGCGTTGCCCTCGACATCGAGCACCTGAACATAGGGAATACCGTATTTGTTATTAGAATTGACTTGAGGTTTCGTAGTCTTAGCCATCGAACCCTTCCTTCCTGGTTTTGCACTCCGTCAGCGAACCGCCGAATCTGCTTACGAGTGATTTCCTTTCATTAGACTCTTGACGAAAAACTCACCCGCACGGTAGGAACTGCGCACCAGCGGCCCGGACGCGACGTAGCGAAATCCCTTTTCTTCACCGATACGCTGCCATTCTTTGAATTTATCCGGGTGTATGTATTCAATCACTTCCAGATGACGCTGGCTCGGTCTCAGATATTGCCCCAACGTAAGAATGTCAACGTCCACAGACCTCAAGTCGTCCATCGCGTGATAAATCTCTTCGTCGGTCTCACTTAAGCCAAGCATGATCGACGACTTCGTAAAAATTGTTGAGTTCAATTTCTTGACGCTCTCCAACACCCCTAGTGATTGGCGATAGTTCGCGCGACGGTCGCGCACTTTGGGAGTCAATCTCTCAATAGTCTCAATGTTGTGGTCAATCACATCGGGCCTGGCGTCGACGACTTTTTTGAGCGATTCGATATCTCCTTGAAAATCGGGGATTAACACTTCGACCAGCATCGAGGGAGTTTTCTCTTTGATGGCTTTGATGGTCTTGCCGAAGTGCGCTGCGCCGCCATCAGATAGATCATCGCGTGCAACCGAAGTGAGTACCACATAATCGAGCCCCCACTCGCTCAAGACTTGTGCGACCTTCCATGGTTCCAAGGGGTCTAAATAACCGTGCGGCTGTCCGCTCGTCACGGCACAAAAACGACAGCCGCGCGTGCAGACATCGCCCATCAGCATAAGCGTCGCTGTGCCCCCGCCCCAGCACTCGTGCACGTTCGGGCAATGCGCTTCTTCGCAGACCGTGTGTAATCCGTAGTTGCGCAGCGTCGCTTTGATGTGCGTGTAGTTTTGGCCCGAGGGAGGACGAATCTTGAGCCACTCGGGTTTGGCGCGCGTAATCATTTCTCTCTTTCTTTATGCTCTTTCGATACGCACAAAATTTGGAGTTACTTCTTTGACAAGGCCATCGACGCTCGCGTGGTGCGCGACGCTGAGCAAACCAAAATCGTTGATCGCTCCGTCCAAGGGTTTTGCGATCAGGTCACCCACTTTGACTCTGTCTCCAGCTTTCACTGTCGGGACGCTCGGCTTTCCGCGAGGGCCATCCTGGTGCATCATAATTTTCACCCGGCGCACTTTGTCGCGAATGTCAAGGGTATCTTTCGGCGTCGGTTTCCAGTTCAAATAGCGGTCGATGCCAATTTTTTGCATCGCGGCGGGCAGCGTGTCGTCCCAAGTCGGCGCTTCTTTGCCGGTCATGGGGCGCAGCGAGACTTGATCGGCGATATAGAGCGCTGCTTCAAAGATGAGAAAACCGTTCGTCTTTTTCAAGACGGCGTGCTCGCCGACGTTGGCTTTGTCGCCCATGAGGGGACCCCCGTCGATCACGCCGAGCTTATTGAAACGAGTGGTGTCAACACCGCTTAGATTCAAAATATCCGCAAGGAGCATGCCCACAGGACCAAGAAAGACCTGCTGTTTCGGGACTTCGCCGTAGACATTGAAATACTTATCGGTGACGGGCTTGTCCTCGAAGATCGCCCGGTACATGTTGTAAAGTGTCTCGACGTTATTCACCGTCACGCCCACATGTAAGGGGATTTTATTGGAAGGGACTTCTTGCCCGGTGACAGCTTTCGTCAGCCATCGTTCTTCGCCCATCCCATAAATACTTGGCGTATAGGAGACTTCCCAACCGTACCGGCTAGCTAAGGGATCGAGCAGGTGCTTGTCTTTATCCTTCGCGCCGATGACGATACGCTCATACCCGAAAATCTCTTGGAGCGTGGCGAAAATTTTCACGAACGCTTCGGGCTTGTCTTGCAGAAGCACTTTGTTGGCCTCGTAGCCGGGTTCACCCTCTTCGGCGTTCACGATCAACGTTTTGGTCGGCGACAGATACTTAAAATAAGTGGGAAAGCCCGCGCCGCCCGCGCCGATTAAGCCCTTGTCTCTAAAGAGTTGAACCGTTTGTTCACGCGTCAATGTTGCCGTTGCCATCATTCCTCCGAGAAGAGATTCTGACTAAAATTTTACGACTTCTAGGGTATGCAAATGTGTAAGGATTTGCAAGCGTTGGCTGTGCTTATGCTTGAAGTGCAGCTCACTTTTTTGTCTTCAAGACCATCGTCGCGGCCATGATCGCCGCGCGCTTGAGGATCTCCAAATTTTTCGGGTCTTTCTTGCCCTCCTCGCTGAGTGTCGTAGCGATCAAGAAGAGCAGTCGGCCTTCGGTCCAGGTCACCCCTATGTCGCCGGTTTCGGCGTTCACTCCCATCTGAACTTCAGAGTCCTCAACCTTGGTCGGCTCTAGCTTGAGCCCCTGCGTTAACAATTGCGCTTGGCCCTGAGATATCTTGGCGGGATCGTCGAACAAGACGACCGTCACACCGATGCTCTCGATGACTCGTTCATAGATGGAACCCGCAGCGGGCTCAAAGGTCACCGTGGCCGAGTGATTTTCTCCCTCAAGAACGGGGTCGATGTGCGGAGAGCGAAATTTTTCCATAAAGCCGTCGAGCTTTTCGGGCAGCCGGTCGCCGGCAAGATCGCCGGAAGTTTGAGGCTGTTCACCGTTTCCCTTCGGCTGTCCAGACGGATTTTCGGTTTTGGTATTGCTCGCCGCCGGCCCCTTGCCCGGACTGTTCATCAAGTACAACGTAGCTCCCAGCGTCAGGACAGCAGCGACAGCCACGATCACCCACAGCATCGTATTGTTCATAATCCTCCTCATTCGAAAAAACCTCACTTGTGCGAAAATCTCTGTCTAGCTTAGTGAGTCCATTGGAGGGAGTCAACCCTTGCCGAAGTCTCTTAGATTTGTACAATAACCCAAGTTGCTACCTAAGAGACATCTTGGATAGAGTGTCCTCCGATCAGACCCGTCAATCGAACAAAACCTTCGAGCTGACCGGAGGAACCTCATGTCCATGCCCCATTATACCA
>JACOSB010000038.1 GCA_016179105.1 Candidatus Acetothermia bacterium
AGGAGCTGGAGTACACTGGGACTTCACACCCGCTGATGCTCGGTGTACGTTCGCTCGCTTCTACCCCTCAACTTCAAATGGATGAAGTACTACTGTTAGTCAATGCGCCCAATGATACGCTGTCGAGCGACGCGATCTATCGCGAGCTACGTGCGCATTTTAGCAGCTGGCGAGGGTTCAAACCCTACTACGTTCATCAGTTGGGCAAGTTAACTCAACACGCAGATGATGGAGCGCGAGCAAACGATCAATTGCAAATGCGCATGGGGAATTTACCTGAGCTGCTATTGTATCTGCGCGACAATCAGGAGAGTGTCTATAAGGACATCAAGGAGATTTTTCAAGTGGCTGTCCTACCTGAGGGCGTAGGGAGATTCATGATCAATGAAACTGAGAGTCAAGTTTTCATATCACTCACAGGCTCTAGAGGGTCTGCCCAATACTGGTTGGCTGATTGGCCCGACGGCTGGAAAGCTTTTCTAAGCTGGCTCGTCGCTCTACGCACAGCTCCGCCGGGAGCAGTGATTTACCTCGAAGAGCCGGAGAACAATCTCCATCCACGCCTGATTGCACAGATTCTGGAGCAAGTTGAGATTGCGAATGAACGCGGGGTGCAGGTTTTCATTTCCACCCACTCAATGGAGCTTGTGAACATGATTGAGCCCAACGAACTGATCCTGATGCAGGATGGGCAAGCTTATCGTCTTGATCCCGAGAAAGCTGATAAAATCCGTGAAGCCGGTATTCTATTAGGCAGCGCTTGGACCTCCGATTTCCTAGAGGCAGCGAAGAAGGAATAAGTTGCTACGAATTCTGGTAATTGTGGAAGGTGAAAGCGACGAAGTCTTATTTGAGCACGTGGTGCATACCGTTCTCAAGCACTCTGAGACCCAGGTGCAAGTCGCAAGCGCTGGGTCGGATCGATCGGGTGGCATCAATCGTATGCTGGACGATAACTTGCCGAACGCTTGTGAGCTGATAGGAAAGCTGTATCGTAAGGTCATCGCAGTGTTTGATGAAAAGAATATGCATGAATCCCACCGATCGAAGAGCCGGATTCAACATCTGCAAGAGATCTTGAACCAATACTCTCTTTGCGGCGGATTCCAAGTCTGCGAAGACCTGGAAGATTTGATTGAAACCTGCCTTTCCCCAAGTCAGAGAAAAGAGTTTCGCGAGCGAGTAGGGAAATCCAAGGTACAAGCGGCTCATTGGGCAATACAGCAAGGCCTGGACGAACACGAGTTGAAAACCCGAATCACAGAACTCGTGCAATCCCTCAACTGCCAGCTTCACCGAGATTTCGTCTAGGTGGATGGCTACTCTTTTAGTCGCCCGATCGCCAAGAGTATCCCGTGCAAGATCGCCTGCGGGCGCGGCGGGCAGCCGGGAATGTAGACATCGACGGAGATCACTTTGTCCACACCGCCTCGACTCGCATAACTTTCACCAAAAATGCCGCCACTGCAAGCACATGCACCTACTGCGACAACCAGCTTGGGATCGGGCGTCGCTTCGTACGTCTGTTTGAGTGCGATCTCCATGTTGCGTGTCACTGGGCCCGTCACGAGCAACATATCAGCGTGACGCGGAGAAGCGACAAAATGAAGACCAAAGCGCTCCAAATCAAAGATGGGATTGTTCAGCGCAGAAATTTCTAGCTCGCAACCGTTGCACGAACCGGCATCGACTTCACGAATATGCAACGAGCGCCCAAAGATTTTGAAAATTTCTCGCTTGGTTTGTTCGCCCAGCTCTTCTAAGCTAGGCTCTTTCTCTGATTCGTTCACGCGAGAAAACTTTCCATCGACGAACTCCACACTCGTTTCTAGGCGCGCTTTCAAAGTAGATGCTAGCTCGAACTCTTTAGTCATCGTGATCGCTTCGGGATAGACTTCGGCGCAGAGCCCGCAAAAGATACAACGAACGTAAGAAAGTTTTACAGTGCTCTGATTGCCCATTGTCTCGATCGAGATCGCACGTGTCGGGCAAACACTTTCGGCTTGCTTCAGCTTCTCTAAATCAGCTTGAGTGAATTCGATGACTGGCTTGCCGAGAAAACCGTCGGGCGGCACGTCCGGCTTGAACGGATACTTGGTCGTCACACGCCCGTTCTGAAGCGCCTTGCGCAAGATTCGAATCATAAAATTCTCCTAGCGATCGTTGCCTGAGTAAGACAAATTAAAACTCTTGTTGATGAGCGGAAAATCCGGGACGATGTTGCCCTGCACGGCAAAGATGAGCGCCGGCCAATTATGAAATGAGGGTTCGTCGATCTTATACCTAAAAATTTTCCCTTCGTTGTCCGTCTGAATCGTTTGGACTATTGGACCACGCCAGCCCTCGGTATATCCAAGCGCATGAGCATTGGCTGGAATTTTTTCAATCAGTACTCGAATGGGTCCCGCAGAAATCTGGCTCAGAATCTGGTCGATAATCAAGATCGATTCGAACACTTCGTCCACGCGAACACGAGTGCGCGCGTAGACATCTCCCGTCGTATAGACCGGGACTTTGAAGTCGATTTGGCGATAGCGCAGATGCGGATGATCGCGCCGACAATCCCGATCGAGCCCGGAAGCGCGGGCCGCGATGCCTACAATGCCAATGTCTTTGGTGGTTTTCTCTGTCAACACACCGGTAGTCTCCAAGCGATCCATCACGGACGCGCTGCTCCATAACAATTCGGCCAGTTCTTCCAACTCTCTTCGCACGTTTTGCAGCGTATCGCGAACCTCTGAATAGACCGTTTCTGGCAGATCGCGCCGGACGCCGCCGAGGGTATTCAGTCCTCGCAAGAGCCGGCTTCCCGTTAGCTTTTCGTTGAGTTTCATCACGTCTTCGCGTAAGCGCATCGCGTGGGCGTAGCCTACGAGAAAAGAGACATCATTGACGATCATGCCGATATCGCTCAAGTGATTGTAGATGCGTTCCAATTCTAAGAAAAGCATCCGCAAAAACTGCGCACGTCCGGGGATCTCAACGCCCGCCAGTCGCTCGATCGCGTGACAGAACGCGGTTGAGTGCGCGAACGTAGAGTCTCCCGAAATTCGCTCTGAGACATGAAGCGCCTTTTCGGCCGAAAGTCCTTCGCAGAGTTTTTCCGTTCCCTTGTGGGTGTAATAGAGTTGAATCTGAAGATTGATGATCGGCTCGCCGGCCACGCTGAACCGAAAATGGCCCGGTTCGATGATGCCCGCGTGCACCGGGCCGACGGGAATCTCGAAGACGCCCTCGCCCTCGACTTGGCGGAACTCGAAAACCCCCTCGACCCGCGGCACGTGGCTTTGGAGCGAAAAATCTTTGCGCATCGCGAACGCGTTGGGCGGCCAGTCGGGCTGTGCCCAAAGGCGTTTGAGATTTGGATGGCCTAGGGGCTTTAGGCCAAACGTATCGTGAATCTCGCGCTCGGCCCAGTTCGCGCTAATCATGTGCGCCGCGACCGAAGCAAATTGGTGCTGCTCTGGCGAGACTGGCGCGCGCACGATCACAAAAAGGTCTTGCGCATCTATCGAGAAAATATAATTCAGTCTAAAAGTCTTAAATTGCTCTCGTTCATCAGTAGCCCACGCACAGACGAAACTCGCGTGCCAGTGAAGGTGCACATACGTGCAGACTTTGGGAAGCCAGTCCAGGTTCTGCGCATTCAGATCACAGTAAATCTCGTTGTGCTGGGCTTTTAGTTCAGCTATATGTCCACCGAATTGATGTCGCAACTCGGCCATCACTGCATCTGTCTGAGAAACTACCATGGTCTCACCACCTTCACGGCTTGCTGGAGCAGTTCATGCAAAGGCCCTGGAATATAAAAACCCAAAAGTAACACAAATGCCAATAGCACCGTCAGTGGGAAGAAGCTTGACGAATTGGCTTCTCCAAAGGCCAACGGATCTTTGGGCGAGCCAAAGGCCATGTGGCTGACGTGATAAAAAAAGCCCGCGAACGCAATCACTAAGAATAATAAAATTAAGCCAGCCACCCAAAATTGTTGGCCAGCAAAGCCGGCGCTCAAGATGAGAAACTCGCTCACAAAGAGATTGAACGGCGGAACTCCCGTGATCGCCAACGTCCCCAGCAAGAGCAACGCTCCTGTCGCCGGGATGATCTTCATCGCTCCCTTCACCAGCGCAATTTCCTTGGTCTTGAATTTTAATAAAAGATTTCCGGCGCTCATGAAGATGAGGGCCTTGGCCAGCGCATGGTTGAGCGTGTGCAAGAGCGAGCCGAAAATGGCCAAGGGTGAACCCAAGCCAATCCCGGTCGCTATGATTCCCATGTGCTCGATGCTCGAATACGCGAGCAAGCGTTTATAGTCTTGCTGGACCAAGATAAACGGAGTCGCAATCGCCAACGAGAGCAGACCAAAAACAAGAAGAAGCGTTGATGAAAAATCCGGCCCGACGGGGCTGATGCCGAGTAGATGATGAAAGCGCAAGATCCCATACATCGCCGCGTTGATGAGCACTCCGGAGAGCAGCGCACTGATCGGCGTCGGCGCTTGGCTGTGCGCGTCCGGGAGCCAGGTGTGCATCGGAGCCAAGCCAGCTTTGGTGCCATAGCCGATCAAGATGAAAACAAACGCCAGTTTGAGAATATGTGGGTCCAGGTAAATCGCACAGTCACGTTCTACCAGGTCTCGCCAATTGAGCGTGCTCGCCACGCCACAACTCTTGAAGGCTGAGAGCGCCGAAAAGTAGACCAGCACTGTGCCGAAGAGCGCGAACGTAATTCCCACCGAGCCGATGATCAGATATTTCCAGGCAGCTTCAACGGACTCTTCACGATCATAGAAGCCGACCA
Source organism: Candidatus Acetothermia bacterium (assembly GCA_016179105.1). GTDB lineage: Bacteria > Bipolaricaulota > Bipolaricaulia > RBG-16-55-9 > DRXL01 > JACOSB01. The sequence goes on from JACOSB010000038.1 coordinate 4,801, forward strand.
AGAACGCTGAGGCGAGCGTTGTCGCTTCGATCGCCACCCAGAGCACGCCCAAGTTATTGGCCACGGCTGCGAGCAGCATCGTGAAGATGAAGAGATTCAATAAGAAATAAAACTCGCGCAATTTTCCGTCGCTGAAGAGCCCTGCGGAGTGTTCATGGCCCATATATCCTACGGCATAAAACGTCGCGAGCAGCCCGATCAGACAGATAATCAAAACTAAATATGCGCTTAATGCGTCGGCATAGAGAAACCCTCCGAAGCGAGCCGGCGGCAAGATGTTGGGTGTGAACGCCAGAACACTCCGCACCAACAGGATGCCAAAGAAGGCCGTGAGCGAAACTCCACCCATGCTCGCGATCTCCATGACCCGTTTCTTTCCGCTCAACCCGCATATAATTGCAGTCAACAAGGGCACGACTAAGATCAAAAAAATAGAAGCATCTTGAGCAAGATTGAACGTGTTGACAAGCCCGTCCTGAAAGGCGTGCCAGAGCTGAGCTAATTGTTCCCCTAAATGCCTGAGTAATTCTAAGAAACTCTCCCACAAACGCTGGAAATTCACGGGCTTCTCAACCTTTCAGTTTAGTCAATTTTTCAACGTTGATCGTGTCGAAAGTTTCATTGATTCGGTAGAGCAGCACACCCATGATGAAGACCGCGACCAAAACATCGAATAAAACGCCCAGCTCGACGATCATCGGCATCCCCGCCGTGATCGCGATGCCCGCCAAGAAGAGCCCGTTCTCAATCGTGAGGAACCCAATCACTTGCGTGAGCGCCTTCTTGCGCGTGACCATCGTGAAGAGCCCCATTAAGACAACCGAGAGAGAGACGGTTAAGACATTTCGCGAAAGCTCGAATGTTTGATTGGTTTCCAAAATCGTACGCGTCAGATAATCCGCGCCGAGCACCAACCCGGCCGCGACGATCAACGAAGCGGGAACATTGAGCGTCAATTGAGCTTCTTGCTGGACATTCAAGCGATTGATGATACGCCTGAACAAGAAGGGAATCAGCATGACTTTGAAGATGAACGTCAGCGCTGCGGCGATGAAGATATGAGGCTCGCCGCCGAAGGCTGCAACCAGGAAAGCGACGAGCGCCAGAAAAAATGACTGCGTCGCATAGAGCCGTACATGCACATACAGTCGTTTGATCGCTAAAACGAGAAAACTGGAGACTAAGATGAATGCGGCGAATAAGTCAATGAGCTGATTCAGGAGCTTAGGGTCGAGGCTATAGGAGAGCATGGCTGGCTCCTCCTCCCAGAATAAAATAGAGAACCAGTGCGATGAGTGAAAGCACAAACGAAACCGTGAGCAGGTCAGGAACTCGGAAGAGGCGCAGCTTGGCCGTCGTGCATTCGACGAACGCGACAAGCGTTGTGAGAATCAGAATTTTGAGTAGATAGATACCCAGCCCCAGAGCGACTCCATCGAATGTCGGCTGCTCTGATGCGGCGATGCCCCAGGGAAAAAAGATGTTGGCCAGTAGTGTCAAAAAGAGTAGGAGCTTCATCGACGCAGCCCATTCGATGAGCGCGAGATAGCGCCCAGAATATTCCAAGATCATCGCTTCGTGAATCATCGTGAGCTCCAGATGCGTCGCCGGGTTGTCCACGGGAATACGTCCGGTCTCGGCCAGAGCGACGATGAACAGTCCAATGAAAGCAAACAGATGCGAGGGAGCCAGCAGATCCCAACCATTGAGTTTGTCACTCATTTTCTCGGCGATGGTGCTCAAGCTGGTGGAGCCCGCAGTGACTGCGACCGTGAAGATGGCCAAAATCATCGCCGGTTCGATGATGGCCGCGAGCGACATCTCGCGGCTCGAGCCGAGTCCACCGAAGGCGCTCGCGGCATCCAGTCCGGCCAGGGCCATGAAAAAGCGTGCGAGCGCGAGCAAATAAATGATTGCGATCACGTCACCGATAAAGCCGAGCGGCACGAACGAAGTGTAAATCGGGATGAGCAAGCCGATTGCGAGTGTGGCCGTGAAGACAATGTAGGGCGTGAAGCGAAAAATCCAAGAAGTATTCTCAGACACGACGACTTCTTTGCGAAGCTGTTTGGTCAGATTGAAATAGGGTTGCCAGAGGCTTGGCCCGCGACGGTTCTGCATGAACGCTTTGACTCTTCGTGCCCACCCCGTCACGAGCGGAGCGACTAAGAGAAAGAGCACGAGTTGGCTCAGCGCGACCAAGACGTTCATCCCGAGAATTTTCAAATCCATGCTTATCTCACCAACAGGAGCAAGATCACCAGCGCGATGAATATATAAGCCAAGTACGTGTTGATGCTGCCCGTCTGAATCCGACGCACGATCGCAGAGATTTTGAGCACGAACGCCGAGACGGGTTGATAGAAATACTTTTCGAAGGGCGATTCGATCTGCAGCTCGTAGCGGATACGCTTGTGCACGTACGAAGAAACGTCTGTTTCTATCTCGATCTCTTTGCGTGGCTGATAAATGCTTTTGAAGATCAGTTGAATCGGTTTGGAAAATCCCGTCGCAGTGTACTCCATGCGCGGGCTGAGTTTCGGCAACCCGCAGCCCCACGTCTGCGCCCGGCGTGTTCGAAGCTCGCCCGCCATATATGCAACGCCCAGCGCCACCGGAATGACAATCAACAAGATCAGTGCGAGTCCCAAGGGCGCGACCGTTACGATCTTCGCGCTTGGCACTGCCAGCGTGAGTGGGTTCACCCCCATGGAAGCCGCCGCCGACGCACCAACCAAAGCGCCGGTCACACCATCGAGCAGCCTAACCACAGCGGTCGGCAGGATGCCCAAGACCAGACAAAGCGCAGCAAGCGAGCCCATTGCCCACTTCATCGATGATGATACTTCTTGCGCAGTTTGGACGTGTTCACTACGCGGGAGAGCCAAGAAACTTACGCCGAACGCTTTCACAAAACAAGCGGTGGCAAGTGCGGCTCCCAGAGCCAAGAGTGCGGCGCTCAAGGGCACGATGATTTTCACAATAAGGTCCGGCACATTGAAGCCGAGCAAGAGCGCTTGGAACGTCAACCATTCGCTGATGAACCCATTGAACGGAGGCAGCGCTGAAATCGCAATGGACCCAATCAAGAAGCAAGCCGCCGTCCAGGGCATCTTCTTTATCAGCCCGCCGAGCGCTTCGATATTTCGGGTGTGAGTTTGCGAGACAACAGCTCCCGCTCCTAGGAAGAGCACGCTTTTGAACACAGCATGGTTGAGCAAGTGATAGAGTCCAGCGATGAGCGCCACGGCAGCCAAGATGGCAAATGTCGACGTTTGGTACGATGAAAAAATCATCGCGAGGCTGACTCCGATCAAGATAATTCCCATGTTCTCGACGCTGGAATAGGCGAGCAATTTTTTGAGGTCTTTTTCAGTCACGGCATACAGAATTCCCAGAATGGCGGACAATGAGGCAAGCCCCAACAAAACGAGACCCCACCACCACACTAAATCCGGTTTGAGGAAATCGAAGAAGATGCGCAGCATCCCATAGACAGCTGTCTTAATCATGACGCCGGACATGAGCGCTGAGATGTGACTGGGAGCCGCTGGGTGCGCGTAGGGCAGCCAGATGTGCAATGGCACGAGGCCGGCTTTGGTTCCAAAGCCGATCAGCGCGAAGACGAAGAGAAGCGTCTTGGCTAGGTCCGGCAGATTGGCAGCTACTTTGCGGAAAGCCTCAAAATCAAACGAGCCTGCTTGCTGATAAAAAATCAAGAAAAACAAAACGATAAACGCCGTGCCGACGTGAGTCATAACAATGTAGAGAAACCCAGCTTGAGTGTTCTCTGTTTTTTCGTGGTCAAACGTCACTAAGAAATAAGAAACGACGGACATCACTTCCCAAACGATCAGAAAGAAGAGGGCATTGTTGGCGGTGACAACCAGAACCATGGAGAGAATAAAGAGATTATAGAGCACGCCGAGCAGTGCGACTGACTGTTTATGCTCATACTCACGCAGATAGCCAAACGCGTAGATCGAAACGGGGACGACGAGCAGCGAGATCACAAAGACAAAAAACGCACTCAGCGCATCGACTTGCAGCGAAAAATTCTCGAACAGCTTGATCGAAGGAGCGACGTTCGAGAGAGCCGTCAACCAGGGGATTGTGATATGATAAGGCGACTGCCCCAGCAAGACGGGCACGCTCGAGGTGATGCCAGAAATCCCTGCGGCTAGGGCGAGAAGATGAGATACATAGTAGCTTCGCCGCGGCCGCAGGCACCAAAGCGCGCCCAGCACTGCGCCAGCCAAGTACAGGAATAGAGAAAGACCAAAGAAAAATTGTGCGTCGATCACGTTATCTTCTCACCACTCACCATGTAAACTTTTCCTAGAACACGCGCTGGAGTTGCTCACCTTTATATTACAACGGGTAAGAGCTGTCAAGCAGATGCACCTAGGGTTTCACTAACTTTGTCGCTTGTTGAAGGAGCTCGTGCAAGGGCCCGGGAACGTACAGGCCCAACAGTATCACTAGGCCAAGAAGGATGCTCAAGGGGAGGAAACTCGATGGGTTCACCTCACCGGGAGGCAACGGCTTGATGGGCACGCCCAGGATCATGTGGCTGATATGGAAGATGAATCCTGCGAAAGCGAGGACGACCAAGAGCAAGACCAAGCTTCCCACCAAGAAATTTCCACCGAGAAAACTGGCACTCAAAATAAGAAATTCGCTTACGAAAAGGTTGAACGGAGGTACGGCCATGATCGCAAACGTACCGAGCAAGAGGAGCGCCGAAGTCATTGGCAAGATCTTAGCGATCCCCTTCACCAAGGCGATCTCCTTGGTCTTGAATTTCAGCGAAAGGTTGCCCGCGCTCATGAAGATGAAGGCTTTGGCCAAAGCATGGTTAAGAATATGCAGCAGCGCCCCATAGATCGCCAGCGGCGTGCCCAATCCGATTCCGGTCGCGATGATCCCCATATGTTTCATGCTGGAATAGGCGAGCAGGCGTTTATAGTCTTTCTGAACCATGATAAACGGGGTGGCGACCGCGATCGAAAGGAGCCCGAAAAACAATAGCAGATTCGAGGAGAATTCCGGCCCGACAGGGCTTGCCGCCAGAAGATGGTGAAATCGCAAGATGCCGTACATCGCCGCATTGATGAGCACACCTGAGAGGAGCGCACTGATGGGTGTCGGCGCTTGGCTGTGCGCATCGGGTAGCCAGGTGTGCATGGGGGCGAGGCCAGCCTTCGTACCGTAGCCAATCAGCACAAAGATAAACGCCAACTTGAGAATGTGAGGGTCCATCTGGGTGGCGATACTGGGATTAACCAAATCTGTCCAGTTCAGCGTGCCCGGGCTCCCCAGGGCTTTGAAGACTGAGAGGGCTGAGAAATAGACGAGCACTGTGCCGAAAAGCGCGAACGTGATCCCGACTGACCCGATAATCAGATACTTCCAGGCGGCTTCGATGGATTCTTCACGGTTGTAAAAGCCGACCAGAAAAGCCGATGCCAACGTCGTCGCCTCGACCGCAACCCAGAGCACACCCAAGTTATTGGCCACAGCCGCGAGCAACATGGTGAAGACGAAGAGATTTAATAAGAAATAATACTGGCGCAGTTTGGCCTTACCGAAAAGCTCTATGGAGTATTCATAGCCGATATAGCCCAAAGAATAGAGTGTGATCATCAAGCTGATGAAGCAAATAATCAAAACCAGATACGCACTTAAAGCATCGGCATAGAGCAAGCCCCCTAAGCGGGGCACGGGCGACGTACCCGGAGGCATCGCCACAACCCTACTGACTAGGGCCATCCCTGACAGAGCTGTGATGAACGCCGCGCATACGCTGGTTCGTTCCATGACGCGTTTCTTTCCGATGACGCCACAGAGGATCGCGGACAATAGCGGCACCAGCAAGATCAGGAAGATAGAAACATCCTGAAGAGTACCCACGGCGTAGCTGAATCCATCTCTGAGAATGTCGTAAATCTGCGCCAAGCTTATCGGCCTACTCTTTCAGCTTTGTCAGCTTCTCTACATCGATCGAGTCGAAGGTTTCGCTAATCCGGTATAAGAGAACGCCCATCAAGAAGGCAGCCACCAGCACATCGAACAAGACGCCCAGCTCAACGATCAATGGCATGCCCGCCGTGATGGCGATGCCGGTAAGGAAGAGCCCGTTTTCCATGGTGAGAAACCCAATTATTTGAGTGAGGGCTTTCTTGCGCGCGATCATGATCAGCAGCCCCAGCAGGACGACACCGACGGAGTCGGTCAAGACGCTGCGCGCCAGCTCGAATTCATGGCCTGCCGATAGAATGTTCCGCGTCAGATAGTCCGCGATTAAGACGAGTACGGCGGCAAACAACAAAGAGGACGGGATGTTGATCATCGGTTTAACAGGTTGCTGCGGGATGAGGCGCGTCATGAGGCGGCCCAGCAAGACGGGGATTACGATCACTTTTGAGATGAAGATGAGGGCAGTGGCGATGAAGATGTGGCGCTCACAGTTGAAAAAAGCCACGCTAAAAGCGACGGCAGCCAGGGAGAGAGACTGCAGAGCGTAGATTCGCACGTGTACATGGCGCCGCTCGGTGGCTAGAACGAGCAGGCTGCAGACCAAGATAAACGTAGCGAAGAAATCCAGCACGCGAGCGACCTGCTGCGGATCGAAGTGTAAACCGAAATCCAAACTACAGAATGGCATGGCCAGCCCCTCCTAACAGAAAATACAGCACGAGTGCGAGCAGCGAGAGAACGAACGAAGCGGCCAGTAAATCGGGAACCCGGAAAAGCCGGAGCTTTGCGGCGGAGCATTCGACGAGAGCAACGAGAGTCGCTAACACCAAAACTTTAAGCAAAAAAATGCCCAGGCTGATCGCGATGCTTCCGAAGGTCAGCTGCGTGGCGATCCCCCCTGGAAGGAAGATATTCGCGAGCAATGTCAGAAAGAGCAGGAGCTTCATCGAAGAAGCCCACTCGATGAGTGCCAAGTAGCGCCCGGAGTATTCCAAGATCATCGCCTCGTGTATCATTGTGAGTTCAAGATGGGTTGCCGGGTTGTCTACAGGAATTCTCCCCGTCTCGGCGATGACGATAATGAAGAAGCCGATGGATGCGAGAAGGTGCGGCGGCGCTAGGAGGTCCCACGCGCCGCTATGCTGGACGATGGTGCTCAAGCTCGTCGAGCCGGCCCTCACAGCTACTGTAAAGATCGCTAGCATCATGGCGGGCTCGATGATGGCCGCGAGCGACATCTCGCGGCTGGAGCCGAGCCCGCCGAAGGCGCTCGCGGCATCGAGGCCGGCCAGTGCCGTAAAGAAACGGGCCAGCGCGAGCAGGTAGATGACAGCAATCGCATCACCGATGAAGCCGAGCGGGACCAAGGACGTGTAGAATGGGATGAGCAGGCCGATCGCGAGCATCACGGTGAATACAAGATAGGGAGTGAAGGTGAAAATCCACGAAGTAGTTTGGGAGACGACGACTTCCTTGCGCAACAGCTTAACCAAATCGAAATAAGGCTGCCAAACCCCTGGGCCGCTCCGGTTCTGCATGAACGCTTTCACCTTGCGAACCCAGCCGGTCACGAGCGGAGCCAACAGGAGAAAAAGTATCAGCTGACTTAGTGCAACCAACACGTTGAGGCCAATTTCAGCAAAGTTCATGCTTACCTCACCAGCAAGAGCAAGATCAGAAGCGTGACCAGGATGTAGATCAAGTAGATATTGACGCTACCTGATTGAATTCGCAGGAAGACTCCAGAAACTTTAAGGATGAAGTGTGAAAGGGGCTCGTAAAAATATTTTTCGAAGTGCGGCTCGATCTGCAGCTTGTAGCGTATGCGCTTACGCACGTACTGTGAGACATCGGTCTCGACCTCAATTTCTTTGCGCGGCTGGTAAATATTCTGAAAGATCATCCGGATCGGCTTAGAAAAACCCGTGGCAGTATATTCCATGCGGGGACTTAAGAGGGGAAGGCCGCAGCCCCAGGTCTGGGTTTGCCGGCGATGCAATGCGCCTCCCATATGGGCAAGCCTTAACGTGATGGGAAGAATCAGCAGCAATAGGAGCCCCAACGCCAGAGGAGAGATGTTGGCCAAGCTATGATCAAGTGGAGCGAACATCAGCAGGCTGAACTGCATTTGTGATGCTATGGAAGTGCCGAGCAAAGAGGCCGTCACTCGATCGATGAGGGGAATGAAGACCATTGGCAGGACGCCGAGCAGTATACAGAGCAATGCCAGAAAGCCCATCCCGCCGCGCATCGTTTGGGAGACTTCTCTCACATGCCCGGCGTGCTCGCTACGCGGCATACCCAGAAAACTGATGCCAAAAGCTTTGACAAAGCACGCGGCTGCCAATGCTCCGCTCAAGGCCAACAATGCGGCACTGATGGGTACGGTGAGCTTCACGATCACATCGGGTAAACCTAGACCCAGTAGGAGCGCTTGGAAAGTCAGCCATTCGCTGACGAAGCCATTGAGCGGCGGCAGTGCCGAGATGGCAACTGCTCCGATCAAGAAGAAGGCTGCAGTCCAGGGCATGAGTTTGATCAGACCGCCTAGCTCTTCTATGTTGCGTGTGTGCGCCTGTGAGATAACCGCACCCGCCCCTAGAAAAAGCAGACTCTTGAAGGCGGCGTGGTTGACCAAGTGATACAGGCCCGCAATGGTGGCCAGGGCAGCCAGGCTCGTCAGGTTAGGATCTCCCTTATAAGAAGCGCCGATCATCGCGAGCCCAATGCCGATGAGAATAATGCCAATGTTCTCCACGCTATGATAGGCAAGCAATTTTTTTAGGTCATGCTCCATCAGCGCGTACAAGACCCCCCAGACCGTCGAGATGGTGGCGAGCACCAACACGACTAATCCCCACCACCAGACCAACTCGGGTTGGAGAAAATCGAAGAAGACGCGCACGATCCCATATATCGCTGTCTTAATCATCACGCCGGACATGAGCGCGGAGATATGGCTCGGCGCGGCGGGGTGCGCATAAGGGAGCCAGATGTGAAGCGGCACGAGCCCGGCTTTGGTGCCGAAGCCGATCAGCGCGAAGACAAAGAGGAAGGTCTTGGCCATGTCTGAAAAGTTTCCGGATACTTTGCGGAAGGCATCAAAATCAAACGAGCCCGCTTGATGCAGAAAGAGCATGAAGAGCAGAATGAGAAAAGCCGTGCCCACGTGGGTCATGACGAGATAGACAAACCCGGCATGTGCGTTCTCGGGCCGGTCGTGTTCGAAAATAACGAGCAGATAGGAGACGATCGACATCAGCTCCCAGACGATCAGAAAGAGCAGGGCGTTGTCGGCCGTAACGACCAGGATCATCGAGAGCACGAAGAGGTTGTAGAGGATCCCGAGCAAAGTGACAGATTTTTTCCCCTCATACTCGCGTACATATCCCAGCGAGTAGATCGAGATAGGTAAGCCGAGCAGCGAAATAACCAGAACAAAGAAGGCGCTGAGCGCATCCATCTTCAAGCTCAAACCCGCGAACAGCTTCACCGACGGTACGATGTCCGCGAGTGCGCTTAGCACTGGCACTGAGACCTTAAACTCTGGATGCCCGAGCAGCACAAGAAGACTGGAGATGAGTCCGGAAACTGCGGCGGCTGCCGATAGGAGATGCGCCGCATAGGAGCTACGTCTTGGTTGCGAGCGCCAGATGATGGGGAAAACCGCGCCGGCCAAATAGAGCACCAGCGACAGACCGAAGTAAAACTGTGCAGTCAAAGGGATGCCCTTTCACCTTACCGCCTCGTCATAAAACTTTTTTGTTCTATAGACGAGGCACGAAACGTTTCGACTCGTTTTAGACTAAAGCACGTATTTTGTCAAATCTGCTTGCCTGAATTACCTCTTCAATTTCCGGGGATCGCCCCCCTTTGTCATGTGACTTCATGATGCCATAGACGCCGCAAGTGCGTAAAGAACAAGCACGCCCAAGCCGATGGTGAGCAGCGTCAAAGGCAGCCCAACTTTCAGGTACTCGAAGAAGCCCAGGTGGACGCCATGCCGCTCAGCACTCTCTAACACGATTAAGTTCGCGGCAGAGCCGATGAGCGTGAGGTTGCCTGCGAAAGTGGAGGCCATCGCTAGAGTGAGCCAGGCCAACTTCACCGCTCCCGCTGCGCCAATCAGCGGCGACAGCAACAAGACTGCCGGCACATTGCTCACTAGATTCGAGATGATCAGGGTCACGATCGAGAGGTTGAGGAGATTGTGATTCGTGAGCCAGTTGCCCATGTGGGAGACCATCAGGTCAACCAAGCCTGCTTTCTCGACGCCATGCATGACAATGAAGAGCCCTGCAAAGACCACTAATATTGGCCAGTCGACCCGCTGGAGCGGCCGGTGCGGCCGATTGCTTCCAAACAGAATCAATAGCGCTGCGCAGCTGATTGCCACCCATTGCGGCGGATTGCCCAGCATCAGCAGCACAAGTAAGAGCAGCATGACCACCAGTGAGATGATGAGCAAGCCTCTATGAACTTTCAGCTCCGAGTACTCCTGCAGATCATTCAGCAACTTGATCGGTCCTTGCAGCTCTCGTCGGTAAACCCAATGGATCAAGGCAAAGCCCAGCAATAAGCTGCCCACAGAGACAGGTAACAGCGCAACCCAGAAATCGAGAAAGCTGATCTGCGAACGGATGCCGATCAGCATGTTCTGGGGGTTGCCGATGAGGGTCATGGCGCTGCCGATGTTTGCTGAGGCCGCCAAGGCGATCAGATAGGGAGCAGGGGACAGCTCCAGCCGCTGCACCAAGCGCACGATTACCGGGGTGAACATCAGGCAGATCGTGTCGTTCATGAAGACGGCTGAGAGGAGGCCGCTGCTGAGGACGACGAGCGCCAAGAGGCTGGTGCGACTACGGGCCCGCTTGAGAATGAAGAGCTCCAAAATCTCAAAGAAGCCCGAGATTTCCAAATAAGCGACGATGATCATCATACCCAGCAGGAAGACGATGGTGTTCATATCAATGGCGGCGTAGGCTTCTTGCGGGGTGAGCACGCCCAAGAGGGGCATCGCTACAGCCCCCAGCAACGCGCCCGAGGCGCGGCTGATATGTATGCGCGGGATCTTCTGGACACCGATGACTACGTACGTGAGCAGAAAGATAATGAGGGCCGTCAGCATCATAGATTCAGTAGGCATCTTGACATTTTCCCTACTAAGTTTTAAGACCGTATCAACATGACCGAAAACTCGCACTTTGTTCCTCTTTTAAAGAGAAACACAGAAATAGCCGAAGAGTTTTGAAACCCTTAAGCCGAAGGCTTCTCCAGCTCGAGGAAGATCTCTCCGTGTCGAAACGCGCGCACCGTCCCGGTCGACTCTGAAATCGTGATGGCGACAGCCTTGGTGTGATGGGTGATTGCCGCTGCCGCCATGTGTCGGGTGCCCAACCCGGGCTGCAGTGCATGATGAAAATTCATGGTAGCGATATGTCGGCCTGCCGCGAGAACCACTCCGTTCCGGCGGATCACAAAGGCTCCGTCCAAGGTCGCAAACTCCCGGATGCTTTCCTTTAATGATGGGTCTAGAATATTCTTAGCTTCATCCGGGTAGCCCTTGAAGGGGTTGAGCACCATCTGGTGCGAGAGCCGCAGTACATTTTGCGTATCCCCAATGACAAACATGGTCCCGACCGGTTTTCCCTCTCGCCCCTCGTGTGCCAGCTCCAAGGCAAGCGTGAGAACCGTCTCAAAGACCTCGGGCTGGATCCCGCCTCCCAAGAGTTTGAGGGACTTGGCCTGCAACACCTTCAGCTCCTGCTGAGGCTCTAAGATCATCAAGGTATCTAGAGTCTTGGTCGAGTCCGAGCCGGAAACAAAGATGATTTGCCCCTTGCGCTGGGCGTAGTCTTTTAGGACAGCGATCGTCAAGGCAGCACGGGCTTCACCCCGTCGTGTGAGCGCGACCGCCGGGAGATTTACCACCTTGTAGCCTGCCAGGATCAATTCTTTGGCTAGCAGCTGGCTGCGCGTCAGAAGGACGAGGGTCTTTCTGTTCAAGGATGTGACTACTGACTGCCAAGATTCGACAGCATCCAGGTTAAAGAAGAGGGCTTGGCTCTCTGAACTGATGACGAAATCCGCCACCAGCTTGAGGAAGAGGCGGTTGTGATCGCTTAAGCCAACATCCGTAGCGCGGGCTGGTGTAGGCGAGCCGAGTACTCCCACCATGTTCATGGGGAGGGTTGCCCGGCCACCACCGTTATCTCATGGCTGTGCCGCTCTTTGGCGCTATCTATAAAATCCACGAACTCGTCAAAGGCCGCGTGCACCTTGGCCATGTCCAAGGAATAGTATTTGGTCTGCCCGTCGCGGCGCGAAGTTACTAAGCCGAGTTGCTTGAGGATGTTGAGGTTACGGGAGATCGTGGTGGGGTCTCGGTCTTCAATATCCGTACCCTCAAAAGCCTCCACGATCCTTGTGACGGATATCTCCCCGTGGGCAGCCAACAGCTCCATCAGCCTTAAGCGAGAGCGGTGAGAGAGCGCCTTGAAGAAGTAGGTGTACTTCGCGTAGATCATCGTCGTCCTCCTTTGGTGACGATAGATAATAGCGCCGCCCGACTGCGTTTGCGGCCAGTCCTGCCGGGACTTGACAAGCCGGGCGGATAGTATTATAATATTAATTGCGTAATTGGGCAAGTGTGCAGGTGCGCGGTCAAGAAAGATATGTCGCGTGCTGTAAAAAATATAACAGCATATTTGCACACATGCGCAAGTGCGTAGTTATGGAAGATAAACAAGGCTGCAACTACCTCGTGAGGAGCCTCCTCGCAAATAGCCCCACTCCCTTCGAAATCTTCATTCCCGCAAGGAGGTCCTCCCAACCCGGCAGATGCGCCGACCGCTCTTCCGGCCCCCGCACAGACGAGCCAACGGCTAAAGCATTTACTACATTGGGTTTTCCTTACCGTACATCACCTAAGATGAGGGTTAATGGGCCTGGGTGGCTCGTGCCTGTGCTCTCCGCAGAGCGTCCTACCCCGTTGCTTTGGCCAGGATTACCTCGGCCCAGCTATTCTCAACCGATTTTTATGTTCTTTGCGAAAGAGGTGTCTTTTTATGTCACGTCACAACAGCAATCGGTCACACACCGACGGAGAGGCTGATTCTATGGCTTCGATACGAGTCACAACCCGAGTCTTTCTGGACGAATCTGACTTAATGACGGCAGCCGTCAATATTCTTGAAGAAGATCGTGAGTGGCACCGCCGCATGGCCGGCCGTCTGGAGCGCCTCATCTTTGCCATCCAGCGGAGCGCCCTGCCCGAGAAAGAGCCAATTATCTCAGAACTCCAGGCAGTCCATGACGAGCATCTGGCAACCGCAGAAGGCACGCGCATTTGGGTATACAAGCCGCAGCCCAATGGCAACGGACATAGCAAGCTCCCCGCAAAGCTGCAGGAATTTGACGTCGGGTGCTAGGACCGTGGGAATGCTCAGGGAAGGAGTGACTGTAGTCGTGAGAGGAACAATTAAACCGGCACTCGTCTCGGTGATCGCACAGCTACAAGAGCTGGCAGACTACAACCGAACTCTGGCGGGCGAAAAAGCCAAGTATGGACTACAGAACGGTTCCTCTTCCTATCAGTGCACCCAATCATCGCAGCCTCAGCGCACTAAATCAAAAGAGAAAGGTAAGCCATGGAGTTTAATGAAATAAAGCTTGGGCAAAAAGTGAAAATCCTAAAAGACGGGAAACTTCTAGAAGGTATCATCGTCGCCAAAGGGAAGCAACTTGTCATGGTGCAATGCGAGCGCAAGCAATCGTGGGCCTCTCCCAAACGGTTAAGCCTTATCACCCACCCGGAAATTCAAAAGAATTTAACTTCACCATCACCCCAAGTTCCGACAGTAGCCACTCCCGACAGGTCACAGACGGGGGCAGAAAATGCAGTTGGCGTCAAGAAGTAGCAGTTCAGGTGTTTTAGAGATTCAGACAAAGCCGCACCGGCTAAAAGAGGAAGTCACCGCCCGCGAGAAGACGATTGGCATTATCGGGGGCGTGGGCCCCTTGGCGACGGCCGAGCTGTTTCTGCGACTCATCAAAGGCACGCCGGCGGAGACTGACCGGGAGCACCTCCATATACTGGTTGATAGCAACCCCAAAATACCGGACTTTGAGGAAGCCCTCCTCGGAGATGGGGCAAGCCCTCTTCCGGCTCTCCAGCGGTCAGCCCGCAATTTAGAGCAAGCAGAGGCGGACTTCTTGTTGCTGCCTTGTGCAGAAGCTCACTTCTGGCGTGACGAGATCCAGGAAGAAGTCAACATCCCTGTTCTTAGCATGATCGAACTCCCTCTGCTGGCGATCAAGCAGCACCATGTCGGGCTGCTGGCGGGCACAGCCACGCTGCGGCTGCGTCTATACCACGAGCCTTTGGAGGTAGGGGGAGTGCGCCTGATCGAGCCGGAGGAGCCTAATCAACAAAATATTTCCACCGCCATCGGGCTCGTCAAAAAAGGGGAGGACCTGGCGTTCGCCCATCAGGTGCTGGATGCAGCCGTTGCCGATCTTAAACGAGCGGGAGCGCAGGCGCTTCTGTTGGGGTGTGCAGAGTTATCCATCCTCTTGAAGCAGCAGCATGTCCTCCTTCCTGTCTACGACGCCCTTGACATGCTAGTCGCAGAAGCGATTTTGTACGCCAGGATGAAAAGATTAGCCATCGATTTTTAAACAACAGGAGGTGAGGAATATGACAGAACTCGTCAAGTGCGTTGTGTGCAATCGGTCGACCGAGAAGACCAAAGCCATAACCGCGATGCACCAGGGGCAAAACTTCTCGGTATGCAGCACGGGCTGTGTGTCAAAGTTCAACATGAATCCAACCCGTTATGCAAGGTCCATGAAGAGTACAATGGCGCCCAAGACGCCGACGACACCGTCTGGCTCAACACCGTCGACCTCGACACCATCCTCGTCAACACCGAAGCCGTAGTCATGGAAGAGCAGAGGCTGGGGAGGGCTTAGCCTAGGCGTTTTTGCCATATAACATCTCCTAGCTAGGATGAGTCCTCCCCATCTCTCTCCTTATCGCTGAACAAATGTTTTATGCGAAGGAAGTGAAGAGATTGGAAGAGCAGTTGCAAGGTGCTCAAGTGATCGACGAAGTAGAGGTTCGCACACAGGGCATCGAGTTGGGCTGCCGGGTGGTCCTCGAGGATGTGGCTCGTCGGAGCACTGAAATGGTCGAGCTCGTTAACCCTGAAGAAGCTGATGTTGAACTGGGGAAAATCTCAACGCAGTCCCCGGTAGGGAAAGCTCTGCTGGGACTGGGAGAGGGCGCTGAAGTGCAGGTGCAGACGCCCGCGGGCAGGATCTCTTACCGCGTAGTCGGAATTGAGAAAAGAAAGGGACGATAGGCGTGAAGCGCGAATTGACGGCTCATTTAACGGGTGAAAAAATATGAACCAAAACCTTCTCTGGATTGCAGGTTTGGTGGCACTCATATTGATTGCGTCCATTCTCACTATCCGGAAGGCGTCGAGGAGAAGGCTATTCTTGCGCGTGAAACCGAAGGGCATCCGACCTCCGTCACTTCAAGTAGAACCAGAAAAATTCCAGCTAACTGTGATCAACGACAGCGGGAAGCCCCAGACCTTCGAGCTGCGTAATCATAACGGAACTGTCAAGGCTATAATGGAGATCAACCCGGGACGGACCGCCATCGTAGGTTTAAATCTGCCTTTGGATGAGTACCAGCTTCTCGCCGTGGACCCGAAAACACTGATCCATGTTAATAAAAGTACTCTAACATTTCAGACGGTTGCAGGCTCCAGCACAAGGAATCAAGGCTTACGGCCATGAGCTACTACCGTTGTACGGGGGAGACCGTCAACAGTGCCGTCGCGCAGGTACTGGGAAAATTCCGCGGGCTCCAGCTGCAATATGCTATCACCGAGGCACACCAGGGGGTTCTGCGTATCGAATTGAGGATCAGTGTTTCTCCCGGCTCATGCCCTCCGCAGCAACCGCATGGGCTGGAAATGCAGCTACAGCGTGCCATTGAAAGTGCTACTGGTTATAAAATCTCTTCGTTTACCATGGATTTTTTGACCGAAGGAATTGTTACCAACGGCAACACAAGGAGCAAAAATGGATCTCATTAGGAATGCGCTTTGCGAGGTTGGGGCTGGAGATAGAGTCATTGCCGGGAGAGATCCTCATCAAGCATAGGTGTCCTTTGCGAAGATTTTTGGTAAAATCTCGTTTGGCTCTGAAGAAT
This sequence comes from Candidatus Acetothermia bacterium, assembly GCA_016179105.1. Classification (GTDB taxonomy): domain Bacteria; phylum Bipolaricaulota; class Bipolaricaulia; order RBG-16-55-9; family DRXL01; genus JACOSB01. The sequence continues at coordinate 21,008 of JACOSB010000038.1, forward strand.
CAGTGCCAAGGAATCATATGGCTGAGATGCATCGTGCACTCATTCCAGTCAAGCAATCATATGCTACAAGGAGGTAGACTATGGACCGTATCAAGCAGCTGCGGACGAGTCAGAAGGTTATTTTAGGATTTGTTTTATTCGTTCTCGTTGCCGGAGCGGCTGCGCTCTTCTTCGGGTTCAATAAGACCGCAGCCCAGCAGGCCACCAACCAACCCAGCACCGCCACCAAGCCGGTCGAGTGCCATGTCATCGTGAAAGGGTACACCATCACTTCAAGCGGCCCCGTCGACGCGTGCAATTTCACGCTAGACCTGAGCCAGAGCGCTCTGCGAGACGATCTCCAGGAAATCAAGCAAATGCTCTCGACGCTCGCCGGTCAGAAGTCGATCGATGAGCTCAAGTCCATTCTCGAAAAGCTAGACGGCAAAGTGGCGGACAAGTCCGATGTATCCACGATCGTCGGGCACTTAGATCAGCTCATCGCACGAGGGTACGAGACGAAGTTCGGTTTCGGGGCCAAGTTTGGCACCCCGATCTTCTCCACTTCGCTGACCAAGCAAGTGGGAGACCTGAACGTGCAAGCGATGGGTTATGCATCCTTGCCGAGCGATGCCGCTCTGCCCAAGCTCTGCGGCGAGGTCGGTGCCGGCCGAGAACTCGTCTTAGGTCTCGGTACTTGTCTGCAGAATACGAATATCCAGCGTTATGTAACGCTAGGCTATCGGCTCAAGCCCTTCAACGGGTTCGCACCGACGATGGGAGTGGAGTTCTCCGAGAAGGGGATTTCGGTCTCGGTCGTCGTGAATGGCACGGGGATACGCTAAATACTAGGGCTGTTCCTCTAGGGTAGGGGCGAACGGCCGTTCGCCCCTACGGTGATTTGGCGCAAATGCCATAAACGTTCCCGAAAGAGCTATATCGGCGCATTTCGTTAAATATCATCCTTCTTCTAAGACGACCGCACTGAACGTTTTTTTCGCCCAGTTCTTGCCGGCCCACTTGTGGTGCCCAGCGCGGGCTGCCGCCTCCGTCGCGTAGCGTTCGAGGGCTGCGACACGATGCGAAGACCGATAATAAGTCAGATAGTAGGTCCCGAATTGAGTCGTCTCAATCTCGATCTCGTTCGTTACGCGGGTGAAGAGATACAACGGTGTCTGATTGGCTTCCGCGACGGGCTTGCCAACTCGTCGCCTCGCTTGTCCGCTGCGATAAATTCCATGCCCGTTTTGAGTGCCTGTGCTCGTAGGGATGATGTCTCTAACCGGTTCCGGTTTAAGGAGCCGAAAGCCCCAGTGAATCAGCCGATGCCCTAAACGCGCGCTCCACTTTTTGTGCTGATCATGCTTCTGCATCTGGATCATCTCCTTTGCGGTTCGTTCCCGTTCAGCTTCTTCGATCAGCTCCGCTTGCCGGATCTGTGCCAACTCCATGAGGGTGTCTGCGTGACTGAACATCGCGGTAGACCTCCTGGCATGCTGTGGCCCCGCCTTCCCTTCACGCCGAATCTTGCCCTCTTTTTCACGCTTCTTAGAAGTGATCCTCTTGATCTCTCAAAAGTGTCTGTATATAGTTCAATTGCCCTTGATGATAGTTCGCGTGCCAGATGCCGCCGTCCAGGGCTTTCGCGACATTCTCTTTGCCCCAGGGAAACTCAACTACTCGGTCCAAATCCTTCTCAGAGAGCCCTTTCACAGCGGTGATGAAATCTTGGTGAACTCGCTCAACCAGTTTTTCCGTCTGAGCACTGTCTTTCAATTCTTTGGTGGAAGCCTTCCAAGCATCCTCTGCGGGGTCGGTGAGTTTTTCACCCTTGATGGCTTTGGTGAAGTATATCGTCCAGTAAGTCGTATGAGCCGCGATCTCGCTCGCGCTGCGACTCGATGGCGCCGGCTTCCAGTCACGCTTCTCTTTGGGAACGAATTGGAGCCCTTTCATAAAAGCTGCGGTAGCCGACTCCGACCGCGAAATCAACTTCTGTAACTCTGACATATCTTCTACTCTCCTTTGAGTGTTTTACTCTTTGTTGTCTAGATTATAAGCCGTCTTTAGCCACTTTCTGACGTCGTCGATCTCATCGATCTTGGTGATGGCGATGCGATGCGTGATACGATCTTTCTTCGCAAAGCCGCCCGTGTCGATGAGTCGCCCTTCCGCTTTCATATTGCCGAGGGCAAAGCCAAAGTCGATGCGCGTGCTCGTCGCGGGCTTGATCTGCGCAAAAACGTGACGGCGATACAATGGAATGATCGTTTTGCAAGGACAGGCTTTCACGTCTTTGCCGATGCTGAGCCCTAACTCCAAGAGTTTCTCATACAGTGGACGAAGCTTTGCCTTGGCGCCAGAGAACATCACATTGACATAGCCTTCGGCAGCTCTTAGATATGCTTCTGGGTCGCTGTCTTCTTTGCCCTTTCCCACGGAACGCTCCGCGATCCACCACGACGCATTCGTCCCTAACTTGAACTTCTTCTTGAGCCACTGGCGGCGTTCTTTCTCCGTCGGCGGTCCTTCTTCACTGACAAGCTGAACCCATTCGTCGAGCGACTTGCCCGTCTTCTCCGGCAACTCGGCAACCCATTTTTGCATCATAACCACGCTGGGATGCACGCTGTATGGAGATTGCTTCGTTCGTGCCATCGGCGACTCCTTCGTATTTTGCCGAGAAGCCAAACTTACGCTGGCCCGACCAAGATAAAGTGATTTCCGTACAAATCTTCAAAAATCGCTTCGGTCCCGTAAGGGCGCTTCTCCGGCGACTGTACGAACTTCACGCCTCTTCCTTTCAGCTCTTCATACGTCTTCGGGCAATTGGCCGTGGCGAAGACCCAATGCGTGCTCTGACCGACTTGCGCGAGCTGCTTCTTCGCGTGCTCTTCTCCGTTCATCGCGGCGTTCGGCTTCCATAGGACTATCTCTAGGTCTTTTTGGTTCTTGGGCGAGACCGTGAGCCAGCGCGCGCCCGGCCCGAACGCCTCATCTTCTTTCTTCTCGAACCCCAACTTCTCGGTGTAGAAGCGCAACGCCTCATCCTGATCCTTGACTAAGACCGTCACATGACTCAACTGGGTAATCATAAGTTGCCTCCTTTGGGCGAATTTTAGGTCAAAAAGTCCGAACGCAAGTGCTGACGAACGCACGCACGAACACTGAACGAACTTAAGCTGCAGCGCGTAGCTTCTCATCCTTCCAATTCCACCATTTAAGAAGCTCTGGGTCATGGCGCTGGTGCGACGCATAGTAAACGGCGCAGCGAAAGACATAGAGCATACAACGATCGATGTGCCGACCCTGCTGTGCGCACAGCTCCAGATAGAGCTCTTCGGGGTATTTTCCTTGGAGGTCTCGAATCGAGCGATACCCCAAATTCCACAAATCTTCTGCAATGCTTTTACCCACCCCGGGAATCTGCTGTAGCTCTTTGAGCGCTGCTTGTTTGAGTGATTGAACCGTAGCCATTCTCTATCGCCCCTTTGCGTACCAGATAAGACTATTATAACCAGACAAATGTCTACTGTCAAGAGGGTGGACATTTTTCATCGGATCATTTGCCGAAGATTCTTCAAAAGAGTAGGCGTTCGCGTTTGCCAAGAGGCCAAGATGCTGAACGTAACGAACGGCGGAGTAGGCAGAGCCCCTCTTAGAAAGCTGAGAGGGGCTCTTGGTTTTCTCGTTTTGGTTTCTTGCCTATAGGCTCCAGGTTGCTCTCAAATTCAATTTACTTCAGCTCTTTGAGCTTGGCGAGCACTTCCTGGCTATGGCCTTCGGGATTGACTTTGGGCCAGACGTGCTTGACCACTCCGTCTTGGATGAGATAAGTGACACGGCTCGCGTAGCCTTTCTCACTTAGCGCGCCGAATGCCGAAGAGATTTTTTTCTCGGGGTCAGCCAGAAGTGTGAAATTCAGGTTGTACTTGTTCGCAAAGGCTTTATGCGAGGTCGCGTCGTCTGTGCTCACTCCATAGACTTTGGCGCCCACTTGTTGGAACAAGCTTGAATCATCCCGGAAAGAACAAGCTTCTTTGGTGCAGCCGGGTGTATCGTCCTTGGGATAGAAATAAACGATCGATTTACCCTTAAAATCTGATTTTATCTTTTGTCCGTTTTGATCAACGGTGTCCACAACTGGAGCTTTTGCGCCGATGTTCAACATAATAGAATCACCTCGCAGCCAGTTTACCTCAAACAGATAAGTCTCACAAAATCAAATTCGCATCGCCGAATTCGTGCCAGCGATAATCTGTTTCAGTTGCTATCTTGTAAGCATTCCAGAGCTTTTCGCGTGAGACCAGTGCCGTGATTAAATCCAGATGACTCGAATCGCACTCATGGAATCCACTGATCAAACCGTTGACGATCTTTAACTGATAATCTGGGGTAATATGCAAACGCGTCCAGTCATGTCCAGCGTGCACCACACCATCTGCTGTTGCTGCGGTCTCGAGCGCGCGAATTACGGTAGTACCAACTGCTACAACTCGGCCTCTTCGTGAACGGGCTTCATTGATCTGATGCGCTGCGTGAGGGCTCATAAAATACTCTTCTGCGGGTGGCTCCGTCAGCGACTCATCCTCTTGAGGTCCTAACGTTGTATGCAACGTAATGGTCGCTATCGTGATTCCCTGTTGTCGCAAGCGAAAGAGCAGTTCCCAGCTAAACGGACGTCCGGCGGAAGGCATCTCGGCTGAGCCGGGATGCGCCGCATACACGGTCTGAAAATAGTCGAGATCCCATTCGCGCGAAAGATGAGAATAAGAGACCGGGTGCCCTGAGTGATAAATGTCTTCAAACATTGAAGAGCTCGCAGAGCTGAGTTGTACACGATAGCGCGAGCTTTCATTCATTGGGCCTAGCACTCGCGCCAACAAGCGCCCGTGAGCAAGCAGCATCACATCCTCCGGTCGCAACGCAATTTCTTGGGACAGAGCGCAGGTCCAGAGCCCATCTTCGTCACGCGCCAATCGAGCAGACACGCGCTCGCCATTTGGCAAGAGCGCATCGAGCAACACAGGGAGCGTCCGGCTGTCGTTCAGCACCAAAACATCTCCGGTATGTAAGAATTGCCCTAACTTGTCAAAGCGCGAATGCTGAATTTCCCCAGTGAAGCGATCGAGTACGAGTAACCGCACGTGATCGCGCCGAAGTCCACGGGCTTCTGGCGGCTCAGTCGCCGGCAAACCTTCAGGGAATTTTTCTCCCTGAGATTGTGTGAAGTTTCGCACCGTTAGAGTAGCCATCAATTATCCCTCGCTCTTCACAGAATCCCCTTGAGCTAAGAACCGTTGCCCTGTGATGTCGCGCGATTCGTCTGAGGCCAGATGAACAAAAATTTCAGTGAGTTGCTCTGGTTTCGCGAACTGCGACGGGTCTTCGTCGGGATACGCGAGCGCGTGCATCTCGGTGTCCATATCGCCCGGATCGACCGCGTTCACTCGGACTCCACTTCCCTCGAGCTCTGCGGCCCAGGTCTCGCTCATCAGATCGAGAGCAGACTTGGAGATGCCATACGCCCCCCAGCCGGGATAACCCGTGGCTCCGGCTTCCGATGAAACATTGATGATTGAACCCTGGCCCCGCTGGATCATGCTGGGCAGGAGAGCTTTGGTGACCATGAAGGGGCTAATTGTATTGATGCGCAAAACCTCTTCAAACGCATCCGTGGGGTAATCAATGAGATATGGCATCGGGCTAGGGCCTAAAATGGACGCGTTATTCACCAAGATGTCGATCTGGTCAAACGTGAGCAACGCCGTCGCAACCAAGCGTTCGACGTCTTGCTTTTTGCTGACATCGGCTTCGGTCGCTAGGACTTTGACACCCAGCTTCTGTGCTTCTTTTGCGACAGCATCGAGCGCTTTCTTGCCACGCGCGCACAAAATCAGATTGGCTCCTTCACGCGCAAACGCAAACGCTAACGCACGCCCTAATCCACGAGACGCACCCGTAATCAGAGCTACTTTATCTTTTAGTCTCATGATCGACTCCTTTCGCCTGCCAGAGCCGAGGCAAGCGAGCAATTTTTTCCCAGCCCGCTTCTTCCTCGACAGGTGTGACACTGAGGTTTGTGAAATACTCATCCAGTACAGCCGCTCGCTCTTGAGCCAAGGGCGGCTGACAGTAATCTTCTTCTTCCCAGAGGGCCCAGCCGTCCGAATCAAGCCGAGCGTTCAAGAGAGAGTGTTGCAATGTTCTGCCAAACGGACGCATCTGGGAAATCTCGCCGCTATCGAGCCAAGTACGCAGGTCGGGTAATTTTTCATCGAGAGGTTTCGCTTTGACGAGGTAGTAAGCCCTCAGCGCTCACTCCTTTCGCGCTCTTGCATGAGCTTGGTTGGAGTATAGCACGAATCATATACTTTGTCAATACTTTTATTTATAAATAGCTAATGATGATATTTTTTATCAAATCAAAGAATGCAATTTCGGCTTTGCTGCAAAAGTGGCCAAGTTGATGCGAAAGTCGTGGGATTGACTTTCCTGCTTCTCAGAGGACGTGGGGCAGCGACGCCAAGTGTGAAATGAAACAAAATTGGCATGGGATTGCTAATTGCTGTATAAAGACTAAGCGTAAGGAGAAAAATCCCAAAACCATGTCTTTAGGCATAGCATTTAAGGGGCCAGAAGGAATCGTATTGGCTGCTGACAGCAGAGTTACACTTACTGCTGAAATCCCTGAAGAAAAGTTGATTTTACCAGCTACTTTCGATAATGCTACTAAATTGCTGCGAGTAAAAGGACAGCCTTATGTCGGAGCAGTGACTTATGGCCTGGGAGCTTTGGGAACCAGAGAACCTAGAACAGCTCACAGTTTCTTGCCAGAGTTTGAGTTTGAATTACATCAAAAACACAAAGAAAATGATCGGGATGGGAGAGAAAATCAGCTAATATTATCTGTTAAAAACTTCGCTACAGAATTAAGTGATTTTTTCAAAAAGCAATGGGATAACTTAATGCCCAAAGATTTCAAAGGGCCAGATATGGTATTTTTTATTGGTGGATATGATGAAGGAGCACCATATGGGAAAGTTTTTGAAGTGAAAATTCCTAGTCAGCCTATTCCTTTCGAATGGCATATTGATTCCCCCGTTGGCGTGATATGGGGTGGGCAAAAAGAATTTACAGACAGATTAATTCAGGGATTTGATGACAAGTTACCTGAAATGGTGACAAATTTTCTCCAGTTGCCAAATACAAAAGCCAACGAAATTCGCGAACATCTAAAGCAACAATTAAGTGTGAGAATCCCATATCAGTTTCTCCCTTTGCAAGATTGCGTGGATTTGGCGATATTTTTGATTAGAACTACTATCAATATTCAGAACTGGTATGTAGGCGTGCGTGGGGTAGGTGGAGCCATAGATGTTGCTACAATCACAAGAATTGATGGATTTAAGCCAATTCAGCAAAAAAACATCGTTGGCGAAAGGACTTAAACAATGACTACTACAAATAGCAATTCAGCAAGCCATAAAGATTGGCTTAATGCAATTGCAGCTAGGGGCATGGTCTTAGGTTATGTTGAAATGGCAGGTTTAGATTTAGTTGATGACCCCCAAAAGCAAGGATATTTTGAGGTCTTTAAGGATGACTTCCCTTCAGTCGGCGAATATCTTATCGGTGAAATATCTGAGGGTTGGAAGTTAGTTCAGCCACTTTTGATTAGATATGAGAAGGATGAAGATGGCTGTTACATATTTAGTGATGATATATTTCTGGTATATGGACAAGGAAACACTACTCAAGAGGCAAAAGAGGATTACATAATTTCTCTCATTGAGTACTACGAAATTATCGCTAAGAAAGCCCCATACAGTAATACTGCTACACAGCAACTGCTTGGGAAATTGCAGTCTTATTTAAGGAAAATAGGGGAATAATCCTTTGATTTATGCCCCGAAAGCCCCGTGAAATTGTAAGCATTCTTCAGAGTAAATTTGGGTTTGTGCCATCAACTCGCCATGAATGATCATGAATGGTATGAATTACAACTACCTGATTTACCTCTCATTGCTACCAAAGTATCTTTTAACAAAAAAGATATACGAGATAAATTGATGGCTAGAATGGCTCGGCAATGTCGAGTACGCAAGCCCTATTTTGATGGAATGTTGGACTGTACTAATGGCCGTGAAGCTTATTATCGCTAAGTAAGAGAAGACCCGTTCCCTCCTTGGAGTCAGATCATAGTTTAGTGTCCCCTGCGGGGATGGTCGAAACCCCTCGCCTTCAGGCGAAGGGAAGTTTGTGGTAATATGGTCGCGTGCGAAAGTATCGCCTGGGAGCGCACACGAAGCATGATCTGAAGGTTCACTTGATCTGGATCCCCAAGTACCGCAAGCCGGTCCTGGTGGGGCCCGTAGCCCTTCGTGTGCGCGAT
>JACOSB010000021.1 GCA_016179105.1 Candidatus Acetothermia bacterium
CGTGCAGAATGCCGACCTGATCGGATCAGCGCTAGCAGGCTGCGGCGGTCGGAGACCTTGAGCTGCACTCGATGCTTTCTCATGTCTCATTTTAATCCCTCACCATCTACCCATCAATTTCACATGGTTAGAGTACTAGAACAGGAACGCGAGAGCAAAGTCATCACGCTGATCCATCGTCGCGAGCCCTGGTCAAAAACGGGTGACGACGAGAGCAGCATCGTCATCGAAGACAGCGAGAAAGTCTTGATGGAGATCCACCGGACGCCCAAGGATCGACCCATCGATATGATTCTCCACACACCCGGTGGATTGCAGCTTGCGGCGGAGATGATCGGCTCGGCCCTCAAACGACACTCGGCCAAAGTTACCGCGATGGTTCCCTTCTATGCCATGAGCGGGGGAACGCTCATCGCGCTCGCCGCCGATGAGGTCTTAATGGAACACTTCAGCGTGCTCGGCGCGCTCGACCCGCAGATCAACGGCATGGCCTCCGGAGCATTGCTCTCGATCTTGGAGAAGAAACCGATCGAGGCGATTGCCGATGAGACGATCATTATGGCCGATGCTGCCGAAAAAGCTCTAAAAGAAGTGACCAGTTATATCGATTGGTTTTTGGAGGGCAAGAAGATCGGTAAGGCCCAGCGAACGGTCATCGCCGAATTTCTGACGGGGGGATATATAGCACACAGTCGTCCGCTCTCATTTGAGACGCTCGCCGGGCTCAAGTTGCCGGTGAAGACAGAAGTGCCGGAGTTGGTTTTCGATCTCTTTGAGACATACGAGAGCGGCAGCTGTAAGCGACCCCAAGTGACGCCATTCTTGTGGTAGCGAGCAAAAAAGACAAGATATAAAATGATAAAAGAAAGCGGGGAAAGCTATGACCCCATTCTCGATCCATCCCGACACAACTGTTGGGCCGGTCTACTTGAACATCTCCGACCTGGCGCGATCGAAGCGCTTTTACCGCGATGTTATTGGCTTCAAGACATTCGAACATCGGGACGATACACTCACGTTGACAGCCGATGGAACATCGCCCTTGCTCATACTAAAAGGGCAGCCGGGTGCGCACCCCAAGCCGCGGCACACCACGGGGCTGTATCACTTTGCCATCCTGGTGCCCAGCCGCGCGGACTTGGCCCGCTCGCTACGACGCCTGATCGATGTGCACTATCCACTCCAAGGTGCTTCCGACCATTTGGTCAGCGAAGCTCTCTACTTGGCCGACCCGGACGGCAACGGGATCGAAATCTATCGTGATCGCTCACGTGATACATGGACGCAGCAGAATGGCCAAGTTCAGATGACGATTGATCCGCTAGACACCGAAGAGCTTCTGGCGGAATTGAAGGAGAGCGATCACACATGGAATGGCTTGTCACCGGGGACGGTCATCGGACATATGCATCTTCACGTGGCTGACCTGCGCCAGGCAGAAGCTTTCTATCACGGTGTGCTGGGCTTTGATGTCATGCTGCGCTACGGCCCCAGTGCGCTCTTTCTTTCGGCCGGCGGGTATCATCATCACATCGGTCTCAACACCTGGGCCGGTATCGGTGCGCCGCCGCCACCTCCCGACACAGTGGGGCTGCGCCAGTTCGTCGTCGCCCTGCCGAACCATGAGGAGCTGGAGCGCGTAGCGCAACGGGTGCGGCAAGCCGAAATCGCAACGGAGCAGACCGTGGATGGTTTCTTAATCCGCGACCCCTCGCAGAACGGCGCGTTGCTGGCGCAGATGCCGAAGAAGTAAGTCCCGTAACTCAGGCAGAGAAGGGAAAGACAAACCATGACAGACAATCGTGGAGTAGTATATAGGAGGCCTGGGACGGTCGAGGTGCAAACTATCGACTTCTCAAAACGCGTTGGCCCTGATGGCAGCAAGTGTGATCACCGAGTTATACTCCTTGCGGCCAAGCTTGCTCCGTTACGCGCGAGCGTGTGAAGTCGCAATTGATCAAGAAGGAGGTTGACATGGCAGATCCGAAATTGGAGCTGTTGACGGCTCAGAACAGCCTATTGCTCCTGGTGGATTACCAGCCTGCGATGTTCAAGGGGGTGGGGTCCAGCGACAGGAACGCAATCCGCAACAGCGCTCTTGCCGCGGCGAAAGCAGCACAGATCCTCAAGGTACCGACGGTGCTGACCTCCATCTGGCCGGAGGGAAACGGAGAGTTCAGCAAAGACATCACCGATCTTTTCCTCGGCCAGGAGGTCATTGTGCGCAAGATGCCCGGCTTCGATGCCTTCGAGGACGAGCGGGTCTTGCAGGCCGTGAAGAAGACCGGACGCAAGAAACTCGTCGTCTCGGGCCTGTGGACCAGCATGTGTTTTGCGTACACGGCCATCCACGCATTGCGTGAAGGATTCGATGTGTACGGCTTGATCGATGCCGGCGGTGACGCCTCACTGGACGCTCACAACTATGGGGTCCAACGCATGGTGCAGGTGGGCGTCGTGCCCATAACGTGGATGCCACCGAGGTCCTGCCCGTGCCGCAGCAGTACCGGTGGTCGCCGCCCCAAGGCCCGGGCCCTTCCACCAACGTCGCCCAATCGTACGCGCGTTTCGCCCGCGACTATCGCGAGGGAACGCATCTCTGCCCCACGTTCGACGACGCGGTCACGCGCCATCGCATGCTGGACGCGATCGAGACGGCCGCGGCAACCGGTCAGCGTCAAACGCCTGCCCGGTGGAATAGTTAGGACCATGTGCTACAGGATGTTTTTTGCCCCGCTTCCGACGGTAGCCGAGCGGTTGCACCATGAGGCGGGTGTAGAATACCAAAGGACGCCTAACACGGGCATGCAGCCGACGCGGCCCCGGGGGTACTGACTCGCAACGTCTCGACGGGGCCGCGCGGCTGATGCAGGCCGTTCGGCTAGTAATGAGCACCCCGACTAGATTGCGAAAGGATACGACCATGGCAGATGCGCCTTCACCTGCCTCTACGCGAACCTCGCGAGTCATCAAGACTTCGCGCGAAGCTCTCTATCGAGCGTTTACCGATCCTAATGCCTTGGCGGCCTGGCTTTCGCCGGGCGAGATGACCGGAAAGGTCCATGCGTTCGACGCCCGAGTTGGCGGAGGCTATCGGATGTCGCTGTTCTATCCCTCATCCGAGCAAGTGGACCGCGGCAAGACCTCGGAGCGGGAAGACCGTTTCACGGCACGGTTCGTGGAGCTCACGCCCCCAACACGAATCGTCCAAGCGATAACCTTTGACTCGGTAGATCCCGCCTTCTCAGGAGAGATGACCATGGTGGTCACATTTGAGGCTAGAGACGGCGGGACAGAAGTGACCATCTTGTTTGAGAACATACCGTCGGGCATACATCCCGAGGATAATGAGGCTGGCACTCGGTCGTCACTTGAGAAACTGGCTCGCTATGTCGAGTAGGAAAGCGGACATTCCAGTTGGCACCGAAACCCGATTAGAGTTATCGCATGGCAGGGGATTGGCAAGACACAGGAAGAACGGCGGCAGCGCTGCCGAACAACGGCATGCAGCGGACGCGCTCCGCTTCGCTCCGCGCGCCGCTGATGCCGACCGTTGGACGGAAAGGCCCACAGGATCTCAAGAAGGAGGATTCAAAATGATGCTCGACTGGAATGACTATCAGAGGCAACTGCTCGCCACGATCAGCGAAATCGGAAAGATCAGCCCCGACACGGTGCGTGGTTAGCGTGAACTGAGTGGCGCTGGCGCGAAGACCGCGCGACTGGATGCCAAGACGCGCGAACTGATCGTGCTTGCGGTGTCGGTCACCCGACAATGCGACGGCTGTATTACTGTGCATACGGCTGCGGCGGTGGAACACGGGGCAACCCGGGAAGAAATCGTGGAAGCTCTGGGCGTTGCCATCAGCGTCAATGCCAGCGCCGCACTGGTTTACTCGGCGCGAGTCATGGATGCCTACACCGCCAAAGCAGCGTAGCACTGTTTGTTCGACTGGAGGCAAAACCCGGAAAGGAGGCAGACGTCGAAAACTCACGAGCTCTCGCGGGGTGCAGCCGCCCGCCCTTGAGAAGGTCGACGTCCTGGCGGCCAGCTCTCACAGTAGATGTCGGGCAGCTGGAGAACGATCTGTGGTTTCTCGTACGGATCGCTCGAAGACGCGACTCGCAGCATATCGTAGTCCAAAGAGAAGGTGGACTTGTTCAAGCGGTGGATGGACGGCGGATTTCAACCTTGAGGAAGCGTCACGGACGCTGCGACCGGTCGCCGCCCCTGTCGACGACTGAAGATGAAGCCGCGCGCCAGTTGCGTGATCAGGCGCTCGACGCCGCGCTCGAGTTGACGTTTCCTGCAAGCGACCCGATCGCTCTAACAGTGCCGACCCCAGAGCCTGCGACGCCGGCCGCGACATCAGCGGGATCAGTCGCCCGACGGAGTCGGCGCGAGCGCCGCAGACCTGACGACGCTCAGTGACCTCTGACTGTGTACGGGCTCTCATCGCTCCGCCCACGCGGCGGGTGATCTCTATCGCTAGGCGGCTTGTCACTGCCTGCGGTAGAATGATTCGATCTTAAGCAAGAAAGGAGTTTCACATGAGCGTTGAGGAAAACATGCGATTGATGCAAACGCTGGATGATGCTTGGAATAACCAAGATTGGGAAACTTTCAGCAAGCGTCATTCCAAAGATACTGCTGTCTACTGGCCGGGTCAGCCGGAGCCGACTAGAGGCGTGCATAACCACAAAGCTGAGGCCATCGAGTTTTTCAAGACTTTTCCCGATAATCACATTGACAACCGCCCGTATAAGGTGTTCTTCGGTCACGACGATTGGTTCCATAGCGAGGTTTACTGGGACGATGAAGGGTCCCCTAAAGGGCCTCGACGGCAAAATGATTCCGCCGACGAATAAAAAATTTGAAATCGAGTTTTGCACGGTCGCCCATTGGAAGAATGGCGAGATTGTCGAGGAGAAGCTGTTCTATGACTTGGTAGGAATGCTCAAACAGATCGGGGCGATGTAAGGAAAGTGTCGTGTGCTAACTTTGGAGGAGAAGCATGAGTAGTCAATTGGAAGCCAATAAAACTGTCGTCCGCGAATTCTATAACCTCGCCTTTAATCTCAAGAAGCCGGAGGAGGCGGTCGCCAAGTATCTAGGAGCCTCCTACCGACAACACAACCCAACGGCGGGAGATGGTCCAGAGCCCTTCATCGCATTCGTTCGCGGGTTCGCCAAGGCCTTTCCGTCTCTGCGGTTCGATTTCAAGAGAATGGTAGCGGAAGATGACTTGGTGGTAGCGCACAGTCATCTTGTGCGGCAACCGGGCGACCGCGGCATGGCGGTCATGGACATCTTCAAGCTCGAAAATGGCAAGATCGTCGAGCACTGGGATGTGCTGCAAGAAATCCCAGCTACGGCCGCGAACTCGAATACCATGCTCTAATCATAGGGGGAGATATGCCACAGGTGAGTTTCGACCAAGACATCAAGCCGCTGATGACCGAGGCGGATCGCTCGCCCCCTTCGCTTCGTCTGGCGCAATTCTTTGCTCACCGCGGTGACATCAGATCAAAAGGGGCTAGTAAGGAGAGAATAAAATGGAGCGGTCAGCACTAGATTCAGGCACACCAGCACCCGACTTTACCCTACGCAGTACAACCGATCACACCGTCTCGTTAAGAGAATTTCGCAGACAACCCGTGATCCTCGCTTTTTATCCCGCCGATTGGAGTCCTGTATGTGGCGATCAGATGGCGCTCTACAATGAAATCCTGCCTGAATTTCGCCAGTTCAGTGCTGAGCTGCTGGGTATCTCAGTGGATGGCATCTGGTCTCATCTCGCTTTCGCCAAAGATCGCCATTTGCAATTTCCGCTGCTCTCTGATTTCGAACCCAAAGGCGCCGTGGCTCGTGCTTATGGTGTGTACCGGGAACAAGACGGCCACAGCGAGCGGGCCTTGTTTGTGATCGACGCCGACGGGATCATCCGGTGGAGTTATGTCTCCCCGGTCGGAGTCAACCCTGGCGCGGATGGCATTCTTACAGCTCTCGAGGCATTAATTCAAAGGAGATAACCACATGTCAAATAGGCCAGAAATTGTAAAACTCACCTTGCCCGTCGGTACGCGTGACCACGCCCAAGGACGAGAGACGGCTGCTGTGACACTGGTAGAGTACGGTGACTATGAGTGTTCTCATTGCGGACGGGCTTACCCCATCGTCAAGGAGATTCAGAAGCGACTGGGTGACCGACTGCGCTTCGTCTTCCGCAACTTCCCATTGGCTGAAATACATCCCCATGCCCAGCACGCGGCGGAGGCAGCCGAAGCGGCTGCGGCGCAGGGGAAATTCTGGGAGATGCATGACCATCTGTTCGAGCACCAAAAGGCTCTCGATGATAAAAGCTTGAAGCAGTACGCTGCTACTCTAAATCTCGACACGACCCACTTCAACCGTGAGCTGGATGCGCACGTTCATGCCCCGCGAGTGCGCGAGGATTTCCTGAGTGGTGTGCGCAGCGGTGTGAACGGAACGCCTACCTTCTTCATCAATGGGGTCCGCCACAATGACGCTTGGGATGTAGAGATACTGATGAATGCAATCGAAAGAGTCAAACCCAAGACGGGCAGTTAGAAGGGAGCGCCATGGCCAAGCAGTATCGATCTGACGAGATTGTAGTGACGTTCGAACCACGCCTCTGCATCCACTCGGCCCATTGCATCAAGGGTCTGCCCGAGGTTTTTGACGTTCTCAAGAAACCCTGGATACAGCCTGACAAGGCAATAGCTGACCGTATCGCCGAAGTAGTCCAACGCTGTCCTACAGGGGCACTTCACTATCAACGATTGGACGGCGGCGCTGAAGAGTCTGTTCCTAGTGCGATGACGATCGAGGTTCGCCCGAAGGGGCCGCTGTTTGTGCGGGGTAGTATCGTCATCAAAGGATCGGACGGGCAGGTCATCCGCCAGGATACTCGCATGGCCCTCTGTCGCTGCGGACATTCGGGCAACAAACCGTTTTGTGACGGCACACACAAGTCCGTCCAGTTTGACAGCGCGAGCATCCCGTCCGGCAAAGAAGAATCGCGCTAACATCCATAACACACCGAAGAAGTTTGAGAAAGGGGTTGAGATTCGTTGGCAGTACAGAAGTTAAGAACCACCGCCCACGGGCGTCTTAGGCCGCCAGCAAGCGGTGGCACAACAGCATTTGCGTAACGTTCTCGCGTATCTGGATGTACCGGCGCTTGGCCAACCCGAAGCATTCATCCAGGTAAAAGATGGATTGTTTGACGAGGCCGGCAACATCGGTGCGGGCAGCAAAAATTCCTGCAGAACTGGATGGATCAGTATGTCGCATGGATGAAAAAGCACGCTGCCTGATGCAGTAAAGTAAAAGAACAAACCAAATTACGATTGCAGTGATTGACAAGCTAATTATATTGATCTCTGTGTCTTAACCAATGGATAAAGGAGAACGATCATGACCCAGTGAGTACTCATTACGGCCGGAGCTAGCAGCATTGGTCTGGCTATTGCCAAGGCATTGCGGCGGACGGAGCACGCGTCCACATCGCCGATATCAACGGATAGGCCGTCAAAGACGTGACCGAGGCCAACGACCGGATTACCGGATCTGTGGCGGACGTCAGTGATCGAGAGGCCGTGAAACATCTCTTGGAGGACGTGAAGAAGCAGCTCGGTGGCCTCGACGTACTCGTGAACAATGCGGGCACCTCCGGTCCGACCGCTCCGGTGTCGGAGTACGACGTGGCCGCATGGAACGCGGTGATCAACGTTAACCTGAACGGCACGTTCAACGTGACACAGCTCGCGATTCCTCTGCTGAAAGAATCCGATCAGGCGTCGATCATCATCGTGCCCTCGTTTGCCGGTCGCTTCGGGTATCCGAACCGGGTCGCTTACTCGACCACTCAGTGGGGTCTTGTCGGCTTTGCCAAGACCCTTTCGATGGAAAAGAGATATTTTCGATTCAGCAGTCTCTGATGAGGTTCCGGAAACAATCCAAACTTCAAGCACACCTACTCCCCACAACCCTTGATCTGCTGGTAGGGGTGTTGTAGGGTAGTACCGAGAATAGTTAGTCCAAGAACTTCAGGCGAAGCTCGCTCTGGAGTTTTTCGTATCCACGGGGACGACGCGAAATTACTATCGAAAATACTTGTGATCGTTTTCTAGCTCCAGCTCTTCTGAGATATTTTCTCTTTTTTGTAATTGGTCCGTGTTGTACTTCACTTCTATGCTTTGTCGAATTACGAGCCAATCGTTTTTCCCCACTAACCATATAACGCGGTACGACTCCACAAAGGTCTCTTTCGGTGCATCCGGCAGCACTGTTGACTGATACCAGCCTTCCAAAACTGTTTGATGGGGACTGAGCTGGTGATAACCCAATTTGGCCAAAACTGTTACGTACTCAGTCACGGTATAAGCGTAACGTTGTGATTCTTTAGGTCGCAATCGGAGCTTCCATTCTTCGACCGGTACCCGGCCTTTGAGAAACTTTAACATAGTCTCTTTATCGACAAACTTTTCTGGATCGAAGAGCCACATATTCCTATGAAGCGGATCTTCTGGCTCAATATAGACTCGCATTTCTCCAACGAGAGCTTCGTAGCCTTTATTCTCAGTGACCAAAGAAACATATGACCTCTCTCCAGGAATCGGCCGCTCGATCCGTATATCTAGCTCAGCTTTCCCTTGCCTTCTCAGCATATCCATCCTGCGAGACCCGACATTAAACCATAGAGAGGCACCACCGATTACAAGCGAGCTAACACCGCTAGCTACGCCGATCCAGATATTTGCGTTTTGATACCACAGAGCTAGGATCGCACCGACAAACAGAGCCACAATGACTACTAACGTCAACCAACGTAGCAAGTGCATTATCTTTCATTCCTATTAACTGTCTCAAAGTTTACACCACCATCTTAGCAGATTCTCAAATTGAACATAAAAAGAAGTGTTGTAATGGTGTGTCGAAATTGCTCACTGCTCAACATGCTGCAAGGCCTGAGTGGAGTTATTTTTTAGGCACCTTGCATACGTTCCACAAAGACTTGACGGCCTAAATCCGTTCCGTTACAATAAGTACAATAATCTGCATAGTTATATCTATGCACACAGTCACTACTAACGTAAAGGAGGAAACTATGCCGCTCGTGAAAGTCATGGATCGACGGCTCGTTGTGATTCCCAAAGAGCTCTATGATAAGCTCTCACTTAATTCTGGCGACTATCTCGAAGTTGATATCGTCAGCGGGAAACTCGTGTATAGCCCGAAGACACTCGTCGATCGTGACCCCTGGTATTGGTCAGCAGAAGGCCAAAAGAGAATGAAAGAATCGTTCGATGACGTGAAAGAGGGGCGCGTGAAGCGCTTCAAGAGCGCCCAAGCACTGATTAAAGACCTCAATCGATAATGCATGGAGATTCAACGAACTCACGCATTCGAACGGGACTCGCAAGCTCCCTCATGATGTCAAGCGCCGCTTTGATAAGACCATCATATTTCTCGTGACCACCCCAAAGCATCCGTCGCTCCGCGCGAAGATCATTGACCAGACTCATCGCGTCTGGCAAGCCCGCGTTACTGGCGCCTTCCGCCTCTACTTTACCGTCGATTCAGGTGTCATCACGCTTCACCGCGTCTACGATCCGCATGAATAAAAGAATTGCGGCATTTCAGTGACACACCCAATCTCTCTTAAACACGGCGCAAACTCCTCACGCAACATTTCAGTGAACTTCAAGCCACTCGCCGTTGCCCATAACACTTGATTCCTTCGTCAGGCCTCTTTGCCCTACGCAACAAAAGGATTATAAGGTTGCGTGTCGTGCCACAGCCGAAATGATTAATGTGCGTAGTTAGTCAAGCCGCAGGCTGTTCATGAGCCTGAAACAGTGGGAGAAGGTAAACACATCTGCCCCAGCTAGTCGACCGCGCCATTTTGCCAGTGTCACATCAGCACATTTTTGAGCCACAGCCTTGAGATACACATCGAATAGCAGCCACGGGTTATCGAACCCCACTTTTTTGCCAATAGCAGCGAAGTCAATCGTTTTAAGTGCGTCAGTTGCATTGGCTTTCATGTCGAGAATATACTCGCGCTGAATTGACACATCTTGCCGCGTGCCGAGCCGACCAAGGTGTCCACCAATGAAGGTGTCGAAGTCGAATTCCAACACCTGATCATGAGCCTGGATGTAAGCAGGTACATCCTCAGCTAACGCTAAAAACATGAACGGCGTCCAGCCTGGGAAAATTACGTCCACTAGCATGAGTACCTTCTGGTGGGGTGCATAGATAAAAATGTTACCCGGCTCATGAGAGGGACCTTTATAGGACAATTCCAGGGTCTGGTTACCTACTGTCAGAGTGTAATTATCTGAAAAGGTTACTGTCGGTATAGGCCGTCTGGGATCATTATCGCGGACCAATTTCGCTTTCGTATCTTCGTGAGCAATAATGGTCACGTTGTTGGGGAACATACTGGCTGCGCCGATATGATCGGCGTGCGAGTGGCTATAAATAAGATGTGTCACTGGCTCAGTCGTCACCTCAGCAATAGCCTTGAGATAATTCTGTCCAAGCGAAGGAGGCGCATCCACCGCAATAACGCCTTCGCCTGTTGTCAGGAAAATCACTTGATAAACACCATCAGTTACCCAATAAAAGCCATCGCGGATCTCCTCGACGAAATAGCCCTTCTTAGGATCGATGGCAGGGCCCCGAGCTGAAGAGGGTATAGCTGCTGCTTTCGATGTCATGACTAAACTACTCTCTTCCGATGGTGGAGATTTATGGGTGGTCCCTAAGCCTAGCAAAATCAAAAGAAAGAACGCCGCGACTACTCCCAGTACGATAAGAATCACAGTCCGGTCCATACTTTCCTCCTGCCCTCGTATTGAATTACATGAATAATCATATTACAAAACAGTCGACATTGCGCATCGTTTTCCACAAAGCCTATTAGTGTCCCCTTCGGGGATGGTTGAATCCCCTCGCCTTCTAGGCGAAGGAAAGTTTGGCGAAATGTGAGCAAAGCGAACATGAGCCGCCGTTGTCGTTTCTGTACTCGTTCTTTGACTTTGCATTTGGACTCAATTCCCGAAATTGAGACGGCGTGCGCAACTGCCTTTTGTGCCGAGGAAGATGCCGCCGCTGCTTGTAGTGCCTCCATGGATGGAAAATGAAGTTCGGCGATTCGATAATAAGGGGCCGAACTCCCATCAGGAGTGCCGACAATTTTTGAAGCGACAAACTTCTTTATCCCTTTGAAGTTCTGAGCGGTCACCATTGGCACGTGATCCTGCGTGTACGCCCGCTCAAACGTATTCACGTCACGAGGCGCAGGATATAAGACGACGAGTTTTGCCCCAGCCATGAAACCTCCTCCTTTTCAGATGCTCTGATATGCTGTCTAACTATTGATTATATCGTTTCTGCATAACACCTTTCGGCCGCTTGCTAGCGGCCTAAGACGCCCGTGTACGGTGGTTCTCAACTTCTGTACTACCAACGATCTCAGCCCCTTTCTCAAACTTCATCGGGTTGTTCTATGGTTTCTATATAACACCCTATTGCTCTACCTCAGCCGCGTAGTTACTCTAATAATAGACCCGCTGGGCATTCCATGGCAAATTGCACACCCACTTATCATTGCAGTACCTCATTCCCCCAGGGGAGCACATGCAGCTCGTCTTTCTTCGCTTCACATCTGGTCTCGAAAGGCAACACTAATTAGATGGTCTCTCGATCGTGCCGAAGCGCTGATTTTCTGTTTCAAAACCTACTGACTTTTAGACTGAGGTCTTATAACTCTCTGAGCCAATTTCCCACTAGGACAAAGTTGCCTCTTCAGACACTCCCGAATTCTCCTTGTATTTTCGTTCTCTCGTGATAGAATCTTTCTCAATACAGCCATTTGGGGAAAGTGGGAGGTTGGTATGTCTGCAAAAGAGATTACGGATTACATCCTTAAATTCTTTGAAGCAGCGCTCAACAGTTGGGTTGTTGTTGCCTTAATTGCTATCTGGTTTTTGAATTGGTTCAGGCCTCAACTGCAAAATTTTCTTCAACGCGTAGAGAGTGCTAAGTTATAGCAGCTCAGCTTAACCACTACGCAGACAATACAGCAACCAACGGGGGGAGGGAGTAAAAATCAAGCCGCCTTTGGATACCATCTCGCATCGCTCATTTTTTCGACTATGGGCCTTATCGAATACAATGGCACTGAAAACGATTGGCAATCCCAACGCTCGAATAGCTTAATCCCCCTAGAGAGTGCAGTCCATGAAGCAAACGCTCTTGGGGTGGTTGAGCAGGCAAAAGAGATTGAGAACATTAAGACGAAGTTACAAAATCAAGTGCGACTACCTTCACCAATAGCGAAAGGGGAGATCATGCAATCCTTATGGACCGTTGCGATAGATATACAAAAAGCATTGAATGCACGGTTGACGACTCGGTAGGCATAATAGTTTCTAGGATCAATGTTTATGAACACCGAAACCATCGACTACTTAACCCAAGACGAGCTCCGGCAGCTGCTCAGAGTCATTGACTCCAAACGCGACCGCGCGATCTTTCTTGTCGCCTATTTTTACGGACTCAGGGCAAGCGAGATCGGCACCCTCCAGCGCGCCGACCTTGACCTTGAGCGCATGAAAATCAGAATCAGCCGCCTCAAAAACTCAATCTCAAGCGAGTATCCATTGCGGCCGGAGCCTTTGAAAGCACTCAAAACCTACTTGCGAACGCGCAAGGACAATTCTCCGATTCTCTTTTCTTCACGCCCAAAGACCCCGATTACTCGCCGGATGCTTGACTACCTAATGAAGAAGTACGCGAAGCTTGCGAAAGTCCCCAAAGGCAAACGGCACTTTCACGTCTTGAAGCACAGTATCGCCACCCACATGCTCGAGCATGGTGCGGGCATCATGGTCATCAAGGACTGGATCGGCCACCGAAACATCAGAAACACTCAGACCTATACTCATCTCATCAACCCCACCCGCGACAAGCACGCGGAGAAAGTTTTCGCTAACTTGAAGATTGTGTAGGTAACAAATGGAATCTCCGAATCAAGGCGACCTGAATAACCCAAATCGAATGAAGAATGTCGTTAGTCTTTCGGTGTGGGGCTTTCTTGGAGCGTTAGTGGGAGACCTCATCGTTATTTTTTTACTAAGTCGATTGATCTTTATGTTTCCTGTTCGCTTCTCGGACTTGCAGATTATTGGCGCGATTTTTATGATTGGCGTTTCCATGTTGGGTATCCTATACGCTGCTTATAGATACCGAATTACCGGAAGCCGCGTAGGGGGAATTCTCGGTGGGCTCGCAGGATACGGTGGTGGTCAATGGCTGGTCCTTTGGCTGACCAATTTTCAATCTGGCCTATCTAGTATGTTTTCAGGAAATTCAAACTTGTTTTACTTTTTCTTTTACGCACAAATAATAATTGATTTCCTTATCCTCTATATCTTTATTGGATTTGGGGCCACGTTGGGCTATCTGTTTGCTACTAGACTGATCAAAGAAGACCACAGAACATAGACTCTTGGTTACTCAGAAGATTGTTCATAAAACGGGTGTCAAGAATCGACCCTGGAAACCTGCATCAGTCCGTAAAGTCAGAGGGTGTAAGAAAAACGCTCCTTTTGTGAACGCTCTATCTCGGCCGGACCCCTATTTGACTCGCTTATGTGGGGGTTTTAAGATATTGCTCAGAAGGGGTATTTTGAGCGAAGCATTTGGCATAATTTTGATTCTGAAGCGGTGCTAACTTCACCTGATAACTGCCTGATCCTTTTTCCCCTCTCGTGATTACTACTTGCAGGAATTGATAGTCTAGAGGATTTGATAGGATACACCCAGGCATGAGAGGAGAGGTTTCGTATGCAGTGGAGTTCTTTGAACCGACGACGTAAACCCTGAAATCTGTATCTGAGCTTCCGTTAAACTGTAGAACAAGTGGGGTATTGGCTTTGGGGATGATCCGTAAAAAGTGAATTCCATACGGGTGACGTACTGTAAGTGGGGATCCTATGACTGCCACATCATGCGCAAGGGGACAAAACTCCTTTTTTTTCTCGCAGATCTCTACGAAGGGATTTTGCCAATTAATTTGATCGATAGTGAGAAGTTGCCCTGTCCACTCCCCTCCATAAACTGGAACCGGCACATAGTTCGTCTTTTGTTCTGCAAGCGGAAAGAGCTGTGCAGCATCGGGGACTTGATGCGTTGCTAAAGCCACGGCAAACTCATCCCATAGATCCAAGAACGATTTACCAGTGAGAATGCTCAAAACTTTGGGCCAATCAATCCCTAAACGGATGTCTGGGTGCTCAAACAATCGTCGGATTAACTGTGCACCACCGTAGCGCTCAGCTAAGTAGTTCCAGAAAAGACCACCTTGGTACCCACGAGAAAGCAGTTTTACGGAGCTATAATCTGTCCCACCGACAAGCCAATCCTCTAGAGTTTCTTGATAACACTCTGCGCTTTCTGGAAAGACCTCTCGCATAGCCCACGTAGCAGTGCCCTCTAAAAGGAAGCGATCGGCCAACTTTAATGGGTACTGGAGCTGCATGCTGTGGAAAAATTCATGAGCTGCGATGGTTGGAAGACACTGATAAGTGACAGAAAGGAAGGGGCCTTTCAGTGTCCATTTATGTACGCCATCGTGAAGCTTTTCTCTAACTACCAAATGCTTGTAGGCAGCCTCCAGCCCAGCCGCGAACTGTTCGACCTTTTGTTTCGAAATATCAGCTTGATAGGTAAGAATAAAATTCGAGGTTCGGAGCACACGCGAACTGGGCTGAATATCAGGGCTTCGTTGTAGGAAAACGGACGTGATCGTCAACACTAGAAGAAGCAACCCAAGGATTAAAGCGTACATAAGTAATCTTCTTGCTCCTTAAAGCCATTATCCCAGTTGTTCAGAACTTGTATGTTCACTCATCAAACAATTAACCCCTTTTTGAGTTGATCTCAAGTGTGGTAATCTACTCTACACCGCCTGCACTGCTATAGGCAGACGACTTCACATGGCGCATCAGGGCTCGGGCAATGAATGAAGCAGAAAACCCATACTATCAGTCCTTCAGGATCCCAACAGTCTCCACCGCCCCCTACGCAAGCCGTAAACTGGTCTGGTCCCCTCTCAGTCAGGGGAACTGGTCTAGTCCTAAGGGCACCGGTATGATTACCTGAAACCACTGTTTGAGACCCACAACTCCCTAGACGCACAGGTCCCCGCTTTGTAAGCCCAATCACCGTTGGACCTAGCTCAGACCAGCTTTGGGCGTCCGTAACGATGAGGCGAGCACTTTCTTGCTTCCTTTTTACGATAATTGAAGCTTCGCGTCCTTTTTCGTCGATGACGACCTGTGCGAATTCTCCATCAGCTCCGATCTGTCGCATAACATCCAAAGTTTGCTCTTTATTCAAATTCAGAAAAGTCCCCCTTGAACCGTCAGGCAATACATGGAGGCTGCGACGTCCTTGGGGAAGAACTACTTTGGCACTCGATTCTCGAGGAGTCTGGAGATAGTGCAAAGTAGCTTGTGGTCCTAACGGTAGCGAGACGAACACATCCTGCGGCCCCGAGCGTACCACGGCTCCCTTCAGATCAATGGAAGAAGTCTGAAATTCCGGAACTTGCAATAATTGTTGAACTTGTGGATCTGTTAAAGCCTGTTGAATGAGAGGTGCCGCCTTGTCTTTCTCAAGCAAGGAAACACAGGAATTGTATGGGGCCTGCCCGACCTCCTGCAGAGACTCAGCAGAACCGTTCCCTGTAATTAGGCGTCCAATAATCCCCTGTGCATCCCGTAAGTGTGCCTATCAAGCTAAAGGTGCCAGCTGCTTGCAAGACTCTTCGGCGTGTGAAACGCTTGGCTTGCTTGTCGCTCCTATCCTCACAACACATCGTAACCTCCTCAATATAGTACGGCACTTATATGCCTACAACCCACCGCGCCTGTGCAGGACCGTACTCGCCCCAAAGTCATAAATCCCAACCCTTCGTCCTTGAGTCTGAGGCCTTCCGAGCTAGAGGTATGGTAAGTAACCCAACCACTAAGGCCTGTCCACTACACTGTTTTTATGACTCGATCCTCGTGTCCGTTCCCGTCCAAGCTGAAAACACCCTCCGCTATTTTTCTCTCTGTCAGGGCTTTAGGGATTGCGGTGAAGGATGGGACGCAGAAAAAGATTGCTCTGTGTGGCAGCCCAGCCATCTCAAGCTCTTGCTTGAGATCTGTGGCTTTGCGCCCCCGCTTCACAGCGAGTTTGCCCTTGTCAACAAGAGTCTGTTACTCTTTTACCACGGCTCCTCTCCTCTTGTCAAATACATGATCCTAGGATAGCACGCAACTCTGCCATTTCTCTGCCATTTTTCTGCCATGGCGGCAACTTTCCATCATTAGATGAGAGAAATTGACAATTTGTCGTATAACTCCCTCTTAGGCGACATATGAACGGTCGGTTTATGAACAAAACGTCGGCGTTTTTGGACAGCTGCCACCTCGCTTCACACATGTGCTGTAGGCTCTAATTCGATCCACACACCGTAACACCGAGCAGATCCAAAGTGGGACTAGTATGGTTGGCCCCAAAGTCAAGACCACGAATTGCGAAAATTAAGGTGGACTTTTGACTCCGCTTCTGCAACGCCCAAATGCACCTCCGCTGGGGTCCGGTAACCCAAACTCTGGTGCAACCGTTCCTGGTTGTAGAAGGT
>JACOSB010000044.1 GCA_016179105.1 Candidatus Acetothermia bacterium
GGTAGATCGCCAAACCGGCTACCTCATCCTCGATGACACCCTGCTGGACAAGCCCTATGCGAGCAAGATGGCGCTGGTCAAGCGACAGTACTCCGGCAAACACCATCGAGTAGTTCAAGGCATTGCTTTGGTGAATCTGCAACGCGAAAGTCCTGAATAAATTCCCATTGGAACAAGAGCAAGCCCTTTTCAGGGTCAGAAGACTTGGAGCCGTTCAACTGCACGGGCTTACCGACGCACACCGTCGGGGGCGGCTGGTCGGGTCCGGCATCAGCCACCGGAGGCTTATTCTCCAGGGTCGGAGAACCAAAAACGGTATAGACTTCCCCAGAATTTTGCCTCAACTCTGCCAACCCATCACCGTTGGGCGCTCCCAAAAAGATATCCTCAATCGTATCGCCGGTCACATCGCCAATATACGTGGTCGAGCCGAGGCGATCGCCAGTATTGGCTCCAAAGAAGACGATGTCGGGTTTGGCACTGTCTGGCACTCTCACGACATTCGAGGCGCAGTTAATGATTTCTAATAGCACGGGAGCGAGGCAAGTATCGACTACCTTGGGGAGCGAAGTGCTACCTAAGATTATATAAGCTTCTCCTGCGGTACGTCTTGCGTTGCCACGGCTCGGCGCCGGGAGCTCCAATCAAGATGTCATCAATTTCATCTTGTCCTATTTGTCCGGCGGCGACTGAGGCACCCATCCCATCACTTACATCCGCCCCATAGACTGTGACGTCCTGTTGTCCCTGTTTTATGTCCACCACTGAAGAAAAATTCGCTCGCCCCAGGATGACATAGGCTTCTCCGGCACCAGCGCGAGCCTCATTTGGCCCATCTGCCCCGGGTGCACCGATGATGATGTCATAGATGCCATCATGGTTTACTTCCCCGGTTGCCAAGGATATTCCCAATTGATCAAACGGATCAGCCCCGTAAATAGTTACATCCTGCTGACCCTGTGAAATATCTATCGTAATGGGCAGCGTTTTGCCGACCAATTGGCTCCCCAGAATAATATAAGCTTCTCCCGCCGAGGGGCGCGCATTATTAGGTCCATCGGCGAGAGGGGCACCGATGATGAGATCCACGAAACCATCTTTGTTGACATCGCCGCTCGCGACGGCAGCTCCCAGCATATCGCCCTTTTCCGCGCCATAGACAGTCACATCGGGGCCTGGGCCTAATGCGCCCGCTATGTCAAACACAGCGGAGTGAGAGAACTGTCTCCCCAACAGCACATAGGCTTCTCCGGCACCGGAGCGAGCTTCACTCGGGCCGTCTCCTCCAGGAGCACCGATAATGATGTCCATCAAGCTGTCTTTGTTCACGTCACTGACCGCGAGGGCGGCTCCTAAATTATCACCGGTGTTGGCCCCCACGATAGTCACATCCTGGTCCTTAGCACAAAGGTCGAATTTCCCACCGAAAAACAGGTCAGACCGACCAAAGATGACATACACTTCGCCAGCATTAATGCGATTCCCGGCTTCACTCCCGATGGAGCCGTCGGCCCCCGGAGCACCCAGGATGATATCGTCGATCCCATCGCCGTTGACATCCCCGGCTGCTACGGCGGTGCCAAGCTGATCTCCCACATTGCATCCGAATATGGTGATCCTGGCTCCAACTGCTTCCAGATCGACGTTAGATGCGCTACGGGGGGATGATTCAGGCAGTGGCCCAAGGATAATATACGCAGCCCCGGCCCCGCGTTCGCCCAGTTTTCCGTTGGCATTAGGAGCGCCGAGGAGAATATCTTTGACGCCATCCCCATTGAAATCCCCTACAGCAATGGGGGAAAGGGCGTCGCCTCGGCTGGCGCCAAAATAAGTCAGATCTTGGTTGGATTGGGCGATATCGATCACGATTTGGCCTGATGTATTCAAAGTAATTAGGGAAAACAGCGAGAGTGTGAAAAATACAGAACACATAAAGCCGAGACGAGAAAACTGCATGGACGCGTCCTCCTGAAACGTTTTTCTCCCTAACTACTTACCAAGCTTGAGTAATATGTGTTACCTTTAACAATCTAATATAAGTCACTTCTGCAGACGAAGTCTGTTATTTGCATTACATACACGATTGTGGGGTTTTGCACTGAGGGAAACGGGATTTGAACCCGCGACCTTCTGCATGGCAAGCAGACGCTCTACCGCTGAGCTATGAAATGTTGCAGCTAGAAAAGACAAAATCTTCAACTCTTCAACGCAGCGGGATCAGAATTAGGTCTTTCGCGAGCTTAGGCTGCTTGGCGTGACCGTTGCGGGTGAATTCGACCAGCCCATATTGATGCAAGATACGTAAACCGCGCGAGACAGCCTCCAAGCTGCGTTTCACAGCCTTGGCTAGACCTGTGACGGATGTGCTTTCATGTACCCCCAGGGCTTTGAGTAAGCGCAAACGCTCCGGCGTGAGCACGCGCTTCTCCATCTCTTCCGACAAGACAATCATGGCTAAACGATCTGGAGCCAGCTCAGGTTGCTTTAGGGCTCCTTCAAGCATTCGGCCGAAGAGATTGAGGGCTTCGTCAGTCTTCTTCTTCGATACCTTTGGTTGCTTTGAACTTGCGGACATACTCCCTCCAGTGAGCTTTCACATCTTCATAAGCTTGGGTTAACGCATCTTCTAAAGTCATTCCCTTAAGTGGAGTGCATCTTGTTCGTTAAGCTTTTTGGGGGGCAGTTCACGTACTAGAATTAAGGCACACAATAGGAGAAAACGCTAAAGACGTAATAGAGTTCAGGCTTCTGTGGAGCGGGAAACGGGATTTGAACCCGCGACCTTCTGCATGGCAAGCAGACGCTCTACCGCTGAGCTATTCCCGCTTGAAGTTCCCTATTTTATTCGACCCAACTGTGCTTGTCAACGCCGCCTCAACTCTGTATAACTCAACCATGCGCATCTCGATGTTTTCATGGATGGTGGTCACTCTGGTGGGAGCCGGGTTGCTACTCTCGCCGGTCAGCTTTGTCGTTGCTGCTGCGGATGAAAAACCCAAGACCACCGGCGATTCTATACTCCCCGAATTTGCGCTCGGTTCGTTCAGCGCGGCACTCGGCTGGGGAGCCTCCGCCCTGATCACCTTTCCCTTGAGAACATCTACTTTGTGCCAGCAGGACTCGCTGACGTTCAACTGGTGCGCACTCCTGTGGGTGGCCGGGCCATCGCTCACCGCTCCCATCGGCGTGATTGCGGTCGGTGAGCTGAGCGGCGTCCAAGGCAATAACCCATTCGCCTTCTTGGGCAGCATTCTCGCGGGCTTTTCTCTCTTCTCCTGCATCGCCGAGCCGCAAGGATTTGGAGCCACTCTGTGGTGTCAAGCGCTCGAACTCGGAGGCCTGGGCATGATCGTCTACCCCGCTCTCCTCGCGACACTGGGTTACAATTTCCGCGCGTACATGAAGGCGGATTTTCTGCCCTCCACAAGCCTGGTACTCCCGTTCTTCAGCGCTCGTTTCAAAATTACTTCCACGCAATAGAGACCGTATCAGAGACAGTCACACCAATCTGTTCGTTGGTCGGCTGGAGCATCTTGGTCTGATCCGCGATAGCAGTAAGAGCATCGCCGAGACACTCGCAGCAAGAATTGTGGCGAGAGCCTGTCGCTGAGTAAACTGGCTCATCGGAAAGGAGCCAGAAAATGTCTATTGAGAAAATTTTGTGCAGCCACAAGGGAGACTGATTCTGATGAAGGCAGAGATGTGGCTAGTGGCGGCGTTGATTGTGGTGGCGTTGAGCACGGCCGCTATCGCGAGAGACACTTACCAAGTCTCGATCGGACCGAGCGGCTGGAGTGCTGCCAGCGAAGCAGGCCTGATCGGCGTTTCAGCGGAAGTTGAGCTCATCGAAGAGAGCGCTTCTGTAGAAGGCGTTTGGGGATTGGGAGAGCATTGTGCGCAAGGATGGGCCTTGTGGCCACGCCTATACTTAGTAGACAAGAGCAGCACATGGAGGCCGTTCGGTGAATTAGGCCTCGCGCAACTCACAGATCTTCAACTTCGCCTCGACCTGCACTGTGGCTCTATGGAAAAACACTCTGGGTGGCGCTTTGTGGGACTTGGGTTGGGCATGGTTTATCGATTAGGTGAGCGCATGCTCCGTCTATCGGGAGGAGTGGGATTGACGATTGGACAGTGCCCTATGTGTGGAATCAGCGTCTATCTAGCGATTCGGGTCGGGCATTTCTGGGAGTAACAGTATGAATTAAAGTTCAGAGAAGAGGAGAGTACATGCAAAGCGGCTACATTGATTCCAACGGCGTGAAGATTTATTACGAGATCGAGGGTCAAGGCAAGCCTCTGATTTTGCTCAATGGTGGCCCCGGCTTCCCCCACGAATATCTGCAAGAGATGCGAGCACTCGCTCCGCACGCAAAGTTGGTTTTCTTCGACCAACGTGGCACGGGCAAATCCGATAAGACTGATCCGAGAAACTATACGATTGATGCCAATGTCGAGGATGTCGAAAATTTGCGAAAAGCCTTGAATCTTGGGAAATGCCGTGTGCTGGGGCATTCGTGGGGCGGCATGCTCGCACAAGCATATATCTTAAAGTATCCAGAGAACGTAACCCGGCTCATTCTCGCGGACACGTTTTCTTCCCTTGAAGATTGCAACGCAGCCCTCGCACGGATGCGTACGAGCGTGTCTCCCGAAACGCGAGCCATTTATGAGAAGTACGAGCGTGAAGGGCTTTACAAAAATCGCGATCACTATCCCGACGAATACAAAGCGGCGCTCGAAGTCGCGTACGCGCCAGTCTTTATGAGCGTGCCACCGCCTCCGTATCTGCAGAATGCGTTCGCCAAAGTCGCATACGATGTCTACCGCGCGATGTGGGGTGAAGAGACAGAATTCAAAATGACTGGAACGCTGAAAGAATTTAACGTCGAGTCTCGTCTAAAAGAAATACGCGTTCCCACGCTTGTCATCGTTGGAGCGAACGATATGCCAACGATCGCAATGGCCGAGAAGACAGCACGGCTTATTCCCAAGGCGCGTCTAGAAGTTTTTGCTCACTCACGCCACTTCCCGTTCATTGAGGAGAAAGAAAAGTTTATGAACATAGTGCTAGAATTCTTGGAGGCTTGAAATGGAAAATGCTCGGCGCAAAGAAGTTTGGGCCAGTGGCGATGCTTATGAGCCGTACGTCGGACGTTGGAGTCGCCATATCGCACGCGAATTTTTGACCTGGCTGTCTGTGCCTTCCAAAAAACGTTGGCTTGATGTCGGATGCGGCACGGGAGCACTCAGTCAAACAATTCTTCAATTCGCATCGCCGGCGGCTGTCACAGGCATTGATCCATCGGAAGGCTATGTTGCGTATGCGCGAAAGCATGTCACAGATGATCGAGTGCGCTTCGAAGTCGGGGATGCACAGGCGTTGCCTTACCCAACAGCAATATACGATGCAGCCGTCGCGGGGTTAGTGCTCAACTTTGTGCCGCAGCCAAGCCGTGCTATTGCGGAGATGGCGCGCGTCGTGAGCCTCGGTGGAACGGTCGCTGCTTACGTGTGGGACTACGCTGACAAGATGCAGTTGATGCGCTACTTCTGGGACGCGGCGATCGCTCTCGACCCGAAAGCGCTCGAGCTCGATGAAGGAAAACGTTTTCCCCTATGTCATCCAGAGCCATTGAAAAAACTCTTCCAAGAGGCTGGGCTACAAAATGTCGAGGTGTGCGCGATCGATGTCCCCACCGTTTTCAAAAATTTTGACGACTACTGGTTTCCGTTTCTAGGAGGACAAGGGCCCGCGCCGGGCTATGCAATGTCACTAAGCGAAGAACGACGTGCGGCTCTGCGAGAGCGAATTCGCTCTACTCTCCCCATCTCGACTGATGGCTCAATTCACTTAATTGCTCGTGCTTGGGCCGCACGGGGAGTGAAGCGAAGTTTATAAAAAATACCTTGCTTCACTCCCGCTGTGTCTAACTAACTACTGCACTATGGCAGACACACTTGTCCATCCGGCAAGCCCTTGAAGGGATGATTGCCGGGGTTGCCCTTGCTGTTCTGGGTGCCCGACTTATTGTTGCCTTCAATGATATTCGCACCCTCGAAGCTCACCTGACCTGTGAAGCCGTCAAAGGAGAAACCGCATTGCTTCAGCAACGCTGTAAGGCCCCATTCGGCTTGGTTGCGAATCACGGAATCCGTGAGCCCTAGTTTGGCATTGTCCTTCACGAGAACGCCATTCGCACCGTTGTTCTCAACGACGCTGTTACGCACTTCTACACTGGCTGAGTTCTCCACACGCAGGCCATCTATTCCGGGATTGCCGGAAATCTGAGAGCTAAAAAGGCTCACTTGCGCTGCGCCGAACGCGATCAGGCCGGCGAAGAACTTGTTCCCGGTGATCCGGCTGTTCGCAAGGCGCACGCTGGCAGAATCCAAGACAACGAAGCCCTCGCCTCGGTTATTGATTACTTGGGTGTTGCTGAGGCCAATATCTGCGTTCTCGAAGACGCGCAGGCCCGCGAGTCCGCTCTCAGAGACTTGAGAGTCCGCGAGTACCAACCGAGCTGAACCCGCGGCTTGGAGGCCGATACCGTGATTTTCAGAAACTTGAGTGTTGGTCAGACCGACTCTCGCAGAGCCCGTCACGATGAGGCCGCCGAGATCATTACTGGAGACCAGAGAATTGCTGAGCACTGCCTGAGCTGAGCCCAGTATGCGTAAGCCTACGCCATCGTTCGCCGAGATCTTGGAGTTATTGAGAGCGACGATCGCTTTGCCATCGATTCTCACACCATCGCCTAACGATCCCCGCCCCTGGCTAACCACGAGCCCCTCTAGCACTACTGGGATTTCAGAAAGGCCGTCAATATCGAGGACTGCTTTGCCTCTCTTTTGATCTTGCCCTTTAATAAACGTCTGTTCCTGTCCTGCGCCTCGAAGTGTGAGGCTCCTTCTGACCAAAATGTTCTCTTGGTAGGTCGCCGCGAGGAGACAGATCACGGCGCCGTCAGTAACCTGGTCGATCGCTGCTTGGAGCGACTGGTTCGGATTCAGGGTCATCGTGCACGCTTGCGGCTGAGCAAGCCCGACTTGTCCGCTATTCCCTATGGCCATGGCTACAATGAACAAAACAACACCGACTACGAAAAACTTAAGGTTATACATACGAGACCCTCCTTTGGGTTGAATGAGTAGGCTATCTCCAGCTTAGGCTGCTTTCTGGTCGACCGCCAAGAGGCTTGAGATAGCTCTCTATTGTTTCTCTGTGTCTATTATTACTCGAAGATACAACGAAATGTTTCAAGAGGCTGATATGACAGCATGATCGAGGCAAAACAGTATAAAGCTATGTCCCAAACACGCCCACGATTCTCGTCGATGCTATATCAAACGGTTCCAAATTCAAGCTGCCGTAAACCTCCCTATATTCCCAGCCCGCTTGAGTAAAGTCTCTTATCAATTCATGCAGATTGTAGAGCCGATGGTCGAGCGTGATTTGGGCTTCTTGCTTAAAATTTCCTGGAGACAGTTCTCGCAAAAAAGTCCATGTGGTGTTGTTGCGTCCAGTCTCGAAATTGATCTTCCGTTCTTCGAGAAGAAGAAGTACGTCTCCAGCATGCGTGAAGCCTTGGGGTTGGTAGCGACGGACAAGCCCATTGCGATTGATCACATCCATCACGAAGATTCCGCCTTCGCGGACGAGCGTGCGACACTGGCGCAAAATATCTGTATTCGTCTCTTCGTCGTAGTAGCCAAACGAAGTGAAGATGTTGACGATTGCATCGAATTTTTCATTTGCTAGTGTCTGAGCAACTCGCCGAGCGTCGCAGATGTGAAACGCGACCTTTTCCGTCACTTGCTTTTCTTGCGCGAGTCGTTTGGCTCTTGCAATGAAGGTGGGAGATAAATCGATGCCGGTCACGCGATAACCGAGGCGCGCGAGTTCAACCGAGTGCCGACCAATGCCGCAACTCAGATCGAGTAGCCGACTGCCAAGACCCACTTGATGTTTCTCAAGCAGTTTATGGATACTCT
The DNA here is from genome assembly GCA_016179105.1 of Candidatus Acetothermia bacterium. Lineage (GTDB taxonomy): Bacteria > Bipolaricaulota > Bipolaricaulia > RBG-16-55-9 > DRXL01 > JACOSB01. The sequence continues at coordinate 7,996 of JACOSB010000044.1, forward strand.
CTGCCTCTTGCGGTGCGCGCGGGAGAGCCGCTTCCAAAAATCTCAGATAAAGTTGCCCATGATCGACGAACACTTGTTCTGTCCAGTTGCGTTCCATGGAAGTCACCCATCTTAGTGTAGCACATTTCTGGGAAACGATTCAGTATCCCGCTCGCACATTCACTCGATTTATTTCTGTATCTCCTTGCGCGAGTGCATTCAGTAACTTCGCCAAGTGCTCCATGCGCAACTGCTCGATCTCGAGCGCGTCTCCCCCACGGTGTGGGCTCATCACCACGTTCTCCAATTCGTGAAAAGAGAATTGCGAGGGTAGCGTATTTGACTGTTCTTCATCGTTACGGGGATAGTTGTACCAGACATCGATACCCGCGCTGTGTAGTTTTCCATTTTTGAGCGTGTGGTAGAGAGCGGCTTCATCCACAATTTTGCCCCGTGAAATGTTGACCAGCACAGCGCCATCGGGCAAGAGATTTAACTCTCGCTCGCCAATCAAGCCGTTCGTCTCTGGAGTCAGCGGCAGCGCGAGGATAAGCACATTCGCCTGCAGCAATAATTTATGAAGCTCGCTAATGGGATGAACTTCAGCGACGCCATCAGAATGCGCATCTTCAGGTTGATTGCGTCGTGCGGCTAAGACACGCATCCCCAGACCCTTGCATACTTTGGCGATATGACGCCCAATATTCCCGTAGCCCAAGATCAGCGCCGTCTTGCCATAGAGTCGGACGGAACCGGAGGCGCGGTCGTATCTCTCATTCCAGTTGCCTTGTCGAAGATACTTGTCATATGGAACGAGTAGTTTAGCCGCAGAGAGCATCAGAGCCACAGCCATCTCAGCGGTCGTCTCGGCGTTGTGATGCAGATTATGTATGCGCAGGTGAGGATAATTTTTGACGAGTTCGCGAGTGCCTTCGGGAAGCCCCGCAAAGGGGATGATCAAAGAATGCAGGCGAGAACTCGCATCGAGTTGCTCTTTCGTTGGGCGACCATCCACGAGCACCTGGTAGTCTGGGGGGATGGGCAGATCAGCCCCGATGATGACTTGAACATTTTTATGCAAGAGCGATCTGAGATAATTCTGAGAGTCACTCGTTTGCTCTGGGAGCGTGATGAGCACGTCGTTGAGTCGGGGGATGTAGACTTTGAGATTCATAGTCACAGCTTAAGCAAACGTGGAGACATTTGCGATACGTACCCATTCCCTTTTTTTGTTTTTCCTACGTCATAATAGCCGTTTCTTAGCGGTTCAACTATTCAAGCCCGATTCCCTGCAATTGTCGCAAGATCAAGATTTGGCCTGTGTGGTAGCAATCGTGTGCGAGCACACCATAGATATGCTCGCCCAGCTTGCGCTTCTCTTTGGGCGATGGTTTATCCAAATTTTCGATACTCAGCTTACCCATGCAACGCATAAACGCGCGATGGCGACTCTTTAAGTGCTCAACACTTTCAGCCCAAGCAGCTTCACTTATTTCTTCGACAGGCGGCCACCCTTTGTGCTTGGATGCATCGAGCCAAGGCTTTTTCTCCAAGCTACGCGCCATCGCGTCTTTCCAGAACGCAACGTGATTGACGATCTCCCAGACCGAACGCGCATCTTTCTTGCGCGGTTTCCATGCGGCCTGCTCAGCGCTCAGACCCTTGATCGCATCGAGCAGCGAGTGCGCCCAGAGCCCTTTGCCTTCATCATAGGCCATGTGCATCGATTTGATGAGCCATAGGATATGTGGATCTTTTTTCTTCTTCGACATTCTAAGCTCCTTTCGAGTTTGTGCTCACTTCGCCAGCGGCACGAGCGTGACGCGATTGGCATCGAACTCGGGGACGACGAGCAGCCCGCGCGCGGTGTCGATCGTGATGTCCGCGGGGCTGGTGAAGCCTGAGGCGAAGATGCTGATCTCGCCCTTGGTGTCTCGTTTTAAGACGCGCCCGCCCAGAAAATCGCTGACGTAAATATTTTTCTGGCTGTCGAAGGCAATGCCATCGCCCGCGCCGACGTTGGGCAGAATCACGGTCGCTTCGCCCGAGGGCGTTACTTTCCATACTTTGCCCGTGTTCAGATCGACGACGTAGAGGTTATTCTCGCTGTCTACTAACAGCCCATTGGGCCCGCCGAGTTCGGGCAACTTGCTCTTATCCAAAGCAACAGAGACTTCGCTCTGGGGTGTCGCGCGGAAGACGACCGATTTGAACGTGTCGGAGACATACAGATTGCCCGCGGCGTCGAAGGCTGTGTCGTTCAAAAATACGGGCATCACTGGGAAATTTTCTGGTGTGAGAAAGACAGACTTATTGCCCGACGGATCGATCTTCCAGACTTGGTTCACGTCAGCCACGTAAAGCTCTTTCCCGAAGAAAGCCGCACCCTTGGGATCGTTGAGCCCCGTGGCAAAGTCCGTAACAATAGCATTCTCTCCATCGAAGGCAATCTGTTTGATCGAGCCGTCGCCCGGAGTGTTTTGTGCGCCGATGTTCGAGACGTAGTATTTTCCGTCGGGGCCAACAGCGACGCTCTCTGGAGTCCGAAAGCCGGTAATCGTTCGCGAAGAGGATTGACCATTGAAGGGCTTTTCCAGCCAGAAGAAGATTCCAACAGCTAACACTAAAAAACTGAGACTGATCCCGATGATCGTTTTGCGTGAAAGCACCATAACCTCCTTGAGAGCCGTGTGTGTTATAATATTAGCAGAAGGTGAGCGCAACTTGAATCGAGCTATCCAAAAAATCAGATATGAAGTGATCATCTACTGGAGCAAGGAAGACAATGCATTTATTGCAGAAGTTCCAGAGCTCCCCGGTTGCATGGCCGACGGAGCCACCTACCAAGAAGCTTTAGCGAATGTAGAAGTAGTGATTCAAGAATGGATAGAAACAGCCAAAGAATTGGGAAGACCACTTCCGGAGCCTAAAGGGCGATTGATATTTGCTTGAAGGAGGTGATGCTAAAGTGCCCAAGTTAGAACTTTCTCCTGAGATCAAGCCAATTTTGGAAAATATCTCGGGAAACAACTTGAATGACAAAATCGCTCACTTACTCGCCAGCGAACTGCGCCGCTTCTTATCAGAGTGCGAACTAGAAACTCTACAGCTTGAGATCAAGTACGGCTGCGAGTACGAAGAATTTAAGAAACGGCTACGTGCGGGCAAATTGGGAAATGAATTCGCCCATCCCTTAGAACAAGATGCCATGCGTTAGGAAGATTTAGTCACAGAGAAAAAACATTGGCTCAAGCAGCTTAAAACTGTAGAAAAGTTTCTGAATGGAAACTGAAGATTCAAACCGCCTCCTCTACTGGACCGCTGGGCTCTCGATTGCCGCCGCCCTCATCCATGCCGGTGTCGCTCCCGAGCACCTGAGCGAGTGGTGGGGCTATGGCATCTTCTTCCTCGTTGCAGGTATCTGCCAAGGCATTTACGGGTTAGTGCTGCTCTTGCGCCCCTGGCGCTACGACGATACCGGCGGCCTTCGCGAAGGCAATGACCCCAGCTACGTGCGCACTCTATATATGCTTGGCATCATCGGCAACGGGGCGATCATCATTCTTTATCTCATCACTCGCTTTGTCGGAATCCCCTTTCTTGGACCCGATGCAGGAAAAGTAGAGCCATTTACTCCCATCAGCGTGCTCTCGAAACTCATCGAGCTTGCGACCATCGTCTGCCTTGTGCTATTGATGAAACACTCGAAACAGCAAACAGGGTGAGGATGACTAGCAGGAAAGTGATTGGCATTAAAAATGTCTGATGAGCTTCTTTTCGAAGTGATCTGCGTTTTAGGGAAACGTATCCGCATCACAAAAGGTTACTGGACAAAGATTCTGCAGGACAAGCACCCTATCATGGAAGGCAAAGAGAAAAAAGTTCAAGACACCTTGCAGAATGCCCGACAAGTCAGACGTAGCAAATCTGACCCGAAAGTTTACCTCTACTACAAAAAATCAGGAAGGCGTCATGTATGTGTGGTAGCCAAGCATCTGAACAGTGATGGATTTGTTGTTACCACTTATTTGACGGATAATGTCAAAGAAGGCGAAACAGTATGGACAAGATCAAAGTAATCTATGATCGTAAGGGCAACACGTTGAACGTATGGTTTGATGATCCCAAGCTCGAGTTTAGCTGCGAGGAGACGGGGGATGAAGTCATCCTTGTGAAGGATAAAAGAGGCAGGATCATTGGGTTTGAAAAACTCAACTATCTGAAACAGCCTTCTGATCTCAAAGAATTGGAAGTAGAGTCCTACGTGCGATAACTTAAGGCAAAGCGCCTTTAACAGAGCATCTTAAAATTGTTACCAAATGCACGATTATCCCTACCACATCGTCGCCGTCATGGGCGTAGTCACCAACTCCGAAGGGCGTATTCTATTGGTCAAAACAGAGCGTCGTGGTTGGGAGCCGCTTGGAGGGCAGGTCGAAGCTGGAGAAAATCTGATCGAAGCGCTCCAGCGTGAAATTCTTGAAGAAAGCGGCTGCACTGTGACTGTTGACAAACTCGTTGGTGTTTACTCCAATCCTGCCCCTCCACCGAAGTTGATTTTCGCTTTCTCTTGCTCTCACGCTGCTGGAGAGCCGCAACCATCCCACGAAACGAGTGATGCGGGTTGGTTTACCCCCGAAGAAGCCCTACAGATGGTCGTGCATCAGCCACAGCACGTGCGACTACGAGATGTGCTTAGCCACAACGAGAGCATTATCTATCGATCGTACACGACCAACCCATACCAAGTTCTGTACGAAAAGAGATTTTAAATCTTTGTGCTCTCTGCGATCTCTGTGATAAATTCAAATCTATGGCACTGGGTCGATGCCGCCGGGATTCAGCGGATGGCATCGAGCAATGCGCTTGATCGCCAGCCACATTCCTTTGAAAAACCCGTACTTCTGGATCGCTTGCTTGGCGTACTCCGAGCAACTGGGATAGAAGCGGCAACTCGAGGGCAGCATCGGCGAGATCAGTTTTTGATAGGACTCAATGAGCTTAAGAGCAAGCCATCGCATAACGCATTCATCTTAACTCTGGTCGGCCGGTGCCCGCAAGAAATCTAGATAGATTGACTCTTCTAGCGCTCTTTGTTAGAATGGCGCGCACCGCGCCAGGTAGGGGAAGCGTGCAGGAACCGGCGCGGTCGGGGAGAGTTTGATTTGGGCGAGATCCGCATCGCCATCGTCGGAGTGGGAAACTGCGCCAGCGCGCTCATCCAAGGACTCCACTATTACGCCCAGAACGGTTCTCTGGGGCTGCTCCATCCACACTTGGGTGAGTATAAACCTTCGGACATTCGCGTCGTCGCGGCCTTCGACATCGACGCGCGCAAGGTCGGCCAAGACCTGAGCCAAGCAATCTTCGCCGAGCCTAACTGCACTCTGGTCTTCTATCCCGGCGTCCCGCGTTATGGCGTCGAAGTCCAGATGGGCCCTGTATTAGATGGTGTCGCAGATCATATGGCAGAGTACTCGGAGTGCGAAGCGTTTCGCATTGCCAAACGAGAACCCGTCGATGTCATTCAAACGCTCAAAGAGGCGGGTGCGCAGATTCTGGTGAACTATCTGCCCGTGGGATCGACCGAAGCAACCCAACACTATGCCAAATGCTGTCTCAAAGCGCGCGTCGCACTCGTCAACTGCATCCCGGTTTTCATTGCGTCCGACTCAGAGTGGGCCCGCAAATTCGAGAAAAAAGGACTGCCGGTCATCGGCGATGATATTAAATCCCAACTCGGCGCGACGATCACCCACAGGACGCTTGCCAAACTTTTTGAGGAGCGCGGGATCAAACTCGAACGGACGTATCAATTGAACGTCGGTGGCAATACGGATTTCCTAAATCTTTTAGAGCGCAGCCGACGCACGACGAAAAAAATTTCCAAGACAGAATCTGTTCAGTCTCAGCTCAAACGGCCCTTGCCCGAGCAAAGTATTCACATCGGCCCGAGCGATTATGTCCCCTGGCTCAAGGATAACAAAGTTTGCTTCATTCGGATGGAGGGTCGCGGCTTTGGCGGCGTGCCCATCACGCTCGAACTTAGGCTCTCCGTCGAAGATTCTCCGAACAGCGCGGGCATGGCCATCGACGCGATCCGGGCGTGCAAACTCGCCTTAGATAGGGGCATCGCCGGTCCGTTGCACTCGCCCTCGGCCGTCACGATGAAGCACCCCCCCGTGCAGTATCCCGATTCTGAAGCGCGTCTTCTCTTCGAAGAATTTATTACCGGACGCCGTGAACGTTAAATTACTGACTGATAAAATGAACGATCGTAGGGGCGAGGTCACCTCGCCCCTACAGCCCCTACAGAATGTTAGGCAAAGGAATCATTAATGATATTCAACAAACTCACCCGTAGAAATTTCTTGCGCCTCGGCGTAGGCACACTCGCGGTTTCGCATTGTCTATTAAACGATCACTCGTCCAAAGCGCAAACACCATCGCTTCTTGAACCCGTCGCGCATGTGGAATTGCCTCAAGTGATCGCTGATGGCGATCCCCTCCACGCGGCCGGGATGTGGGCGCGAGGCACGCTTGCGGCTGTGCCCGCTTTCTCGTTGGTTCACTTGATCGAGTTCAGTGACATAAAAAATCCCCAAGTTGTGACCATTGACCTAAACGGAATTGCTGGTGATTGCCGCGACGTCGATTTTTATGAAAACTATCTCATCTGCGGGCTGATCGAAGCGCGCGACAACCGGCGCGTCTTAATCTATGACGTCAGGGACTGGAAAAACCCCAAGCTCGTCAGCACGGTGCGTTCTACGGATTACAGCACGGTGCACAATGTCTTTGTCGCGGGCAAAGTTTGCTTTTTGCCCACGATCGGCTCTCGCCCCGGCGAACTCTATATGCTCGATCTCTCCGACCCCACGAACCCCGGCTCGCTCGGTGCGGTGCGCTTCCTCGATCGGGCGATGATCAACGTGCACGATGTCACCGTGATCGGCAACCGGCTTTATGCAGCCGCGTGGACGACGGGGATCTGGATCGTAGACTTTGAAAACCTGGACAATCCCAAAAAGCTCAGTTACAAATTCGTCGCCCAGCATATTTATAAAGCTGACCCGCCCAAGTCCGACGAACCCTTCCGGCTCACGCCTCGATCTCATAACGTCTGGCCCAACTCCGACGGAAAACTCTTGTTCACGACGGACGAAGTCAAGGGCGAGTTCGTCAGAGTTTTCGACATCTCGAATTTGAATGAGATAAAACTTGTGGGCTGGTACGGGCTGGGGCCCGAATCGATCCCGCACAATGCCGTCGTCGATGGACCGTATGTGTATATCTCTTACTATGCCCACGGCGTCCGCGTGATCGAATACGCGAACCCGAAAGAGCCGAAAGAAGTTGCAGCGTTTAATCCTTACAACGGCGAGTCACGGTTCGCTCACGGCTTTGACGGCTTCTGGGATGTTTACCCGTTTGGGAAGTACGTGCTCTCGAGCGACCAGCGCAGCGGGCTGTGGATTTTGGAAAAGCGCGGGATCTTGACGGGCAAATAGGTTATGTACGCAGTCGTACTCGCAGCGGGCGCAGGCACACGGTTGGCCTCTATTTCCGTCGGTCTCCCGAAGTCCCTGGTCACTCTGAATGAAAAACCTCTACTCGCTCATGTGTTGCAACGGTTAGAGCGCGCGGGCTTTGCCCAAGTTATTATCGTCACCGGCTTTCAATCTGAGCGCGTAGAAGAATTTCTCAAAAATTTTTCATCTTCGCTCACGATCACCACGGTGCACAACACGGAGTATCAGCGTGAGAATGGGTTCAGTTTGCTGTGTGCTCGAAGTTTTATGAGCGATCGCTTTGTGCTTGCGATGGGTGATCATATTGTCGATCCTGAAATCTATCGAGTCGCTGGGAACGCCAAGAGCTTAGGGCTCTGCGTCGATCGCGCGCCCTCGCTCAATTGTCAGACGAACGACGCCACGCGTGTCTGGGTTGAAGACGAAAAAATCGTTCGTATCGGCAAAGAACTTACAGAATGGAACGCGCTCGACACGGGCATCTTCTCGCTCACCCCAAAAATTTTCGAAGCTCTTGACTCTCTGCGTGGGCAGAACCAACTGACGATCACTCACGCGATTCGCCAACTGATCTCGCAAGGGTGCAGCATAAAAGCCTTGGACGTATCTGGGAAATTCTGGAGTGATATTGACACTCCTGAAGATTTGCGCGAGACCGAAAAATTCTTAAAATCTCCCCGATGAAAGCTTTTATCGTAGAGCCATCGGAGATCAGAGTCGGCGGAGTCTCTCTACGCGAGCGCCAGGAGCGAATGTTGCGCCAGGCAGGGATCGCTGAGATTTTGCGGGCACCCCACGAAGTCCCGCCTGATCCTCCCAAAGAAGAAGTTTTGGTTTTAGCTGGAAATATGCTGATAGATCCGAGAATTGTTCACGCTCTGGTTGACCAAAATGGGAACGTTATGGCCATTGACAGCCGTTCCAACGGAGCGTGGGTGGGGGCCTCGCGGAATGATTATTTTCATCTGAACAGAGACAATGAGCCAGCTCTCTTGGACATCGCTACATTGGACGATTACGTTCCCAAGCTGCGCCGTCATATCCCGATCTATTGGCTCAAGGTCGAAACTCAGGATGCGGTACGCCGCGCCGAGCAAATTTTAATCAACAGTGCTGAGAAAGACCCATCTGATTTAATGGCCAAATTCGTCCATCGGCCCATTGAGAACTGGGTCGTCGCGCATCTGACTCATACGTCCATCACGCCCAATCAAATCACTCTCATCGTGAACACCTTGGCTTACATTGCTACAGTGCTCTTTGCGACGGGGCACTTAGTGCTCGCTTCTCTGCTCACTTTTCTCGTGGGCCTTAGCGATGGATTTGATGGCAAGCTGGCTCGCTTGAAAGGCATGGTTACAAAGGTCGGCTCGCTCGAACACGCGTTTGACTTGCTCTTTGAGTTCAGTTGGATTCTCGCTCTGGGATTCTATCTTTCCCGAAGCGAGGGCACGACCCCGCTCTTGCTCGCGGCGAGCATCGTCACACTCGTTGCGTTCTACCGAAGCATCTATGACCGATACGGGCAAGCGGCTGGCAAGAGCCTCGACGTCGCCGGGAAATTTGAGAATCTTTTCCGACGAGTCGCGGGGCGCCGTAATTTATTTAACTTACATATCTTGGTCTTCGTGCTCTACGGGCGGCCGCTGTGGGCCCTGTACACTATTTTTGCCCATGCTGGCCTCACGGCGCTGGTCTACTCACTGTGCGCTTGGAGACATTTACGCAAACTGGATCGAGCGTGACGCCAATCCCATTTTCACTCTTCCATTCGGACTTTTTTCTTTGGGAAGCTGCAAATTGTCAGGATTGAAGGTCTTGCTGGTATAATTTGGCTGGCATCTGACAAGAGTGCGTCGCTACGGAGATTTCCTCTCTGGTGAGGAGATTTGACGCGCTTGCTAGAGAAAGAAGCCCGCGGTAGAATGAACTAGCTAAAATGGGCGCTCAGCGCTCACAGCGTTGGCGCTACCCGAGGAAGGGATTCTGGCATAGTGTTAGCACTAGGGTTTTTCACCCTCCCTTGTTGGGAGGTGAGCTAGTCTTCTGAGTAATTAATCCTCAACTCTGTTCGTCCGTTCAATCACTCTTTTACGAACCCTACGAGGAGGTAATTCAGTATGTGGTACTGGTATAAAGCCAAGCTCAGTTGGCGTTTCGTCATCGTGCCGTTGCTTGTCCTCTCCGTCGCTGTCGTCATCGGCTATGCCCAACAGAATACCTTCGTCTATGAGACGATCTCTGAGCAAGAAACGCTCGATCCCGTCTGGGTTTTCGACACTGCCAGCGGCGTCCCCATCACCCAGATCTACGAGCCTCTGACCTACTTCAAGGGTGGCTCGACTTCGGAACAAGTCCCGATCGTCGCCGCCAGTCTGCCCGTTATCGCTACCACTGGTCTACCGGCTGGGGTAGCGGCGACGTATACTTACGAGATCCGCAGCGGCATCACCTTCCATGATGGTTCCTCGTTGACGGCTGCGGATGTGCAGTACACTTTCCTGCGCCACCTGATCACCGATCGCGCCGACGGAGCTACGGGCATCGTCTTCACGCCCGCACTCCTAGGTGCTGGCTCCACCCGCAGTGACAACGGTTTGAACACAAACTTCATCGACAATATCTGCGGCTACAATGGCAAGACGCAGGCGGTCACGGTCTCGGGCAACAAGGTCATCTTCAACCTCGCTCAAGCCTTCGCTCCCTTCGTGCAGGTCATTGCCAGCGCCGAGGCAGGCATCGTCAGCAAGAATTTCGTCGTGGCCAACGGCGGATGGCCGGGCTGCGTAGGCAACGATCGCAACAAGGACATCGACAACTTCAAGAAGTACAACGACCCGGATGATCCGTCCAAGACCGAGCTCTTTGACAAGGAGAACGGCAGCGGCCCCTACAAGCTCCAGCAGTGGGACAAAACAGCCAAGATCACCACGCTGGCTTGCTACGCCAACTATTGGCAGAAGGACAGTAGCGGTAACGGTCCGTGCCAGAAGGCTTTCCAGACCATCATCTTAAAGAACATCGAGGATGATGGCCCGCGCTTGCTGGACCTCAAGAATGGGGCGGCCGACGTGATCGACATCGGTGGACCGGTCAATCTCCCTGAGCTGTACAAGACCAACAACACGCGCTATGTAGTGAAGCTGCCCAGCTTGGTGGTGCAATCGCTCTTCTTTAACTTCAACATCCAGCAGCCGGGCGGCTCCAACCCCTTGATTGGCTCGGGTCAATTCGACGGCAACGGCATCCGACCGGACTTCTTCCAGGACATTCACGTCCGCAAGGCGTTCAACTATCTCTTTGATCATGCTCTGCAGATCTCGCGCGCAGAGGGAGGTCTGGCTAAGACCGTGGCGACCCCGAACATCCAGGGCTTAGCCTATCACAACCCCGCTCAGAAGGGCGTCTCGGATACGGCGGGCATCGATGTGACCAAGACGTTTGCCGATCAACCGTTGTCGGGGGGCAACCCGCTCCCGCTGCAACTGGCGGCCAACGAGCTCAAGCAGGCCTTCGGCGGCACGGTCGCAGCGCCCGGCCCGGTCTGGCAGAATGGATTTGTCTTCACCATCCGCTATAACTCGGGCAACTTGAGACGCCAGTCGGCGACGAATATCCTGCGGTCCAACCTAGCCCTACTGGATGACCGAACCAAGTTTGGTCGGCACGGCACCTTCAACCTCGTTGTGCAGCAAGTGCCCTTCCCGCAGATCCTGAAGCAGATCAGCGACGGGTCGCTGTCGATGTACGCGTTGGGCTGGGCGCCGGACTACATCGACCCAGCGGACTACATCCCGCAGTGGGTGGGCAGCAACGCCGTGACCGCGACCTTCTCCGGCCCCGGCGGCATCGACAAGCTGACGGGCAATAAGGCGAAGAAGAGTTTTGGCTCTAGTAACGGAGCCTTCCGCGTGACCGCGAAGGGCGTAGGGCCGGCGGGTAACCTGATCTCACTCGAGGTCAAGGCTGCCGGGAACAATACCGCGCTGAGCGTGGCAGTGTCTGGCACTGCTATTACAGTCAACAGCGCCACCAATGCTACTGGGCAGGCTACAAGTACGGCTGCTCAGATTCGCGATGCCATCAATGCAAAGGCAGAAGCAGCTGTGCTAGTTAGCGCGGATCTGCCGAGCGGGAGTGACGGCTCAGCCGTGACCGGAGCTCAAGCCAAGGCGAATCTCGAAGGTGGTACGGGAGAAGGCTGGGGCACTCCAGGCACGACCCCCGGCGGCTTTGCGTATAACAACTGGGACGAGTTGATCATCGCAGCTGTCACCAAGACTGATGCAGCCGTGCGGCAGGACCTCTACTTCACGTTGCAGAAGCTCTACGTGGACAACGCCATCGCCCTCGTGATCGGTAACCCCGAGGCCGAGTTCGCTGAGCGCAGCTCGCTCAACGGCTTCCGCTACAACCTGGCCGACCCGGGCAACGTCTTCCCGGTGCTCTACAACCCCGCTGCAGGAATCAACTTCTCGAAGGCAGCGAGCGGTAACGGCAACGATGACGTAGCCACCATCTGCGCCTCCTACCCGACGGCGGTCTTCGTCACCGGCGGCGACAATTCGTCACCGGCGACGACAAAGAAAGCTGTCAACTGTCAGGGCAACCCCTTCTCGCCCATTCCAGGAGACAGGTAAACGGCTAATCGTTGTGAAGGGGAGGAGTCACTCTGCTTCTCCCCTTCATTTCTTATCGTGAATTTATTCGGTGTGCGAGTTTCCATAGAGCCGGACCCTAAAAGGGTCGGGCTGGGCTTGCGAAGCCCACCTGCGCGGGCTTAGAGTCTCCGTAGGGAGCTTGGTAATCCCAGCGCGCGGCTTTAAGCCGCTGCGTGATCTGAGATGTCTTGCGATCACTCGATCGTTGTCCTATACTGACCTCGTGGAGGTGAGACGCAGTGCTCACGTACATAATTAGACGCCTTTTGATCTTGCCAGTCATCATCGCGATCTCGATCATGATTGTCTTCTCACTCTTCTATGTGTTGCCTCCCGCCTCCAAGGTCTACGCCTTTGTCGGCGAGAATCCCGCCGCCAACCGGGGCAATGGGATTGCACAGCTGATTAAGTTGCACCACCTTGACGCAGATTACTTCACCCAATTTGGCGAATGGTTCAATCAAGTTATCCACGGGAATCTCGGGTTTTCCAGCTCGCAGCATATGACGGTCATGCAAGCGCTCACGGGTTTTTTCCCGGCGACCCTTGAACTGGTGCTCTACAGCATTCTACCGATCTTGATCGGCGGCATCTGGCTCGGGATGCAATCCGCCGTCAAACAGAATCGCTTTCCCGACCAAGTCACCCGTTCCATGTCCATCTTCGCCTATTCTGTCCCGGTTTTCGTGCTGGGCTTGGGTTTGCTGCTCATCTTCTATGGTGGGCTTGGACTCTTCGGGTCGGGTCGCTTGGGGAACGAGAGCATCAAAATCGTGAGCAACCCCATGGCCTGGCGCGGCTTCACCGGACTCTACACGATCGATGCGATCTTGAACGGGCGCTTCGATGTTTTCTGGGATGCCCTGATGCACCTGGTGCTCCCGGTGATTACTCTTTCTTTCATTAACTGGGCGCTCTTAGTGCGCATCACCCGCTCCAGCATGCTCAACACGCTGCGCGAAGATTATGTTACCACGGCGCGCGCCAAGGGCCAGCAAGAGCGCGTCGTGATCAACCGCCACGCGCTGCGCAATGCTCTGATCCCAGTCATCACAATCTCGACTCTGTTGATCGGTGGACTGCTCTCCGGCGTCGTCATCACCGAGACGGTCTTCAGCCTCCACGGCATTGGCTACTTCTTCCAGCAAGCGGCATTCCGCTTGGACATCGCCGGGGTGCTCGGGTTCACGATCTTCACCGCGATCCTCTGGGTGGTCACTAACCTAATGGCCGACTTGCTTTATGCTTACGTGGACCCTCGCGTGAGGTTGGATTAACTCATGGCTAAGAAAAGCGAACTTCCGCTCACGAAGGTTCAACAGCCCTCTGCAAACTCGCTGTCCCCGTCAGAAACTCTCAGCACCGATGGCAAATCTCTGGATCTCCCCCAAGTGGAGCCATACAGACCGCGACGAGAGCTACGTGACCTCCTTCCGTGGCTGCCCGGCTTTCTGAAAGTTGGCCGCCGGTTCTTGACGAACCCCCTCTCCGTCACCGGCCTGACGCTAATCGCGTTTTTTGCGTTCGTTGCGATTGCTGCGCCGTGGCTGGCCCCACCACCACCCGGAAGCAACGATAACCTTGAGATCCCGCAGGACTTTAATTTCACCGTTGCCTTCCCTCAACCGCCGAACGACGCCGCGTGGCAGATCTTCCCGCCGGATTGGAACTTACATCCTCTGGGCACCACGGGCAACAACCAATACGATCTGTATTACGGCGTGGTCTGGGGAACGCGCACGGCTTTCACTGTGGGCTTAGTCGTGATCGGCGTCTCGTTGCTGATCGGCCTCTTCATCGGGAGCATCGCGGGATTCCTTGGGGGACTAATCGATGAAGTACTGATGCGCATCGTCGACATCTTCCTCATCTTCCCCTTTTTGGTGGCCGCTGTCGTGCTCACAGTCGTCCTCTCATCTTTCCCTTATATTCCTATATTCGGTTACCACCTGGTTTTGCATGGTGTCTGGGTGGTAGTGCTCGCCATCGCGCTGGTCAACTGGACCACGTACGCGCGCTTGGTGCGCGGCGACTTGCTGAGCGCGAAAGAGAAAGAATACGTCCAAGCGGCTCGCGCTGTAGGGGCGAGCGGCACGCGCATCATCGTGCGGCATCTCTTGCCCAACACGATCTATCCTGTCTTGGTGTATGCCTCCCTGGATTTTGGCAGCCAAGTGCTCACGGTCGCGGCCCTTAGCTTCTTAGGGCTAGGAGCTCCCTTGGGCTACGCTGACTGGGGCCAGTTAATCAACAACGCCCAGAGTTGGATCATCCACGGCGGCGGGACCCAATACTGGTACGTGCTCGTCGTGCCGGCAGTTGCCATCTCTCTCTTCATTCTTGGGTTTAATCTGATAGGCGACGCCGTCCGGGACATCTTCGATCCCCATCTGCGCGGGCGCGGGGCACGCTAGATTGATCTCTGAATTCTTTTGTAGGGGCACGGCTGCCGTGCGTGCCCCTACTTTGTTGGTAGCGCCGGCAAAGCCGGCTTCAACCACGCAATCTCTGACAGAGTCTTCATCCTACTGATGAACGATTGGCGCGTTCTTTCAAGACGATTCACGATCTCGTCGAGCACGGTGCCGAGGGACTCGGGCTTATTCTCGTGTAAAAACTGACCGGCTTGGCTGGCGGTCAATTGCATGGTGTCGAGCTCGCGCGAGATTTTTTCCAGAGAATTACATAATTGGGTGTGGTCGGCTTGGTACTGCTCAGCAGGCCGGAGCTTGCAGATCTGTCCCTCGTAGTTCTTGATGCGCGGAAAATCTTGCTGGGCCAGTATGCGCAAATGCTGAAAGCGAATCGGCAACTTGCAGAGGCTCTTGCCCGTCTCTGGGGTCTCACACTCCATATCACCGATCAACTCGGTCATGGTCGCTTGAAAGCCGGGATCACGGTCTACATCTTTGAAAGCGAGCGCTTCTAAAACTTTGGGGGGGTAATCGGTCCCGACCGACAACTGCCGGGTGGTCCAAGCCCAGACGAGCAGCGTCCCGGCGAGTACGACTACCGGCCCGATTATTCCTATATATTTCAAATATCTCATCTTGCTCCCTCGAATTTTCTCGGTTCATTATAGCAAGAAACCGCCCGAGTCTGAATGGGCTCTGTGCGTAGGCCTTTTGAACTGGGAAGTGCTCTCTGCTAAGATCGTATAAGCTTTTCAGGAGGTGTCTTGATGTCTCGCCGCTCACATTGGATCAGTTTAATTGTTTTAGTTCTACTCGTCTCATTGGCCCTTGTTTCTTGTAACCAGTCGCAGAAACCAAAAGACCAATCCCAACAGCAACAACCCCCTTCCGCCAGCAAAGAAACGACTCAGCAACCCCCGCCTCCTACGGGAACCACCGATAAGGAGAAACCAACCACACCCAGCGCGGGCAATGAACAGCCGCAATCACCCGAAAAGAAGCAAACATCCGAGCCGGGAAAAACCGCAGACAACCAGAAATCGTGCGAGGCGAGTCAGCCAGTGGGCATAACTCCAACAACACCCGAGACCACGGCAGTTGCCGGGGACATCAAGAATCCCGACACGCTGATCACGGCCGACATCAGCGACATTGACTCGCTCGACCCAGCCTTTGTCTATGACACGTCGAGCGGCGAAGTGCTCTTCCATACCTACGACAATCTGCTCGCCTACGACGGCCCACATCCGGACAAATTTAAGACGATGCTCGCTACAACCATCCCGAGCGTACAGAACGGATGTATCAAAGAGAATCCGGATGGCTCCGTTGTGATCAGCTTCCCGATCCGCACCGGCGTCAAATTCCATGATGGCTCTGAGCTGACTCCCGAAGACGTCGCGTACAGTTTTCAGCGACTCTTGACGTTCGACCGCAGCGGCGGTCCCAGTTGGCTCTTGCTGACCCCTCTGCTCGGGGTCAACAGCATCGAAGACTTGGCCAAGCAAATCGAAGCCAAGGCCACGGGCAAGAACACCAAAGATTTGGATTTTAAGAAACTCGGCGCGGATTCGCTCAAGCAAGCGTGTGAGCGCGTTCTAGGCGCCATCCAAGTCAACGGCGATAAAGTCGAGTTTCATCTGCCGACTCCCTTCCCGCCCTTCTTTGCCGTGATCGCGCAGAGCGCGAGCTGGGCGGCGGTTATCAGCAAAAAATGGGCGATTGCCCAAGGGGCTTGGGATGGCAACTGCGCCGACTGGGTGAACTATCACGACCCGCAGAAAGAGAAAGACCCGCTCTACGATAAGATCAACGGGACCGGCCCGTTCAAGCTAGACTACTGGGACCACAAGACGGGAGACATCTCAATCGTCCGCAATGACGACTATTGGAGTGGCCCGGCCAAACTGAAAAAAGTAATCATCAAGAAAGTCAACGAGTGGAGCACGAGGAAGTTAATGCTGGAGAACGGTGAAGCCGACATCGCTACAGTCGATCGCCAGTATATTGATCAAGTGGATGGTATGAAAGGCGTGCGCCTGATCCGCGGCCAGATCCGCATGATCTTAAACTATATCTTCATGAACCAGGCGATCAAGGCCGAGGGCAATGATTACATCGGCAGCGGCAAGCTCGATGGGAATGGCATCCCCCCCGATTTCTTCAAAGATGTCCACGTGCGCAGGGGATTCAACTATGTCTTTGATTGGGAGACGTACATCCGCGAAGTGCAGAAGAATGAGGCCGAGCAGGCCAAGGGCCCCATTCCGCGCGGCGTGCCCTTCTACAACCCCGAACAAAAAACATATCATCTTGACTTGAAAGAAGCGGAGACACACTTCAAAGAAGCCTGGGGGGGCAAGCTCTGGGACAAGGGCTTCAAGCTCACCGCCGTTTACGTCAGCGGCGGAGATGACGCCAAATCCGCCCTCGAAATAATCCGTCGCAATCTCCAGCAAGTCAACCCCAAGTTCGTGATCGAGATCGCCAACGTCGAATGGTCGACGTTCTTGAGCAAGAGCGTCGAGGGAAGCATGCCGCTCTATCTCGGAGGATGGCAAGAAGACTATCACGACGCGCACAACTGGGTCTTCCCCGTCATGCACAGCAAGGGAACGTACTCGGAGCACTTGGGCATCGGGACTCAGTACGACGACGAGATGGCCTCTGCCATCAAGACGTTTGACGACGCCAAGCGCCAGCAGGTTTACAATCAGCTACAGCAGCAAGCGTATGAAGACGCAATCGCGATCTTCATGGTCCAACCGCTCGGTCGGCACTATCAGCGCCGTTGGGTGGACGGCTACTATTACAACCCGATCTGGCCCGGACGCAATTTTTACGTGATGTCCAAGAAGCCGGACGCACATCCAAATCAAGAGTACATTAAAGAGCTGAACCTCGAAATCAAGGAGTGGTAATCCAACTCTGTAGGGGCGAGGTGACCTCGCCCCTACAGTATTTCCGTTGGATTTGGTCCCATGCTCGCTTACATCGCACGCCGTTTGATGCTTTTGCCTCTGATCTTGTTCGGGGTTACCATACTCATCTTCATCATGCTGCAGTTTATGAACCCCTATGCGCGGCTCAAACTCTATGTAAGAAGCCCGGCGGAACTCAAAGGAGGCACAGACCAGCTCGACCGGCTTTTGGTAAAATATGGGCTCAACGATCCTTTCTGGGTTCAGTATGGGCACTGGCTCGAGCAAGTCGCCCAGGGCAACCTGGGCTGGTCGGAGACGGCCAAGACCAGTGTGCTCGATGCGATCCAAAATCGTTTTCCCGCAACCGCAGAGCTGACGCTATACGCGATCGTCCCGCTCGTCTTCTTCGCGATCTGGATGGGCGTGGCGGCAGCCGTGCGACACAATCTATGGGCTGACCAATTCTTGCGTTTCATCACCGTGATTGGCACCTCCCTACCCATTTTCGTCCTCGGACTTTTCTTGCTGATGATCTGCTATGGGCTTCTCTACCGCCATCTACCGTCTCTCTTTGAGGGCTGGTTCGCGCCGGGGCGCCTGAGCGAATGGGCACAAGCCGCCGTCCGAGACTCTAAACAATTCAATTCGATCACCGGAATGGTCACCATCGATGCGATTCTGAACGGACAATGGCGCATCTTCTGGGATGCGCTGGGGCATCTGATCTTGCCCGTCGTGGGACTTTCGTTCAGCGGGTGGGCCTACTTACAGCGCGTGATGCGCTCGTCGATGCTGGAGACACTGCGCCAAGATTACGTCACGACCGCCCGCGCCAAGGGCCTCCCCGAAAAGCGAGTGATTGTCAAACACGCGCGTCGTAACGCGCTAATCCCGATCGTCACGCTGGTGGGCTTCACGGTGATCGGCCTCCTGGGGGGCGTTATCATTACTGAAACCATTTTCAACTATCCAGGGCTAGGCAATTGGACGGCCGCGGCGGCGATCCAGCTGGATATTCCTTCGGTGCTCGGCTATGTGCTGTTTGCGACGACGCTGCTCATCCTCATTAATTTAATCGTTGATCTGCTGTACACGGTCATCGACCCACGGGTGAGACTGATATGAAAGCTCAGCAAGTCAAGACAGAGACAGCACTTGAGCCCTTGGCCCCTCCCACAAAAAATCAGAGCTTTTGGGCTGACAATCTAAGGCAGCTCTGGGCCAACACGTGGAGCGTCTTGAAGCAACTTTTCAAGAACCCGCTCTCCGCCTCGGGGTTTATTATCTTGTTGGGTTTTACGCTAGTCGCTCTGCTCGCCCCGTGGCTCGCTCCGCCCCCGGAGCGTCACTTCAACCCCTACATGATCCCCCAAGACGGCTACAGCTCAACCCCACATCCACCCAGTGTTCAGCATCCGCTCGGCACGACCCAAAATCAGTATGATATCTTCTACGGCTTAATTTGGGGGACGCGCACAGCGTTCATTATTGGGATCATCGTCATCTTTTTCACGCTCTTGGTGGGCATTGTCATCGGAGCCGTCTCGGGCTATTTTGGGGGCTGGATCGACGAAATACTAATGCGCATCACTGAAATTTTTCTGGCGTTCCCGTCGCTCGTCGCGACGATGGTCCTCGTGACGATCCTGGGCAGAGGACTAGACAAAGTCATGATCGCGTTCATCGTCTTCGGCTGGATGGCCTATGCTCGTCTCATTCGTGGCAACGTTCTCCAAGCGAAAGAAAATACCTACGTCGAAGCGGCACGCGCCGCCGGTGCCAATGCGGCACGCATCCTCTTCCGTCACGTCGTCCCCAACGCGATCTTTCCTGTCTTGGTCGTTGCCTCGCTCGACATTGGAACCGTGGTGCTTGGTGCGGCGGCGCTCAGCTTTTTGGGTATCGGCGCGCCCGAAGGCTATGCCGACTGGGGCCAAATGATCAACTACGCGCACAACTGGATCCTGGGCACAAACGACGATAAACTCGCCTACTGGTACACGATTTTTTTCCCTGGGTTAACTATCTCGCTCTTCGTGCTCGGCTGGAATTTTATCGGCGACGCGTTTAGGGACATCTTCGACCCACGCCTGCGCGGCACGCGTTAGGCCTCGTGGGTGTAACGCCGACTACCCTCTCAAATTGCCATTCTAAGGGCGATTCCTGGCTTCGAAGGTTTTCTCACAAACACCCATCCCAACGCAGGTCAGGACGAATGCGCTCCGTTCCCAAAGTGACACGTGTCTAAGTCCTAAAGGGTCACTCGTCTCTTGGAGAAGGAGTCGCGGCGGCGAACTTTTTGCCCCCAGCGTAACATTTTCCACATACGAAGCCACCGGTAACGCCAGTCACCAGTCCTCTGATCCATCCGTGTTCCGCGTTACTGTATGGATACGCCCGTCGGCACTGCGAGTGCACGGTGGAGCGAACACAAACTATGAACAACTTTACTGTCTTCGGAATGCGGATGATGAGCGAACGAGAGCGGAACGGCAGTCACATTGCCGAGGAGCTGGCGCAGGCGACGAGCCCGAACAACGGACGTATCTACAAGAAGGGCGAGATCATCTACCAGCCAGGCGACGCGGACGACCGGGTCTATTACATTAAACAAGGAAAGATCAAGCTGGCCTATCTGGACGAGAGTGGACGAAAACTCACGCTCGCGATCCTGGGCGACGGGGAGATTTTTGGCGAGATGGTTCTCGTCGGCGAAAGACGCCGCGAGCACCTCGCTCAAGTCCTGCAAGACGCGGTTCTCTTGCCGATCGAGCGCGAGAAATTTTTAGACCTCATTGCGCGAAAACCATGGTTGGCTCTGGAAATTATCGCCCTCTTCGGCAAACGCGCGCGCGACATCGAAAAGAAATTGGAAGACCTCGTCTTCAAGGACATCCCCACACGCCTCTCGCGACAACTCTTGCGTCTCATTCACGAGCATGGCGAAGAAACACAAGAGGGTATCCAGATTGGGTTCAAAATTACCCATAAAGAATTGGCCGACCTGATCGGGTCCGCACGTGAGAACACGACTTCGGCGCTCAACCGACTCGCCAGGGAAGGTATTTTGGACAAGAAGCGCTATCGGATTATCATCAAGGACGAGGGCAAGCTCAAAGAAAAGAGTGGCACGAGCTGAGTTTTCAGTCATCATCCTCATCCATCATTGTTTTTTGAATGGGCTGGGTTAGGAGTCCCAGCCCTTCATGTTTTTTAAGACCAATCTGAACAACTAGTGAAGTAATAATCTTGAGCTATCTTTTCTTGCCTACGAACAATGTCGCTGGCGGACGATTACCCAAGCTGGGCACAGTCTTCCCGGATAAGACAGTAAGTTGATCCATGAGCGCTGCGACCGCCAACTCTTGCGAGAGCGGAGCCAAGCGTTCCATGGCTTGCACTTGATCCAACGTATAGAAGCCAACTTGAGCGATCTCGGGCGTTGTTGTGTTGATAAGATTCCCGCTGATTTTTCTCAGTAGAAAGACCACGTAGCTATCATTTGCGTCGAGATTCACACGATTGCGAAAACCCACAAGCCCAACGAGTTCACACGCGAGACCCGTCTCTTCTTCGATCTCGCGCACGACGGCGATTTCGGCCGTCTCGTCGCACGCGACATAGCCACCGGGAATCGTCCAGCCGCCTTTATTGGGTTCTTGATTGCGCTCAATAAGCAGCACTCGGTTCGTGCCGTTCGTGTCCTTGTCTACGACTAGCCCACCGACGCCCAGTGAGTATCGCCCAAAATCCACAAAACCGCAGCCGCCCGCTTCTGGGGAGCAATAGGGCAGTGGGCGTCCTTCAATCGCCGCTTGCTCTAGGCGTCGCCCGCACTCAGGACAGAATTTCATGAACATTGATTCACAATCCCAGCTCGCGTAGCTCTTTTTCCCCTAACCCGAAATAATGCCCGATCTCGTGCATCACGGTCTTGCGCACTTGTTGTTTGATGGCTTCTTCGGTCCAGGCCACGCGCTCAATATTTTCCTGAAAAATATAGATGAAGTCGGGCGAGACACGCAGGCTCCAGACAGAGCGATTTTGCGGATGCATTCCATGATAAAGCCCCAGCAAGAGTTTTCCGGGATATCTCGCGGCCAACTCTGCAGAAGGCTCATCTTCGATGACGATCGCCACGTTCTCCAGCTTCTGGCGAAAGTAGGAGGGGAGATCAGCGACGGCTTCTTGCACAAGAGCGTCAAACAATTCGCGATCCATAGTGAAAAGTATTTTACCAGAAAGAAGGCGAACAAAGGACAGATCAGTGCAATTGAAATTTCCCGGTGCGCTTATACTTCAGAAATTTCTCGATGCTGCGCTGATGGTTGGGCAACATCGATGGCAACTGCGTCGGGTCGAAAAATTTTAATTCCGCTGCTTCTTCATTCTGAGCTTGAAGCATCCCTTCCCATTCCGTCACATGCCAGACTATGCAAAAGTTTTGGATCTTATCTCCGTTCGGGAACGTAATCGTCTCGTGCTCTGGGGCGGACGCATAGCCGATCGGTTCCATTTTCTTGATAGTCAGACCCGTCTCTTCCAAGACTTCGCGAATGATCGAAGCTTCGGCGGACTCCCCCTCTTCGGGGCTTCCGCTCGGTAAACTCCATAGGCCAAAGTCGGTACGCTTGAGCAAGAGAATTTTACCCTCGAAATTTTCGAGAATAGCCCTGTTACCAGGCAATAGAACGAGCCGATGGCCGATCAGCTTGCGCAGTTTTCCGAGATAAGAATCAGCGAAGCTCATAGCAATAAAAAAACCCGCGCGTGCGGGTCTCTTGCAAAAACGAAAAGCGGGATAGCATGGCGAGTGAGCATCACAGAGAGATATCGTCAACGCCTTTTCAGCGTACTCCTTAGAAAGGAGGTGATCCAGCCGCACCTTCCGGTACGGCTACCTTGTTACGACTTCACCCCCCTCACGAAAACCACCTTCGGCCCCTAAACGGGGACTTCGAGCGGTTCCCGCTCGGCTGGTGTGACGGGCGGTGTGTACAAGGCCCGAGTACGTATTCACCGCGACGTGGCTGATTCGCGATTACTAGCAATTCCAGCTTCATGAGGGCGGGTTTCAGCCCTCAATCCGAACTGAGGATGGCTTTAGGGATTGGCTCCCCCTTACGGGTTCGCAGCCTTCTGTACCATCCATTGTAGCACGTGTGTCGCCCAGGGCATAAAGGCCATACTGACTTGACGTCATCCCCTCCCTCCTCCGGCTATTCACCGGCAGTTCCCTCAGAGTGCCCAGCAGACTGATGGCAACTGAGAGTGGGGGTTGCGCTCGTTATGGGACTTAACCCGACGTCCTACGACACGAGCTGACGACAGCCATGCAGCACCTGTGCACACTGTCTCTGTATTTCTACAGTGACTCGTCACCCTTTCAGGCTTCTACTATGTGCATGTCAAGCCCTGGTAAGGTTCTACGCTTACCATCGAATTAAACCACGTGCTCCACTGCTTGTGCGGGCCCCCGTCAATTCCCTTGAGTTTCAACCTTGCGGCCGTACACCCCAGGCGGTAGACTTAACGCGTTAGCTGCGGCACTGGACTTCTATTAAAGAGTCCAACACCTAGTCTACATCGTTTAGGGCGTGGACTACCCGGGTATCTAATCCGGTTTGCTCCCCACGCTTTCGCGCGTCAGCGTCAGTGACTGGCCAGGAAGTTGCCTTCGCTATTGAGGTACCGACTAGTATCTGCGCATTTCACCGCTACTCTAGTCGTTCCACTTCCCTCTCCAATACTCTAGCCGCGCAGTCACACCGGGCGTTTCCCCGTTAAGCGGAGAAATTTCACCGATGGCACACGCGACCGCCTAGGCGCCCTTTACGCCCAGTGATTCCGGGCAACGCTCGCCGCCTCTGTCTTACCGCGGCTGCTGGCACAGAGTTAGCCGTGGCTTATTCCCGGAGTACCGTCATCATCCGAGTCGATCGGACTTATTCTTCCCCCGGAAAAGGAGTTTACGACCCGAAGGCCTTCGTCCTCCACGCGGTGTCGCTCCGTCAGGCTTTCGCCCATTGCGGAAGATTCCCTACTGCTGCCTCCCGTAGGAGTCAGGGCCGTGTCTCAGTCCCCATGTGGGGGGTCACGCTCTCACGCCCCCTACCCGTCAAAGCCTTGGTGAGCCGTTACCTCACCAACAAGCTGATAGGCCGCAGCCCCCTCCGTGCGCGCCGTATAGGCTTTCATCCAGATCTCTTAAGAAACCTGGATTATATCGGGCATTAGCAGCCCTTTCGAGCTGTTATTCCCGTCGCACGGGCAAGTTAGCTACGTGTTACTCACCCGTTTGCCGCTTTACTCGCGGAGTTGCCCCCGCTTTCTCGCACGACTTGCATGTATTAAGCGCACCGCTAGCGTTCGCCCTGAGCCGGGATCATACTCTCTGGTAAATTCGAGAAAAATCCCTTCTCACGTCAAGGTCGTTTTTCAAAAAGAAAAACGGGATGCTTTTCAGTCACTTAGAGTCACGCGGTTCTTCTGAGGGAACCAACGCCTACTCAAATGACTGATTCACCATGCTATCCACTTTTCAAGGAGCGATACTCCCTAGTGAAGGGTAAATGGCAGTATAACAGACAGCAGTGAGGTTGTCAAGGAGTCGGGCAATTTGAAAAGAATGACGAATTGGAGTGGCAATTCCGTGTTTTCCGTGATTCAAAGCGTCGGCGGCCAAGAACCCCAAACGAAGGTGAGGTCTGTTACTTTTGCTATGCGCGGACCCGGTTACAATCTTCACCAAGGAGGTTGTTATGCCAAGCGACATCGCCATAGCACTGGCCTTCTTTTTCTTCGCGCTCGTGCTCGGCTTTCTGATTATCTTCCTGCTATAGCCGAGATTAGCGTTAGCAAGAAGCCAACAGCTAAAAGCTGAGCTCAGTCAACTGTCTCGACCCTGACGCCTTTGGGCAACGCTCCCAAGAGCTTTCGCCCGTAGGATTTAGTTAGCAGGCGTCCGTCGAGCAAGTGCACTTCGCCGACATCTTGTTTGCTGCGAATCAAGCGCCCGAAGCCTTGTTTGAGTCTCAGCGCTGCTCGCGGAAGCATATAGTCTGTGAAGGCATTCTTGCCCTCTTGCTCGATCTTTTCGACACGCGCTTCGTTCATCGGATCGTCCGGCACCTCAAAGGGCAACCGAGTAATTATTAGCGTTCGCAGGGCTTGGCCGGGAACATCAATTCCCTCCCAGAAAGAGTCAAGCCCCAACAAAAGTGCATTGCCGTCGGCTTTGAATTTCTCCAAGAGTTTTTGGCGCGGCTCTTGCCCCTGCCTCAAGAGCAAATAATTTGAACCGAGCGTCAATACGAGCGCTTGATGTACAGACTCCATCACGCGCGCATTGGTGAAGAGCACCAAGGCCCCACCCTTGCTCCGCTCCACGATCGCTCGAATGCGCTGGGTCAATTCTTCTAAATAAAAGGGCGAAAAAGTTCCCCCCGCGGGCGGCTCCAACTTATGCACAAAGACTTTCGCTTGCTGGGAGTAATCGAAGACGGGATCGAGCGCGAGCGCCTTTCCCGAAATTCCTAATTGATTCTGATAATAACCGAAGTCGCCGCCGATGCTGAGCGTCGCCGAGGTGAGAATCACCGAGTCAAAGCGCGAGAGCAGCCCCGTCTGTATCTCGTCTTTCGGATACAAGGGGGCCACCGAGAGACTCGCTCCTCCTTTGTATTGCTCGACCCAGCGCACCTTGGGTTGCTGTCCCTCTTGCGGGTCGGTGAACTCAGCCAATGTCTGCCAGAGTCGCCCGACCCACGCGCCAAGTTTTCTCACTTGCACAACGGGTGCCTTTTGTTCAACCGTTGTGAAGAGCGAGAGCGGGTTCTCTTGCACAAATTTTCCCAGTTGCTCATACAGAATGCCGAGCACTTGCATCATGCCCTCGGCTTCGGCTTTCAGTGCGAATTCTTTCTGGATGCGGAACGGGCTGCGCGCGTATTTTTTGGGAAGCTCTTCAAAAAAGGTTCGAGACGCAATCTCCAAGCCGTTCAGAATGTCCGTGATCTTAAGTTGAAGCTTGCGATCGAGCGCACTCGCTTGGTGCAAGAGTGATTGAATTCCGCCCCAGCTTACGCGCTGAGTAAACGCTTTCGAAAAGGCTTCTTCGAGCGCGTGCGCTTCGTCCACGATCAACGCCTCGGCTTGAGGCAAGAGCCCCTTGCCCGACTGCATATAGAGCGCTGCATCGGCAGCCAACAAACTGTGATTCACTATAAGAATCTCAGAACGAAACCAGTGCTCGCGGGCCTGAAAATAAAAACACTCATTGTAGAACTCACAATCCTTGCGCACGCAGCCGTCGGAGTCGGCTCCGACGTCGTACCAGAGCTCGCTCGGCGGGTTCAGCTCCTCGCGATCGCCCGTCTCGGTTTCATCCATCCAACGCAATAGCCGCGAGCGCTCTTCTAATTCCTTCATCGACTTGGGCTGATAGCCCGTGAGCGAGAGTTTGCAGAGATAGTTTGAAAACCCCTTGGCAAGCGCGAACTTGAAGCGATGCGCTTTGGCGAGCATTGGCAGGTCTTTCTCGAAAAGCTGGGATTGCAGATTGATCGTGCGCGTCGATATGATTGTCTTCTTGCCCGAGAGAATCGCGGGAATCGCGTATGCAAACGTCTTGCCGACGCCCGTGGGCGCCTCGACGAGCAAGACACCTTTGTTGGCTAATACAGACTTGCAGGCTTCGAGCATCTTGAGCTGTGAGGAACGTACTTCGAAGCTGTCAATCTGTTGCTCCAGATTTTTGAGAAGTTCTGCGCTGGTCATAGTTTAACATTGAAAGAATCTTACCAGATGACCCTAACAGGATATTGAGCGATTTGCGAGTCGGCCGTCACAATAGGCAAGTTCTCCAGCTTTGCTTGAGCAATAATTAAACGGTCAAAAGGATCTCTATGGTGATTAGGAAGACGATATACATGGCTGAGAAAGAGCCGATTCCTCCCATCACGGACAATCTTTCTGGCTCGGGGTAACAGTTGGGGGTCGTCAGCAATCCACCACAGGAAAATATGCGTGTCTAAAAGTACTTTCATTTCTCAAATTCTTCTAGAATTTCTTCAGGAAGTGGCGCATTAAAATCGGAAGATAATTTGACTCGGCCTCGCGCGCTTCCAGGAATACGACGCGTAGGTCGCTCTATTACTGGAACAAGACGCGCCCAAGGCTTGCCTGCTTTGGCAATGATAATCTCCTCACCTGCTTTGACTCGTTCTAAGAGCCGAGACAGATGTGTCTTTGCTTCATGGATATTCACTTGAGTAGCCATCGCTGTTTTCTCCTTTTATAAAATCTGTATCACTTTCTCACGCAGCTCGGCCGGCAAGCAGAGTCTTTCTGAGACGACCGTCTTCTCGCGGATCGAGCGAATGATGTCGGAGCGCTGCGAGAGCTCTACAAGATTTTGCTCGTGATCCACCAAGAGAATGCCCCCGGTCGTCGGCTGACCGGCTACCAAATAGCGATCGCTGTACGGGTCGTCGGTCACGCGATCGACCAAGAGATAGTACTCCGGGTCAAAGCCTGCTGAACGTGCGATTTGCTCTACTTGTTTTTTTTGCTTGCCGTTCAGCGGCTCCGGCAAGTCGATAGCCTTAAAGAGATGACGACGATTCAGCCGCTGGCAAAGATCAGAGAGAATCGGGTCTTTCGTGCTTTCCCAGCTCTTGAACGCGAAGAGCAACGTCGTGTCATCCAACTGATAGTGGTCTTCTCTCGAAAATTTCTCATAATCAATCAAGAGTTTTCTCAATGACCCGGTCACCGGAATCTCAGCACTCTTGTTCAAAAGATCAGTCGCGCGATGCAAGATCTTTCGCACGTGGGCGTCCGCCGCGCGGCTCGTCTTGTGATGATAGACTTGCTGGTACATATAATAACGCGCGAGGACATACGCCTCGGCGGCGTGCGTGCCCTTGCGCTGCTCAATGGCCAACTCCCAGTCTCCAGCTTGCTCAACTAAACGCAGGCTGTGAATGAGCCATTCAATGTCAAAATATCCATAGCGCACGCCCGTCTGAGCGCTGTCTCTCAGGAGATACTCCATGCGATCGACATCGAGCTGGCTGGAGATAAGCTTTACGGCAAACGCGGGTCTGAATGTGTGATTCAAAATGCTCGCAATTTGCACCGGGTACTTCTTGTTCGCACTGACGAGCACTTGACTGATCTCGCTCTCAGGGTCTTGCAGGATACGCGCGGTCCAATCTTCATGATCGGCATCGGCAACATCCTCGACCAAGTGCGAAAACGGAAAGTGCCCAATGTCATGCAGCAGGGCTGTTGCCATCAAGAGCTCGCGATGCTCTTCGAGTTTTTTAGCAAGTGTCTTGGAGATGCCAAGATCAAAAAAGTGCTCGATCACTCGCTTCATCAAGTATGCGACGCCAAGCGCATGAGAAAAGCGTGTGTGTGTCGCGCCGGGATAGACATAGTGATTGACGCCCATCTGATGAATGTATCTCAATCTCTGAAACTCGCGGGTCTCGATGAGCCGTAAGACCAATTTATCTCGCTCGCGGTCAAACCGAATCAGATTGTGCACTGGATCACGAAAGACTTTATCCATGCCGAGATTGTAACGTATAGACGCTTATAGAAAAAGTTGATCGCGCGGGCATTATGCGCTAACGTAGGGAGTTCCAAAATCCAGATTCACAGAGAACACCAGGAAGGAATGAATATGGCTAACTATAAGCGTTTGCAGGTCCCGAAGGGTGAAAAGATCACTGTTGCCAACGGCCAACTCAAGGTCCCGAACAAGCCAATCATCGCCTACTTAGAAGGCGACGGTATTGGTATTGATATTTGGAAGCCAACGCGCACGGTCATCGATGCTGCTGTGAAGAAAGCCTACGGCGGCCAGCGCGAGATCGCTTGGATGGAAATCTATGCCGGCGAGAAAGCACAAAAAGTCTACGGCGAACTCCTGCCCGAAGAGACGTTTGCGGCGATGCGCGAATTTCTTATTGGTCTTAAGGGTCCGCTCACAACGCCCATTGGTTCTGGCTTTCGGAGCTTGAACGTTGCATTGAGACAAGTGCTCGATCTCTATGCGTGTATCCGTCCCGTGAAATACATGCCCGGCTTCCCGAGCCCCATTAAGAACCCAGAAATTGTCGACATCGTGATCTTCCGCGAAGCCGTCGAGGATATTTACGCGGGCATCGAGTGGCAGTCCAACTCACCCGAAGCCAAGAAGCTGATTTCGTTCTTGTCCGATAACTTCAAGACGAAGATCGACCCAGCATCGGGCGTGGGCATCAAGCCGATCAGCCCGAACGGGAGCAAGCGCCTCGTGCGTAAAGCAATTCAGTACGCGCTTCAATATGGCCGCAAGCACGTGACGCTCGTGCACAAGGGCAATATCATGAAGTACACCGAGGGTGCTTTCATGCAATGGGGCTATGAGTTAGCGCAAGCTGAGTTCAAAGACAAAGCAATCACAACTCAAGAGCTGAATGAAAAATACAAAGGCCAGATTCCTACGGGCAAAGTGGTCCTCAATGACTACGTGGCGGACAACATGCTCCAGCAATTGATTCTGCGCCCCGGCCAGTTTGAAGTCATCGCTGCACCCAATTTGAACGGCGACTATCTCTCGGAAGTTGCTGCTGCGCTCGTTGGCGGTATCGGCGTTGCGCCCGGAGGCAACATCGGCGATTACATGGCACTTTTTGAGCCGACGCACGGCACAGCTCCGTTGCACGCGGGCAAGAACGACGCGAACCCGTCTTCACAGATTCTCTCGGCCTGCATGATGCTCGATTACATGGGCTGGCCCGAGGCTTCAGCAAAAATTAAGACAGCCCTGGAGAAGACGATTCAACAAAAGAAAGTCACCTACGATCTCGCGCGCCAGATGCAGGGAGCAACCCTGCTCACCAGCTCTGCCTTCGGCGAAGCTGTCGCAGCGAATTTGTAAAATAATAAACCGCTAAGACGCAAAGGACGCCAAGAAAATTCTTAAAAATACTTGGCGCTCTTGGCGCCTTGGCGGTTCCCAATAACATGAAAATCTTCGAAGCGACACCAGTTCCCCATCTCTACCTCCAAGACGTTTTCATGATCGGGCTTGAAAAATACGGTTGTCTCTATGTCTTTAAGACTCCGAAGCCCGCGATCATTGAGACTGGGTTTTCTACCACAGTGTCACAAACACTCGAAGGGTTGAGAGAGCTAGGGATTCGCCCTGAAGATGTCGCTTATATCTGTCCCACGCATGTGCACATGGACCACGCCGGAGGTACGAGCGCGCTGGCCGAAGCGTGCCCGAACGCGAAAGTAATCTGCCATCACCTTGGCGCGCCACACTTGATCGATCCGACGAAACTCATCGAGAGCGTGAAGCGCGCGGTTGGCCCGCTCTTTCCGTACTACGGAGAGATGAAACCCGTGCCCGCCGAGCGATTCATTCAAGTCAAGGGTGGAGAAATTTTTGACCTCGGCGACGGTTACAAACTCGAAATGATCGACGCGCCCGGCCATGCCCCGCACCAAGCGTGCTTCTACGAGCACAAGACGCGCGGACTTTTTACGGCTGATGCTGTTGGAATTTATCGTAAAGATTCAACGGGCTTCATGCTCACGACGCCACCGCCCGCATTCCATTTTGAGCAGAGTTTAGAGACACTCGATAGATTCAAGAGGATGAGACTCGACTGGCTCTACTTCACACACTTCGGCGTCCATGCCGAGCCTTACAAGCTGATTGACGAGTACCGGAAAGTCCTGACCGAGTGGGTAGCTGAGGTCGAGCACAAGAAGCGCGAGCTAAAGGATGACATGCTTGTGAAAGAATTTTTTGTGCAGAAAGAAACGCCATTTCTGAAAGATTTCTACGAGCCAATCATGATTCGATCTGAGGTGGAGATGAACGTACAAGGAGTGTTGCTGTATCTCAAGAAGGTGCGGGGATTAGTTTAATTTTTAGCCTAAGCTTTCCCGACCCATTTCCCTTCTTGATCGAAATTATTAGAATAAGGCCAACCAGCTGCGTTCCAAATTCTATCGAATATAGGTTTCAGAATTTTGTCAGCCTTAACATCGTAGCTATCAACTACAGATTCAGGTATCATGAGCTCATTTCTATCGATGGAATGATCTTCAGCCCACCTACGTGAAGGATCAACAGACATGATATACCCAGATACACCAACCAAGCTGAGCATCACAAACAATGGCGTAGCAACTCCTAACTGCTTTTGAAGCAACAAATAATTACTTAAGGCTTCTATCAAAGCTTTCTCATAGGCCACACTCGGAATAAGCTTCTCTCGCCCCTCATTTCTCAGAAGGCGTGTTTCGACTGCTTCGATGCATCCGTTATGGAAAATCTGCATATATGAATTGACAAACGCAGCTTGAGAATCTTGATTAAAAGTTAAGAAACCGTCAAAGTTGTGCCAATCATTATACCCTACTGTATATATTGGATACAAAAGCCTTGAACCACGCCCAAGGGAAGTTAAATCGTACTTAGTTGAAACATCAAACGCGTTGATCGGTACTAAATGCAAAATAATCTTAGCATCATCCCCTAAGGGCATAGGTGTTTCACCGACGATAATCTTGTGGATTCGATCTATGCGAAAATTCCGGATACGCTCTGCAGCTGTCTCTGACAGTAAAAAAGCAGATTTTAATTCCTGAACATCTAACCGATACTTACCAGCAGAGTTGCGAGAGTAAAACTTGCAGTGATCCTTGAATATCACCATATGTGGCGAAGCCCAGCTTTTAGGAATGCGCATGACAACTACCACATCTGAATTCTTTAGAGGGATAGGTCGTGTAGATATGCCTGGAATTCTCGGTGAGATGCCACTTTGGTTCATACTTTCAAGACGCAAAACCTCAGCATCAGGATTAATTCCTGGAAGTCCACAGACGTTTACTGGTAGCCCATCATTTGCTTTGATTCCATAGATTAGATCTCCTCCATTCGCATTCGCAAATGAAGATACATCTGCTAGAAATTCTTTTTTCTCTGAGTCAGAGTTGCCAGGTAAAGTCACTTTATAGTCAATACTCTTGATTTCACGATATTTATTATCCACCAAATCCTTTAAGTCGTTCTCAGTGATATCTTCTAATCGCTTGTTAATCGACATATTCCTCTCCAAGCCACTAAGCCCGCGATAATTATCATTATCCTAATCCTACCGTGCAAACCTAAATCAGTCATTAACTATCTTTGAAACTCTACTCCTTCCTATATTATACTCAACAGCGATTTATCATAAAATCGGCAATCAGGAGGTCAGGTGTGAAGTCTTTCTCTAGACGCGATCTTCAAGCCCTGGTCCAATGGTCGCACCTACACGCTCAAAGAACTCGTCGATTACAAATCGCTCCCGTACCGATATGACCAACTGTATGAGAGCTAAAGTAGCAACTCAAAGTTGTGGATCGACGTTCAGCGTGACACGATCCGCGAATTTTAAGTCTCGAATCAGCAAACGCAAGTTTTCTTTCACAGTTGCGTCTTTGCTCTTGAGCAAGAATTTCCAGCGATACGCTCCGTGCCAACGATAGGGCAGTGCTTTCGCTGCGCCAATCAACTCTATATTGCCCAGTTTGCTGAGACCTTCTTGCAACGTAAGCGTGTGTTGGTGTGCTGTCTCTTCTTTCGAGTCTTGCACGATCAACTCGATGAGCTGGCTAAACGGAGGGTAATTAAATTCTCTCCGGAACTCGATCTCTTGCTCATAAAATTTTCTATAGTCTTGGTGAGCAGCCAGCTGAATCGCGTAATGCTCTGGATGTCTCGTCTGGATGATGACTTCGCCGCCCTTCTCGCCCCGACCTGCACGCCCGCCTGCTTGCGAGATGAGCTGAAACGTTCGCTCGCCCGCGCGGAAGTCGGGTAAGTCTAGAATCGTGTCCGCGGAGATCACGCCAACCAGCGTCACATTCGGGAAATCCAAGCCTAGTCCAATCATTTGCGTGCCCAGCAATATCTGAATTTTCCCTTGGCGAAATTCTTCAAGAATTACTCCATGCTGGCCGCGTTGCACAGACTCTGAATCCATTCTCCGAATTGTGGCCGTGCCGAACATTTTTCGTAACTCTAGCTCAATACGCTCCGTGCCTGCACCCCAGAAACTTAAATTCGCGGACCCACAATTCCGACACTTAGGCAGCTTCAGATCATAACCGCAGTAGCGACAGCTAAGATGCTGAAACCGTATATGGAGTGTGAGCGCGATGCCACATGTCGGACAGCGCACGACCTGCTTGCACTCCTTGCAGATCGCGAATGCATAACCCAGCCTGTTCAATAGGAGAATCACTTGCTCGCTTTTTCTCAAACGATCTGTAATTTTTTCGCGCAAGAGCAAGCTGATCCAAACTTTCTCGTCGCCCAACTCGATAATCTGGACTGCCGGAGAAGCCGTGCCAGCCACACGCGTCTTCATCTCCAAGAGTTGATACGCTCCCGTTTGGGCATAGTAATAGGTCTCGAGCGAGGGCGTGCCGCTGCCGAGTATAACGGTCGCGTTTTCGAGTTGCGCCCTTCTCAACGCAACTTCGCGCAAGTGATAACGGGGCGCAGGCTCTTCTTGCTTGTAGGTGCTCTCGTGCTCTTCGTCGACGATAATCAAACCCAGCTTATCGAAAGGCGCAAAGATGGCTGAGCGCACACCAATCGCAATCTGCGCTTCGCCTCTCTTAATCCGATCCCACTGCCGTGACTTCTCCGACTCCGTCAGCCCGCTGTGATAAACAGCAATGCGCTCTCCAAATCGATGCCGAAAGCGCGCGAGCAACTGGGGTGTCAGAGAAATTTCTGGCACGAGCACGATCGCTTGTTTACCCTGCTCTAGAGCGTGTTGCGCGATGTGCAGATAGACCTCGGTCTTGCCGCTCCCGTTAATGCCGTGCAACAAAAAACGCTGCGCTTCTTTTCCCATTCCCCGCTCGATCGCGCAGATTGCTGTGTTTTGCTCAGCATTCAGCTGGACAGTTCTGGGAGCTTCGTAGAAGTCGGAGATATTTCGCTGTACTGGTTTTTGCTCTAACGTAACGATCTTCTGTTCGACCAATTGTTGCAGCACGCGAGGACCGCAGCCGACGCGCTCCAAGAGTTCTTTGTCGGTCACGCTCTCGACCGTGAGTAACGTCTTCAAGAGCGCTGCTTGCTGCGGTGCACGCTTAGAGATTTTCTCGATCGCTTCGAGCGTTTGCTTGAGCCCTTGGGCTAAGTGCACGAATTGAATCGAGCGTCCTTCACGTATGCTGAGCTCCCGGTGCGGCGCGATGATTCTCAACACCATCCCGATCGGCGTGAGATAATAGTCGGCAATCCAGCGAGCGAGTTCCAAATCATGCTCATTCAGAATTGATTCTGAATCGAGCAAAGAACGAATCGGGCGCAGTGAACCTTTATAATCGCTCTTTTCCTTAAGTACCGTGATGAAACCCTCTAATTTTTCCTTGCCGAAGTCGACCAAGACGCGCTGGCCCACTTTGACTTGGCCAGCCAAGTTTGCTGGCACAACGTAATCAAAAGTTTGGTCAACGTTGCGTGGGACGGCGACAGCCACAATGGGAAGAGTCATCGTAGCCTACTGTAGCAGATTGAAGAAAAGATGCAACCAAGCACGGTAGGGGCAAAACTTGCCTTGCCCAAGAATAGGACGTAGTAAGCAGCACCCCTACCCTCTTGTGCTATCTGAGATTTTTCTCAGTTCGTGGTCGTGAAGCTAGGAAGGCTTGGCGAAGGAAAGACGCTCCTAAACGGACGGGGACTAGTTACGTCTCCTGAGCTTGTTCAGCTCAGGACGTAAGTCCCCGTCGTAGGAGACTGACAGAGAAATCGCTAACTTCTGGCCTTCTTCGCTCATCATTAGCGCCCGCATCTGGCGGTTGCTCTGAAGGAGTTGGATGAGGTCGTTGGCCAAAAGTTGAGCGGCTTCGCGAATATACTGAAGCGATTCTTGGCTCTGAGCAGTTTCAGGGCTCGTCAAGAGTTGTTGCCACTCATCAACCGTTCCGGTCAAACATGCCTTTGCGATTTCCATAGTCGAGTTTTCCAACCTCCTCCGATGATGCTTCATCCTAGCATCGAATTTTTTCAAGAAATATGACTGCGATTACACTCAGCGCTTATTTTTTTCGAATGCTGGAACGATAGAGCCTAAGGGCGGTCCAGCAAAGTGAGATCGTCAGGAAGAGCATCACGATGCCCCAGGAGTCGGGACCACTCTTGAAAGGTGTCGCGGAAGCCGTCGGGACAATTTGTGCTGCTAACACCGTTTCGTGAGATTCAGGCTTGGGTGGTTGAGCCAGTCTAATGCTTCTGAATCTAGCAGCCTCATGCTCAGAAGCTGTTTCATTCACTCTTGTATCAGTCGTGTGATCTAAGCTTTTTGTTTCTTCAGCGATGTGCGTCGTCTCATTCTGTTCGGAATCCTCGGGTTCAAGCGCTATTGGGTCACGCGTGGGAAACTTCATGGGCAAAGGCCACACACCCGCCATCGTGAGCGAAGCAGTCTCCGGCGCGAGCGCGATGACTCCCTCCAACTGCTCGAGTCGCGCCTCGGCGACGATACGATTCAAATCAGGCTGAGGCCAACTCGGCAATGGGTTCCATTTCCCGTTCGTGTACGAGAAGACCCGCAACTGGTTCTCAGTGATGCCTCTGGTAGAAAGCTCAGCCGTGTCGTAGTAGATCGTGAAATCGGCCACGCCTGAATCAAAGCCGCGAATCAGCACATAATAGTAGCTGATGCCGTTGGACATCGTCTGCACGTCGCCCGGCACATTGAGATAGCGTGCCAGCGTGATGAGCGCAGGGGCCTTGACTTGGTCTTGGCCGGCTTGACGAAGCTCGTGGAGCTCGAGATCGATGCCAACGGTGTCATGTGCATTAAACTGAACCCGATCTCCCCCCGAATCCCTGATGAGCTTTCCAGCCACCGAAGCGAAATTAACTTCCTCGGGGGATGCCGGGAGCCAGGGCACGATCTGCGTGGGGTCAAGGCCGACGACAGCATTTCCTCCCCCGGAGAAGCCACCCGCGGGGCCTTCAGCTACACCCCAAAAATTGCGGCGCGCGTTCAGATTGGAGACTCCGCTCGCCATCACACCGAACTGCAAGTTTTGCTCGATCGTGTTGCCCTGCAGATCGACATCGGCAACTTTCGTGAGCGAGACACCGCCGCCACTGTTCGCGCGAATCGCATTTCCCGCCGCCGTGACGTTCATCACTTGCTCGAGTTTTAAACCCTCGCGATCGTTACCAGAAATTTCGTTGTTGGTAAGTCGCAGCGCTTCGCCCTGACGAAAACGCAAACCCTCTTGGATGTTCCCCCGAATAATATTTTTGCTCAGCTCGGTAGAACTTGCGTCCTCAAAATAAAACCCAGCGTGCGTGTTGCGCTCGACAGTATTTTCAGTAAATGTATTGCCAATACTTTCTTCCAGATATATGCCGGATTTCCCGTTGACAGCGATCTGGTTGCCGGAAAAAGTATTTTTATCTGATTTTTGTAATTGGACCCCGTGCGAACCGTTGTCATGAATCGAGTTCTTCGTTATTACTTCGTGACCCGCGCTAGCAATAAACAAACCAACGCCACTGCTGCTCCAGATTTCATTCGTCTCTAACTGATTCTGGCCATCGCTCGCGGCGATCAGGATGCCGGCCTCGTCAGAATCAGATATTTTATTCTGAGCAATGTGATTGTTTGAGGGTCGTCGGGATTCGTATTCAGAAAACTTAATTCCGACCGAGTTGGAATCGATGATGTTTCCGACAATTTCACTGGAAGATGTATCTCCGTAGAGAGAAATCCCGGCCGAGTCGGAGCTTTGATTTTGTTCGATCGCATTGCCTTCGACCCTCGCATTCTTGCTGTCTTGCAAAATTATTCCAGAGCGCTTTTGAAGCTTGACTTGGTTCTGAACGATTTCAACGGAAGAAACGTTTTTCAGAAAAATGCCCGTGCCGTTGCTCGTGAGCTCGTTCTTCGCCACGCGGGCCAGACTCACGTCGTCAAGCAACAGGCCGGCGTCGCCGTTTCCAGAGATCGTATTCTGTACGATCTCCGCTGGCTGGCTCCTCGCCATTCGCAACCCAGCACCTTGATTGAGCAAGATCCGGTTGCTCACCAGAGCGACGCCGAACGAAACTTCGACTTCGATGCCTGCGCCGAAGTTCCCTCTCATTGCGTTTCCCGAGACGCTCACGTCCCGGCTGCCCGAGATTCTCATCCCAGCGACCGAGTTGTACAGCATCTCGTTTGCCTGCAGCTCTATCTTTTGGCTGTGAGTCTGGACGTCAATTCCAATCTCTGCCTCGCGCGCGCGATTCTTGACGATCTGCGCTCCGTTCGCGGCGATCGCGAGCGCGGCGGGTTTGTCTTTCGCGACCACTTCGAAACCCTCGAAGTGCACGTTATTCGCTAAAATTTTGACTTGGCCGATGATCTTCGTTTGATCCGGCCCGCGTTCCGAGACGATCGTCAATCCTTCGATCGTAATGGTTAGGTCTCCGGTGTAGACGCCCGGAGCGACCACAATCTTTTCGTACGGCTTAGGAGGCGGGAAGGCGAGTGCGGCGGAGATCGTCTTAAAGTGTCGATCTCCGTTGGTGTCCTCGTCAGGGGGAAGGCTCGCATCGACATAGGAGATGGGGTCCGAGTGCGAAGCGAGTGCCGGCACTACAATGCCAGCAAGATTCAACGCCAACAGAACCCAGACAAAAACTATCCGGCCCATGCCTGCCTCCTGCCTTGATGATGATCGCGCTCGCTAGCTCGCGGCCTCTAGAGCTAGCGCAAAAATTTCACTAAGAAAGACTCGCCAGCGGCGAATACCCCTGGGGCATCAAGGCCACCGCGAGATGAACCAGCGATGCCGGCCCCGCGTTCAGCTCTTCCAAAGGAATGCACAAACGCAACTGAGAATCTTCGAGCTCCGCTTCACACGGAAGCTCGATCCAGCGCCCTCGCTCGCTGG
Organism: Candidatus Acetothermia bacterium; assembly: GCA_016179105.1. GTDB lineage: Bacteria > Bipolaricaulota > Bipolaricaulia > RBG-16-55-9 > DRXL01 > JACOSB01. Next base: position 45,483 of record JACOSB010000044.1, read on the forward strand.
CGAAGACGATAATTTGGATTCCATCTCTGGCGTCAAAATCTTCGGGCACATCCAACTTCAGCTCCAGCTGCCGGGCAGCGAATCCTCCCACCACCAGGTCGATAAAGCGCATGGCGCTGTTCGGGCGGAATCGTGGCCGGAGCCCCTCCAGTGAAGTTGAGATTGTGTTATCGATACGACGATTCATACGTGTACGCCCCCTCCTTAGAATTTATTTCCTAAACGCTTTTTGCGATCCTCCTGCGACAGCTACGGATAACTGCTCGGGCTTCTCTTCGTGCGTGAGCGCGACAACCCCTCGCCACGCCCGCGCGAAGTCCAGCCGGAGCACCGCTTGAATAATTTCTGCGATTCGCTCCATCACTCCTTTATGATAAATTTGAACTCGCGATTTGTATGGGTTGAACGTCACCGCCGTGGCGATCGTCTGCGTTTTCTCAGCCCTCTTCTCCTTGGACTGAGATGCGTGAGACGGCTGCGCCACGGGTGCGTCCGATTGCTTGTCTTGCTCTTTTTGAGTCTGAGTATTCTGTGGCTGTTCCGGAACCCTCTCTTCTTTGGATGCTGAAGGCACCGAGTCCATTGGTTGAGGCGACGTTGGAGTTTTCTTGTCGCGCTCTTCGGTCACGGTGAAGTTCCCTTTATAGAGAGCTAGTGCAAGCGTCGCGTCTTTGAGTGAAGCGGTCGATGTCGACGCGACCACGCGATTTTGCTCCGCAAGTACTTTGCTCTCGAGCGGCTGCCAAGAATTTTCTTTGAGCAAGAAGAGATGCAACATAGACTTATCTGTTCCGCTCGGCAACTCTTCGTCAGAATACGCTGCTTCGAGTAGAGCTTCGGCTTTTGTACTCTGACTTTCACTCTGGATTGCGCTCAGCTGAACGCTCCAGAAACTAAAACTGTTTTCTAATTTAGGGGCAGACGTGGGTGGTCCCAAGCGGCGGGCGATCACGAGGCTTCCAGTCGCTCCCGCGGCCTCCGGCGAGAGCGTGACGCGAAGGCCCGCGCGCTCGGCTTCGAACGAAATTTCTCCCGTTTCGTTCGCCCACATCGTCCCTTGGGTGGTGAACCCAACCAGCGCATTGTGAGGAGCGGGCAGCCAAGGGAAAACCACATCTTGCGAGAAACCTTCTGCTTTGTCGCTGCCCGTCTGTGTGGTGTCGAGTACGAAGTTTGACGGCCCGAGCGCACTGCCCCAGAAATTACGCCGCGCCGTCACGTCTTTCGCACTCTCATCGGCTTTGAGTCCGAACTCGGCGTTACTGAGAAAATCGTTGTCTTCAAAATCAATGATTTGAGAATTACTGACAGAAATCCCGCCGGCTCGATTGTTCATCCATTTATTCTCGACAAAATCTACTCTCTGACTATCCGTGAGAGAAACTCCAATAGCTCTATTTTCAGCCATCTCATTTTGCGTGAAGCTGACGCCCACAGAGCCACTGACACGTACACCCTCAGACAGATTCTTACTAATAAAATTCTCTTTCAGCTCAGTGTTTTTCGCATCGAAGAGCACAAATCCGAGAGCGTTATCAGAGATCTGATTCTTTTCAAAAAGATCGTCTTCGGACGCTGTCGACTTAACGCCTTCAGCGCCGTTGGAAGCGATTTCGTTCCCTGAGATGACGCTATGTTGAGATTTTTCCATCCAGAGCCCAACTCGGCCATTATGCTCAAGTTTATTTTTTGCGATGCGCTCGCTTTTAGCTACTGCAAAGTGAATGCCGTCCGTCTGGTTAGTAGAAATATCATTCTCGTTGAAAGCATTAGAGCCATCGCTCACGTCTATTTCGACGCCCATCTCATTCTCGTGAATTTGATTGAACGCGATCTCATTTGCTCTCGGATGATCTTCTGTCTCTTCGATCGGCGTCGGGTTGAACCAGATTCCCAATCTATTTTTCTCAATTCTGTTCCTAACGATTTGATTCGCTTCAGAATCGCTGTTGAGCTCGATCCCACTCTCGCGCGAGTGTCCAGAAATCTGATTTGCTTCGATTGTGTTGCTCGCACTCCCTTGGAGCACGATGCCGCTCGTCTCGTTGTCTTGGATAAAATTTCGGATGATCTCGTTCCCTTGAGAGTTGACGAGGAACAGGCCCGGGCCACGGTTGGCCGCGATGGTGTTTTCTGCAAAATACGTATCTTGGGCTCCCGTCAATCGTAGACCAAGACCGTTGCTGCGAATCTCGTTCTCTAAAATAACCGAAGCCCGGGCCCCCTCAACGGAGATTCCCGCACCCTGATTCAGGGAGATGGAGTTTTGGGAAAGGGTGACTCCGATGGCCGGACGCTGTACGACAACGCCTGCGGAAACGTTGCCGGTGATCCGGCTGCGAGAAATACGTGCGCCCGATCCGGAACGGACGGCGATTCCGATAGAATTGCCCCGAACTTCGCTCGAGTCAACCTCGGTCTCGTCGCCACTCTGGATGAGCACGCCAACCTCCTGTGCTCCGAATACGACGCTTTGCCACAACTTGGCGCGCGGGCCCGCGACTAAGACCCCTCTTGGCTGGCCCTGCGCGTCGATGGTCAGTCCTTGGAGCACGATGTTTTTCGCGAGTAGCTCGATGCCTCCATGCAGCACGGTCTTCTCAGGACCCGCCGTAGACTCGAAGACAAGTCCCGGAAGACGGACGCTCATCGTCTGGACCTCATACGTCCCTGGAGCGATGAGGATGGTCGTATTCGCCAGATGCTCCGCCTCCGCTCCTGCCAAAGCGGCGGTCAGCGTCGCGTAGTGAAGATCGCCATCCGTATCTTCGCTGGCCGGGCTGCTCGCGTCGACGTAGATCGTCCCACTGGTATGGTCTGCAGCAACGATAACGATCGGCGCGACGATTAAGAGCACGAGCCAGACTCCAAGCAGACTGCGCTGCACAACTTCTCGCTTTCTCTCGATGCCGGTTCGTCTGCACGCTGACACCCACAGGCTCGCGTTTGGTTCCTTCGTGTCAACGTGCGGACGCGCGGACATAGTTCTTTTCCGTTTCGGTGTATTCTCTTTTACGTTTTGACCAACGATGTCAGATTACTGACCCGTGGCGACGGCAATCGCCTGTCCCTTGGTCAATAGTTCGACCGAGATCTCGGCCAAGACGATGTTCGCATCTGTCTTGACGAAGCAATTCGTCTTCTGCCAACTGCCGCCGTCGGAGGTGAAGAGACAGAGCTTCTTTTCGTCAATGGTGCGAGCGTTGCCCTTCTCATCCTTGACGGAGAGCTCGGCGTCTTTGTACTCGACTTCGACCTGAGCCGTACCCTTGCGGAAGCCGGTGACGAGCACCTTCATCACCTTGACGACATCTTTTAAGCTCTTGGCGCTATCGGGCTTGCCAGGTTTGAACTTGGCGGCGATGACCGCGCCGCTCGCGTTCGAGTCAAGACCATAGAAATTCAGGCGGATGTCGGCCTTGTCAGTCGCATCGAAGTTGGCCCGATCGCTGCCGAGCTTGTTCGTCAAGAAACCCGAGACTGACGTCTCGATGAGATCGGATTGTGACGCGATCAGCCACGGGAAGACAACCGCTGGCCCCGTGCAAACGATCACGGGGTTGCCGCGACCTTCAAAGGCACCCGACGGCCCGCTCGGATCGCCCCACCAGTTGCGATCCATCTTTAGCCCCTCAATAGCCGGACAAGCTTTCACACCAAACTGGATATTGTTTGAGATGTCATTGAACTCGAGATCAATACTCTTGCTATCTTTGATCTCCATGCCACCCATGTAGTTACCGCTCACAACGTTATGATCCATGTCAACTTTTTCAGAGCCAGACTGGACCAAAATGCCCGCACGGTAGTTTCTCATAAACTTGTTGCTGCGCACATCGGTGTCCTTGGCCCCGTCGAGTTTGAGGCCGTTAAAGCGGTTTGTCTCGACCCCGTTGTTGGTGATGTCGTTGTTGGTTGCGCCGTTTTTGACGACGATACCATCTTCTTCGTTATCTTTGATGTTGTTGCCTGAGATGGTGTTGTCGTTAGCGCCGTCGAGATCAACACCCGCGCCTCCGTTGGAGAGGATCGGGTTGTCCTTCACAATATGGCGTTTGGCTTTCATCAACCAAATGCCCTGTCTGCCGTTGTCTTGGATCTTGTTGTTGGCAAACGTATCGTTGTTGGCCATTTCGTCTACTTCGATCGCCGCTGCGTTGTTGCCCGTGAGGGTGTTGGACTGGAAAATGTTGCGACCGCGGCTGGCCACGACACGGATACCTTGCTCATGATTGTCGGTAATCGTATTTGAAGCAAAGGTGTTGTTGCCCGGCGCAGGGCCCTGTCCGGAGTCCGTACAACCACCTTTCTCCTTGTTGAAAAAAGTCAAGCAAACGCCGATGCTGTTGCTCGTCAGCGTATTGCCCAAAATAACATTCGCTTCGGCATCACCGGCTAGCAAAATGCCCTGCGCGCCCCCAACTCCGTGGTTAGTGATCTTGTTGCCCGTGACTGTGTTCTTCTTCGCGGGACCGTTGTCGCCGCCCTTGAGTTCGATACCGCCGGCATCGTTCTTGTAGATCTCGTTATCGCGAACCTCGGAGTTATCCGAAGATTGGAGCGTGATGCCGTAGCGCTTGTTCGAGGCGACTCGCGGGTTTTTCAAAATTTTGGTGCCGTTGGCTTTGAAGACCGCGACACCGTTGAGCTTGTTGTTCTCAAGTTCAGCGTTCTCTGAGATCACACACTCATCGGCGTCCATGATCATGACGCCGTCGGCGTTGTTGAGCGCGATGTCGTTCTTAGTAATCAAACAACGATCGCTGCCTGCGCTGATTAAGATGCCCGTCGAGCCATTGCTGCGGACCAAGCTCTCGACTACTTGGAAGTCATCGCTCTCCGAGTCAACCTTGACTCCCTCCGCACCGTTGTTGTAGATCTCGTTCTTTTGTGTTTTGACCCCATCGGCACCCTTCGTCACAAAGAGGCCTGCGCCCTTGGCGTTATGAATTTTGTCTTCACAAATTAGAGCGTTGTTCTCAGCGACGACGATCGCGTTCTCTTTGTCCGTCCCGTCGACGTCAAACCCGCAGAAGGTGACGTTCTTGGCGCTAATCGTGATAGAACTCTTGTTAATCTTTGTCTTATCGCGGCCAGCTTGAGATTTTAGAGTCAACCCTTTCACAGCGATATTGACATCGCCCTCTTCGTAGCTGCACGGTAGCACAATGATCGTGCCAAACTCTTTGGCGGCGGCGACGGCGTCTTTGAGCGCCTTGTAGTGATAATTGCCGTTGCCAGAGCCGTTGCAGTCCACATAGATGATCGGGCCGTTGTGGTCCGCGAAGACCGTCATGCCAAAGCCCAGCGAGAGGGCCAAACTGCTCAGAATTGTGAGCCTCCAGAAAAAGTTCTTGCGGACGGATTGATCCACCGTCTCGGAAGAACCTGCGCTCCTTTGAACCAAACAGGAGCGTATGAGATTGTTCATACACGTCACCTCACTATAGAGATAAGCCTGAAGCCAACCTCGGCATCATTGGTTTGGATTATAGGGGACACCCGGCACCGGCGTATGTAACTGGCGTCACTGCAAGATTAGAAAAAAGTGCGATGGGGTGCCGTACTTGAGTTACTTCACGGCTGGGGATTTGCGAGGGTGTATTTGTGGACGATGGCTATGTAGTCGAGATTACACTCCGAGCTTTCGACGTTTCTGGAGTTATTTCTTAGGACGTCGCTTTGGCTTTCAGACCTTCGATGAATGGCTCTAGCAACCTCGAGGCATTAAGCACTTCGATGCCGATAACCCCGCCACGCTCGTCCATCTCGATATTCAGCCCAGGAACGGGTTCGACAAAATGATCTTCAGGGCCTTCTTTAATCAAGATATACAAGACGTCACTCTCGGAGCTATAGCGCACTTTAGCTTTTGATTTCAATTGGTATCCACCTCCCTGATCGTACTCTACTCTCTTTCTGTCCTTCCTGCAATGGATGGGCCGTAATAGCCTTGATGGTTTTGCCAATATGAACATATGTGACAGCTACATATCGCTCTTTCCCTTTGAAGGACATGCGCTTCACAGCAACATAATTTCCCGTTGTCCTGTCGTGATGACAACCTCTGCCTGCTCGATGATTTCTCGTGGCCAATTTTCAGGAATTTGTCGCTCTTGGACACGGTTCAGTAGGTGAGAGTCATAGATGATGTCCATCTCTAGATTAAGTTACACTTCGAGCTTTCGTCGTTTCTGGACTTCGTTTCTAATAAACTCGATAATGTCTTGGGTCGACGCCCCCGGCCCAAAGAGCCCATAGACACCCAATTGCTCGAGAGCGGGTTTGTCTTCGTCGGGGATGATGCCGCCGCCCATTAATAGGACATCGTTCATCTCGTATTTCTTCAGCAGCTCAGCGACTTTGGCGAAGATCGTCATATGCGCGCCGGAGAGAATCGAGAGCCCGATCACATCGACATCTTCTTGGAGTGCAGAGCGAACGACCTGATCGGGCGTGTTGTGCAGACCCGTATAAATCACTTCCATGCCCGCATCGCGTAGCGCACGGGCGACGACCTTGACACCTCGGTCGTGCCCGTCGAGTCCTGCTTTGGCCATCAATATGCGAATTCGTTGTTCCATAGGTTTTATCCGTAGGGGCGAGGTCACCTCGCCCCTACAAAATAAACATTTACACAATCGCCGGCTCGCGGTACGCTCCATGCACTTTTCGGAAGACTTCCATGATCTCACCCACACTGACATAAGCTTTTACAGCATCCAAAATAAAAGGCATCGTGTTTTGTTTGTTCATCGCGGCATCGGCTAGCTGTCCGAGTGCACGATGGACGGCGTCGTTGTCTCGTTCGCGCTTCACTTTCTCCAAGCGCGCGATCTGACGGCGTTGTATTTCTGGGTCGATTCGCAATATGGGCACGGGCATGTCTTGCTCTTTCGGGATTTGATACTTATTCACCCCGACAATCGTCTGTTCGCCCGTCTCGACTTGCTTCTGGTACTGATACGCGGCTTGACCGATCTCGCGCTGGAAATAGCCATTGTCGATCCCCGCGAGCGCGCCCTTCAGAATACTGCCGTGGCCTATATCAGAAATTTTGTTGATGTACTCCATCGTCTTGCGCTCAGTCTCGTTGGTGAGTGATTCTATGAAATAGCTGCCGCCGAGCGGGTCGATCGTGTCGGCGACACCGCTCTCGTAGGCGATAATTTGTTGAGTGCGTAGCGCGATGCGCACGGCTTCTTCAGTGGGCAAAGCCAGCGCTTCGTCGAATGAGTTCGTGTGCAATGATTGAGTTCCACCCAATACAGCAGCGAGCGCTTGAAGCGTCACGCGAACGATGTTAATCAACGGTTGTTGATCGGTGAGCGAGCAGCCGGCTGTCTGTGTGTGGAAGCGCAATTTCCAGCTTTCTTCGTTCTTCGCGCCATAGTGCTCGCGCATCGCGCGGGCCCAAATTCTTCGCGCGGCTCTGAACTTCGCAATCTCTTCAAAGAAAGAATTGTGCGAATTAAAGAAGAAACTCAACTGAGGCGCGAATTTATCGATATCGAGCCCACGCTCGAGACCAGCTTCGACATAAGCCATGCCATCGGCGAGCGTGAAGGCTAACTCTTGGATCGCTGTGCTTCCGGCTTCACGGATGTGATAGCCCGAGATAGAAATCAAATTAAATTTTGGAGTTTCTTTGATGCCAAACTCAAAAATATCGGCAATTAAATCTACAGATGGCTTGGGCGAGACGACCCATTCTTTCTGGGCGATAAATTCTTTGAGCATATCGTTCTGGATCGTGCCGCGGATCTTGTCTCTCGGAACGCCCTGCTTGTCCGCGATCGCGATGTACATCGCGTAAATCACCGGCGCGCTCGGGTTGATCGTGAAGCTTGTCGTCACTTGATCGAGCGGGATCTCGTCAAACAGAATTTCAAAATCAGCCAGAGTCGATACTGCCACGCCCTCGACTCCAACTTCTCCGTCAGCGAGCGGGTGATCCGAATCGAGCCCCATCAACGTCGGCATATCGAACGCCGTCGAGAGCCCCGTTTGCCCTTCTTTCAAAAGATACTTGAAGCGCGCGTTGGTGTCTTCCGGGCCGCCGAAGCCCGCGAATTGGCGCATCGTCCAGAGCCGCCCGCGATACATGGTGGGATAGACGCCGCGCGTATAGGGATACTCTCCCGGATAGCTCAAATCGCGTTCATAATCGAGATCAGCGATGTCCGAGGGACCGTAGAGACGGTTAAACTCTTCGTCCGAGACAGTGATAAACCGTTCGCGGCGCTCCTTGGCTTTTTTCAAGAATGGCTCTAATATTTCCTTCTCCCAACGCTCTTTTTCTCGCTTCAGGTCTGGCTCGGCAGCTTTGGCCATGAATGAGACCTCCTTGGACACACGCTTTCGCAGCGTGCCTAATTGTAGCACACGGCCTGGAGCGCGTTCAAAGGTGGGATGACCGACCCAACCTTACCGAGGGCGAGAACCAGTGTTCTATCGGAGGATGAGCAGCTTCTTTACCACAGCTCGCATTAGCCTGCCGTCATACCCCCGTATGACTACTCTTACTAGATAAATCCCGTTCGCCAGAGGCTCATACGCAGCTGCCGCTGTGGGCAAACTTATCCATAAGAGTTGATTATCTCTTAGGTCGACCAGCTTTCGCCCGATCAAATCAAAGAGTTCTAAGCGCCTCGGCTCTTCCATTCTCCCATTTCGGATCCCTCGGCTAAGCTCTTGGGAAATCTTTTCTTCGTTCGGCTCTCTATCTGCAGATTCTTGAGTTATGGGTAATTGGCCGCAGCTCATCGATACATCAAAATACGGGGCACCCGCCTTTTCCATCCCCGTGTTGGCTGTCTTCTCAACCCTGACAAAAAACGTCAGACTACGGCCGTTCTGGACCGTCTGAGGGAGCCCCGGCTTGATATATTGTTGCCCCCGCCGTAAGCCGCTGGAGAAGCGCGAGATTGCATAGGACGAAGCCGGGAGTCTCAACGCATCGAGCACGATCTCGTTGACTGTGAGGGGGCCACCGCTATCGTTCATCATAGTGACCCGCAGGGTTCGAGTATCTCCGCGAAGCCTTTGTGGCCGGAAGATGATGCTGCGCGGACTATAAGAAACGGACACGTTCACGCACGTACCGACTGCGTAGGAGGCACTCGTCACCGTGATATTGCCTGCTCTGTCCGTCGCGCCGCTGCAGGTGACGGTGTGTGCCCCCAACCCGTGGGCGAACGGAGGGTCTATAGTGGCCGTCGCCTGGGTCGCTACCCCCGAGAGAAAATCAATCGTAGCACAACCGGGAACTGGAACGTAACCATTGCTATAGGTCACTCCATTGCGCACGCCGGTGATCGTGACACTGGGCGGTGTCTTACTATGCTAATTCCGTTCACACTCAGGTCAGCCCTATTGCCAGCGTTGTCGGTGCACGTTGCGCTTCGGGATTGGCCCTGGCCTTCGACACTGACTACTTGAGGACTCACTGGCCCTAGGGCGATTCCAGAGCCAGCATCGGTGCAGTTGAAGGTCACGATGACATCAGTGTCGTTCCAACCATAGGTGTTTGGCTCGGGGGAGCGATTGCCGACCAGAAGAGGAGGTGTCCTATCCACAAAAATCTGAAAATCTTTGGTCATCGATCTTCCGTCCGCATTCGCGACCTCGATATGGGCTCTGTAGATTCCGTCGCGAACGAGTGCGTTGGTCGTATCTTTGCCATCCCAGCTCACATTAACCGTACCGTTGACAGCGAGAGTCCCTTGGAAGGTCTTGATCACAATCCCTCCGCTGTCTTTGATTGAGATCATCCAAGCAACGGGAAACGAGATGGCTTCTTGGACGTCAAAACTGATGGCAAGCGCGTCTTTAACCCCGTCTCCGTTGGGACTGAAAGCGTGAGAAGCATCCGACTTATCGATGATCACCGGAGCTGATCTTCCCTGAAAGGTCGCCCGCACAGCCCGATCGGCGTTCATGGATTGCAGGGTGCAAAAATTGATGAAATTGTCGCTGGAGGTGAAGTCACAGCCGCTCCAGCCGGAAAAGACCGAGTTCTCGTTGGAGATGGCGAGCAGAGTGACGGAGCTACCGAGATCGTAAGTGCTGATACAGCTAAGCCCGCAATTGATCTTGGGCTGGGATTCGTTGCTGATCACAGTGCCTCGCCCCTTGCCCATCTTGGTCACCGTCAGCGTGATCTGCGGCACTCCATCGATATGACAGTTGGGCCCTGCGAATCGACTGTGGCTTTTTCCGCCACTAGATAAACAAGAATCACTGAGATGAGAAGTCCCCGATGCAGCGTAGACGTCCAATGTCGTTATCGGCCACTCGACGAACAGCAATCCCAGGACAACCAGTAACCCCCTCCACAGAGCAACGAGTCCATAGGGTTGCTCGGAGAAGCACCTAGCCTTTCTTCGTCCTCGGGAATCACGGGCCCCTTGCTCTCGTCGATTCAACATGAACTCTCGGGTGAAAGCGAGATGAGGCATACCCCCTCCTTGGTTGTCAAGGGCTGACTCGCTGATCGGCTGCTCCAGAACTTCCAAGAAGCAACGTGGAGACGGGACGTGACGACCGAACGGGAAGCTCAGTGAGTCAACCCCAGTTTTATGTTTTTGACCGCTTCGCGCAGAATTGCGGATGGTGCGTAATTAACATAATTACGCTAAGATTTTATTCTGCGCAAAACCCTGTATAATTGACTATATCATATGAAAATAAAGTTGTCAAATACTGTAAGTGATCATCTTATAATTGTTTAGCATATTTTTGGATATTTCCATCTGCAGCTCGGGAAGCATTCCGGCGCAGAATCCAAGAATCAGATACAATAGCGCATCATTGAAGGAATGGCTCTCATGGGGACGAGATTGGTTTAAGAGTCTTATGCCTGAACTTCCCGAAGTCGAGACGATCCGGCGCTCGCTCGAGCGCGAGGTTCTCAATCTACAATTGCGTGATCTCGAAGTACACGAACCAAGATTACTCCAAAACTGCACTGAGAAAGAACTGAAGCGCGCGCTCATCGGGAATAAAGTCGGAAAACTTGGACGCCGTGCCAAGTTTCTCATCTTCGATTTTGGGAAACATTCGATTGTTTTTCACTTGCGCATGACGGGATGGTTCAGCTTAGATCGCCCTCAAAAACCCCGTCTAATTTTGAAATTCGACCGAAAAACGCTCTACTTTGAGGACACGCGGCGCTTTGGGACTCTTCATCTGACTGAGACAAAAAATCTCTCTGAGCTCCAGCCCTTGGCGCAACTGGGCATCGAGCCATTTCATCCGAGCTACACACTCAAAAATTTTCGAGCATCGCTCCAAAGCCCTCAAGAGATCAAGCGCTCTTTGCTCGATCAAACGAAAATAGCCGGCCTCGGGAACATCTACGCCTGCGAAGCCCTTTTCGCCAGTAAGATTCACCCAGAGCGTTCAGCTTCTAGCTTGAGTGCTCAAGAAGTAAAACGGCTTTTCACCCAAATTGAAAAAATGCTTGAGCGAGCGATTAGTGAACAGGGCACGACCGTGGACACCTATCGCAGTCTCGACGGTGTCGGCAATTTCCAGAATTTTCTCGCGGTCTACGACCGAGAAAATCAGCCCTGCATCCACTGCAAAGCGACGATCGAACGCTTAGAGCAAGGTGGGCGGAGCAGTTACTGCTGTCCGAAGTGCCAAAAGTAGGGGCGAACGGTCGCTCGCCCCGCTAGAGCATTGATAAAGAAGATTTCCCTACAATTTGTGCATATGAATCTCTTTACGCTAATCTTAGATGATGCAATACAAGAAACACTTTACGATCGAAGAAGCTCAGCAAATCTTGGCACAGATTCGGCCTCAAGTCGAGACTATCTTAAGACTCAAGCGCCAACTCGACCGTCTCAGTTACGATCCTTACCAAAAGCGCTACACGATCGCTCATCTTGACAGCATCAAGCCCTACCCGCGCGCGATGGAAGAATTAGTCCATATCGTCACTGAGCTTCACGATCGTGGGATCATCGTCAAAGGGCTGGACGAGGGGCTCATCGATTTTCCTCATGTACGCTCCGGCGGCGAAGAGGTCTATCTCTGCTGGAAAGCCGGCGAGTCTGCTCTAAAATTCTGGCACAAACTTCAAGATGGATTCGCGGGCCGGAAACCTCTTAACGAGATCTAGCTCTCGGCAAGCGCTGGGAGCAGCAACTGCATGATCTACCGGATAAGCGTCGCTTCGGTGTCGACATCCAGTCGAGCACCAAACACTATTTTCAAGGGCTAGGCCAACGGCTCAAGCTTCTTGAAACAGAGTGGAATAACGACGGTCAGTGAATCAGAATGCATAAGCCGCAGGCTGAGTGCTAGAATGAGGCGGTGAATTTTTTTGAGAATCGCACTCGTCACAGGGGCTTCGCGCGGGATCGGCGCTGCTACGGCCATCAAACTCGCACAACAAGGCTGCGATGTCGTCGTCAATTACCTAACCAACGAAGCTGCTGCTCAAGAAGTTGTCAAACAAATTTTAGGATTGAGCCGTCGTGCGTTCGCTCTTCGAGCTGACATCTCGGACTACCGACAAGTACAACAGATGGTCGAACGTGTCGTTGCTGACTTAGGCAGTGTGCATATCTTGGTGAACAATGCCGGTGCGAGCCAAAAGGCTACCCTTCTCAATTTGGAACCTCAGGACTGGCTACGTCTTGTCAATATCAACCTCTCGGGAGCTTTCTATTGTGCGAAAGCTTGCGCACCGCATATGAAGAAAGCGGGCTGGGGACGCATCGTCAATCTCTCGAGCTTGCGCGCGATGACCGGCTCAGACTACGGCTCGGCATATGCGTCGGCTAAGGCCGGAATTTCGGGGTTGACAAAATCACTGGCACGAGAGTTGGCTCCGGAGATCACTGTGAACGCGGTGGCCCCGGGCTACACGGACACCGAGATGAACCAGCGCGCGCTCGCTGAAAGCGGTGATGCGATTCGTGCCCAAATTCCCTTGAAGCGCGTCGCGGCTCCCGAAGAAATCGCAAACGTCATCGCGTTTCTCGCGTCCGACGACGCATCTTACATCACCGGCGAGACGATCAACGTCAACGGTGGGCTTTATATGCGCTCTTGAACTCTCGCCCGCGGTGAGCTAACATACCAGCTTAGCTTTTATGTGGCGTAGTCTGAAACGCTTTTTGTTCGGGCACCCGTTGCCCAGCGCACTCGCCGGACACGAGCGCTTGCCCTTGTTCCTGGCGCTCGCGATTCTTTCGTCTGATGCACTCTCCTCCGTCGCCTATGGGCCGGAAGAGATTCTTCTTGTTCTCAGTCAAGCCGGGCCGGTAGCGCTGGTCCTCACGCCCTTGATCGCGCTGGCGATCGCTGGGCTGATTTGGATTGTCATCATTTCTTACCGCCAACTGCTCAACGCTTATCCTCAAGGGGGCGGTGCGTACACCGTTGCTAAAGAAAATCTCGGCCCGTTTGCCGGACTGGTCGCCGGAGCTGCGTTACTCATCGACTACGTGCTAACCGTGGCTGTGAGTATCTCGGCGGGCATCGATGCAATTTACAGTGCTTGGACTGATCTGCCGATCAACCAGACCGAATTCTCTTTGATTATTCTGTTCGTGATGGTCCTGATCAATTTGCGCGGGGTGCGAGAGTCCGGCTGGGTCTTCGGCCTGCCCACTTATTTTTTTATTGGCGCTGTCTTCTTGACTTTGGGCATGGGACTTTGGCGATCGCTGAGCGGTGCTCCATTGCCGCCTCCGGCGTCCTTGTCCAGCACGCACAGCAGCTTGGGCTGGTTCTTGATTCTCAAAGCCTTCTCATCAGGAGCCGTGACACTGACGGGCATTGAAGCGATTTCCAACGCTGTATCGATCTTTCGTCCTCCTGAGCATCAGAATGCGTCGCGAAGTCTTTTTTACTTAGGAGTACTGCTCTCGGTGATGTCGCTCGGCGTCGCGTTTTTGTCACAGCACCTCGGGCTTTATCCTGATCCTCAAAAGTCTGAGACGCTCTTAAGTCAATTGGGGCACTGGGCTCTCGGCAACGGAGTGATCTACTATATTCTTCAATTGTCGACGTTCGTGGTGCTCTTCTTGGCCGCCAACGCCTCGTTCAGTGCTTTTCCCCAGTTAGCTGCTCTGATGGCCATCGATGGGTATCTCCCGAGACAATTGCGCAATCGCGGGGATCGCTTGGTCTTCTCCAACGGAATCATCGGGATTGGCGTCTTGGCGGGACTCTTGATCTATCGCTCCGGCGCCAGCACGCAATACTTGATTCCCTTATATGCCATCGGCGTCTTCATCGCGTTCACGCTCTCTCAGTGGGGAGTTGCTCGTCATCATTTGAGAGAACGAAAAATAAGTTGGAGTCGGCGAGCTGGGATCGGTCTCTTGATGGTGGGAGGAGCGATTACGGCAATCGTTGCGTTAATCTTCGCTATCACTAAATTCACAGAGGGTGCGTGGATCGTTCTTGTTTTAATTCCTGTGATCTTATGGATCTTTCATGTCATTCATGCGCACTATGCTTCCGTCGCTCATGCGCTCTCGCTCGAAGGAAGGCAAGGATCACTCAGGACGCGCTCTTCCGTCGTCGTCATTCCTGTCAACGCGGTGCATCGCGGCACCCTCAGAGCTTTGGACTATGCCCTCAGCCTCAGCTCCGAAGTTCACGCCGTCTATATCGAACTGCACCCTGATGAAACTTCACGATTGCTCAGCCAATGGAAGCGTTGGTGTCCGGGGATCGAGCTCAAGATCGTGCATAACCCTTATCGCAGCTTTCTGCAGGCGTTCGAGCAATATCTCAACGAACTGAAGGCCGAGAAACCGAAGTCCACAATTACTGTTATTTTGCCCGAGTTTGTCCCGGCGCGTCCGTGGCAGCAGCTACTTCATAATCAATCAGCGCTGATGCTCAAACTCTATCTGTACGGACGTGAAGATGTAATACTGATCAATGTGCCCTATCACCTGAAAGAGTAAACGAACTTTGAAAAAATCTGGCTTTGACGTCCTCCCCGAAAACTGTCCAGTTCCGGGGGAACGTCAATTTACACAAGATACACTAGACGACCGTGACGGTCTGTCCAATTAGAAACAAATACGACAGCTTCAAAAAACTCTGATGACTTAGCTGTTAATTCAAATTAGTGGTTAATGCGGGTTAGCAGAAGTTGAGCTCCTGATTTCCTCTAGTCCCAAGTCATCGACATTGATCGTCGGCGCAGAGTACGCTCCCTGCCTGCTTAACCTCTGAACATCAACGCGCGGTGCGAGCATCTCGTCTATCGTGGAACGATGGGAATCACCCACGTCAAAAAATGATAAAACAGAAAAGCAAAACCCCTCTCATTTTGAGCAGAGAGACTTTGCTTACGCTCGTTCGTGCTTTTCCTGCTTTAGCGCACGATGATCAGCTTGCGCACTTCGCTCTGCAAGAGGACTCCCGCTTTGTCGCGCAGGCTCACCACATAGAGATAGACGCCATTCGCTAAGGGCTGATGGCGGTCGGTAGCTGCTAGTAGAGTCAACGCACCGCTCGCCTCCGTCTTGTCGATCAGGCGTCGCCCGCTCAAGTCGAAGAGTTGCAGCCGCATCGACTCAACCGCGCGATCGGTTTGCAGGATCAATTCATTCCCGCGCAGCTGCAAGCTGAGGCTTTGTGGTGACAGTTCTTCATCGGACACCGAGGCTGACCCACCCGCGCCACAGCTGATAAAACTGGTGAAATACGGACCCAAGACCGTGAGGGGCAAGGGGCCCGCTGCTTGGGTCTTGATGGTAAATTTTTGCTTCTTCCCGGGTTGGATCGTCTTGGTCGTCGGGTTAGGAGAAATACTCACGATCGTGAGAGGCAGGCCCGTCTTATGCGCGATGCTCGTGATATTCACCGGCGTCGTGCCCCCGTTTTTGATGGTTAGGTTGAGGGTTTTCAAGTTGAGGTTCTTGTAGACCACTGCCGTCGGGCTGGACGTCGCCGTGACGCCCGTGCAGGGAGGCGGCGGAGCTCCTAAGCTCACAGTTGCCCGGATGAGGAAATTGCCCGCCAAGTTTGAGCCGAACGTATCAATCACGCTAAACGTTGCCCCGTCCGAGGAAACGTACGAACGCAATTGCGAGGGCGAGTCATGATCCTGAGTGACAGGGCCGATCCCGGGAGGATAGTTCACCGAGAAACCGACCACGAAATCCCCGGAATTGATCGTCAGCGGAGAAGAGAGAATGTACACATCACCCGTCCGTCCCACGAAACCGACCGAGGTGTTGATGCTCTGGAAAGTGATTCCGTCGATATTACTGTTGCCGCTGGGATTGGTGCCGGCCAACAAGCTGATGGGTGTGTTCACCGGCAGCGAAAACTTGCTCGCTGGGAAGAGGATAAGAATCTTCTTGAGCGTCGCCGGATAGCTAGGCGGCGTGAGACGGTTGACGAAGTAGCCTGGGGAACCCCCGCCGGGGAAACCAATGAATTGCTCAAATGAACCATCGTCTACTTTCAAGGTAGCAATCGTAGTTGGGGGAAGCGGCGGCGGAGCGGGGAGATTCACGCGGAAAGCGCCGCGTCCGTAGGTGAAAGCCATCAGTGTGTTGGTGGCATGATTGACCGCGAGATCGAGGACCGCCACATTGGGAATTCCATTCGCCGGGCCGATCGTGGTCCACTTGCTGCCCCCCTTGTCGCTGCGAAGAATGCCTAGATCGGTTCCGACATGGATGACACTGGGATTGAACGGGTCTACCACAATGGCGTTGAAGGGAATGTTCACCGCAGGGCTGATGTTTTTCCAGCTGGGTGAAACTGCCGTGGCGCTGGTGGTCTTGAAGGCGTGCCCCGGCTGGCCGGGCGTGCCTTCATCAAAGCCCGAGAACGTCGCGTAGAGCGTGTTCGCATTGGTGGGATCGAACGCAAGATTGGTGACATATCGGTTGGGAAGGCCGGTGCTGATGTCAGCCCAGCTCGCGCCACCGTTGAGGGTGATGAAAATTCTTCCCGCGGTGCCGACGGCGTAAATATTACAAGCGCCATCGGATTCAGCGAAGGCCATGGCCGTGATGGGGAATCCCGGATGCGGGGGATTGGGCCGCAGTGGGTCGGGGCTGTTGGAGAACCAGGTGGGAGTGGCGGGAGTGCTGCTGAAGAAGTTGTTCGTGCGCCAGACGTTGTCCGTGCCCACGATCACCACGTCGTCGTCGTTGGGGCACTTCTTCATTCGTGGAAGAAAAGGCTGGCCCGTCTTATCTATACCTGTGTCAACTTCCCTAAAGAAATGCACAGATCCAGTGTTGAAGCGCAATATCGTGAAGCCCGCGCCAGTGAGACCCCAGCTCGTGTCGGGGTCCGTAGCTGAGATGATGCTATCTCCTCCGTCAGAGATGAAGAACTCTGTCCAAGCGCTGCTGCCCGTGAATTCAACATCGCCGTTGTCTTGGGCACCCCCAAAGGCCACGTTAGGATTGGTGGGATGGAGGCTGCCGGAGTAGAACTGCGTGATCGCCAGATTCGTGTTGTGATTGGTCCAGGTGCTCCCTCCATCGCTGGTGCTCCAGACCCCGCCGTCGCTGCCCACGATGAGTCGGCTTCCCACCCAAACGAGCGCATGGTGGTCAGGATGGACGCGATTCGTAGGGCCGCCTATGCCTTGTACATGACTGATCTCTGTCCACGTGGGAGATGCTGTACACGAACTACACTTCCACAAGTAGATTCCACCGGCATATAAGGTGTTGTTGTCCGCGGGGTCGACGATAAGTTTATGATCGTAACCACACTGGGCTTCAACATTGTGGAAAAAACCATCCCAACCGCAATAGCCGTGGATACCCGTGCCATCGTCGGTGGCTCCTACGGGGATTTGCGTCCATGCAGGAGTCGCTGCCCAGGCGTTATCGGTGCGCCACAGACCCAGCAGCTCGCCGTTACTAGCATTTGTGATGCTTACGTACACCGTGCTAGGGTTTGAGGGAGCGATGGCCAGTGCGACTCGATCCACTCCCCCGGACAACCCGGTCCACGGGCCGCTCACGAACGTCCATGTGTCTCCGCCATCCGTAGAGCGATACAAGCCGTTCTCTGAACCTCCAAAGAGCCCCGCGTATTGGTTATTAAAATTCGTGGGGTCTGCATCTAAATCGGTGGCAAACCCCTGCAACTTGAGACTCCAGTTGGAGCCACCGTCGGTCGATTTGTAGATGCCCGCGGCGGGGGCAGAGAGCGGAGAGGCACAGGCAAACTTTCCGCCAGCTTGACCGAACACGGTCGTGGCCAAGACCGTATTGGGGTCCGTCGGGTGCACTTTGAGCTTAGTGAAGTTTCTGTGGGCAAAGACAGCGGTACCCAGCAGAGTCCAGCTGCCGCCGCCATCGGTAGATTTGAGTAACCCTGCCCCGAAGTAGTTAGTACATCCAAGGTTTCCTTCCCCGGTGCCGGCATAGATGATATTGCTACTGCTAGGCGCAATCGCAAGGGCCCCGATCGCCAGAGAGGCCTGGTTATCCGTCTTCGGGGTCCAGCTGGCCCCCGCGTTCGTGGTCTCCCAGACGCCGCCTTGAGCCGCGCCAATGAACCAATGGTCCGAGTTACTCGGATCGACCGCGATGTCCGTGACCCGACCGCTCGCTTTGTCGCCGACCTGGGGGAAGTCGACTCCGTTGGTATCGATCGGTGCCGGGCCGATGCTCGTCCAGCTGTTGCCCTCCACGGGCGCAGAGCGGGGGGAAACCTCTTCCGCAGGGGATACCTCCGAAAGTCTGTCGCGTTCTTCTAGGGCTCGTGGTCGTGCCCGGTCAGGAATGTAGCCCAACGGATACGCGCGCTGCCCGTAGAACCATTGGGCTCGTGCCTGAATCTTGTCCACTTTGGTCTGAGCCGGGTTGGGCAGACCGCCCCCGCGCTGGGCGGAAGAAGCCAGACTTAACGCGGGAAGTACGATCAGCAGTAAACAGAGTACTCGGATCAGCGGGCCACCCCGAGAAGCGCTCACCGACCTGAATAGTTTGCGACGCATACGGAGACCTCCTGGTAGATCTTTGTTTGGCCTGGACCTAGTACTTCATCCATTTGAAGTTGAGGGGTAGAAGCGAGCGAACTTACACCGAGCATCAGCGGGTGTGAAGTCCCAGTGTACTCCAGCTCCTTGTCGGTTTCGTTCCGTTTCCCACGCGGAGATCTCCCTCACTAAGTA
>JACOSB010000041.1 GCA_016179105.1 Candidatus Acetothermia bacterium
AGACCTGGCTGACCGGACCAAAGTACTTGGACATGACCGCGTTAGCAGAGTGGACGCAGTTGAAGTCGAAGGAGTTGATTGCGGCCTAAACCGCTGCCGATCTTGGAATCCAATTTACAGAAAACTACTTGACACAACCCAGAGTCGGTTATTGAGTGCAAGTATGAAGCCCTGCACAACCTGAGCCCGAACACAAGTGATGGAACTAGCACTGATGTGATGCCTATCTACCCCTCACCGTCGGCGGGAGGCAACACTGATAAGAATGGTGCTATCGGTTATTTCAGACGCTACAAGACTCTCGATAGCCAGGAGGGAGCTATCTACGTCTGCTCGACAACAGAAGGAGTTTGCGCAAAAGCTTATGAAGTACATGGGCCTGTCTTCGAGAAGTATTTAAGCGCAGGTGGACCAGCCGTCTTGGGATTTCCTGTCACGGATGATTTGGCCGCACCTGGCGGCGGTCACTACAACGACTTCCAGAATGGGTCGATCTACGCCTCACCAGATCCCTCTGTAGGAACTCATTTTGTCAAGACACTGATACGAGACAAATGGCTCAGCTTGGGCGGATTTCTGGGAGTTTTAGGCTTTCCCGTTACCGATGAGAAAGACGCACCGGGCGGCGGTCGCTACAATGACTTCCAGAATGGGTCGATCTATTGGACCTCTGCGGGGGGTGCTCATAGGATCAACGGGTCGATACGAGATAAATGGCTCAGCCTGGGAGGAGCCGGAGGCTCGTTAGGCTACCTCATGACCAACGAAGCGGAGATTCCTGGTGGCTGGTATAACGAGTTCCAGAATGGATTGATCTATGCCTCACCAGATCCCTCTGTAGGAACCCATTTTGTCAAGGGATCGATACTAGGCAAATGGCTCAGCCTAGGTGGAGCCGGGGGCTTCTTAGGCTACCCCACTTCCGATGAAGCGGCGATTCCTGGTGGCTGGTATAACGACTTCCAGAATGGGTCGATCTACACCTCCTCAGTAGGCACCCATGAAGTGGAAGGGGACATACGCACGAAATGGCTGAGCCTGGGAGGACCCAGAAGCTTCTTAGGCTATTTAGGCTATCCCACTACGGACGAGCTGGATGCAGCCAATTTTGGCCGGTACAGCGATTTCGAGCATGGGTCGATCTATGCCTCAACATTGGGTGTTTATGAAGTGAACGGAGACATACGCACGAAATGGCTGAGCCTGGGTGGAGCTGGTGGAACATTGGGGTATCCTATCAACGATGCTTACTTTCCCGATCAACATTGGCCATGGCGTCAAGATTTCGAGAGAGGCTACATAAGTAAGGATCAAGATTCTACAAGTGCATATGCACATTGCAACAATCCTATAATACCAGGCTGTGATAACTATGTACCTCCATCAGGAGGTGGAGGCGGTGGAGAGCTTGAGGCAACAGTGCTATTCCTACTACAGAGCCAGCCGGTCTGGGAGGGTAACCTACCGTACACGGGCACTTTTGGATATGGTACCAATGGTCACCTCACAAAGATCGAACTGCCATCCGGTCTTTCGAACGTAATTCTTATGCTTGTCAAGGGGGGCCACGATACCAGTGAGTGCAACGACCCGGACGCCGTCGTTATCTTAAGGCCAGGCCAAAGCACGACGAGTGACGACATGGCGTCGATCTATGGCATACCAGCCCCGCCTTTGCCTGTCCCCATAGTCGCCTGTGTTGCCAAGGATCCACCTTTACCAGTTCTGGACTCAGTGCCGGTTCTACTCAGCTATAAATATGTTCCTTCAAGGAACATCATCAATCCAGTCAGCGGTGACATTAACGCGGACGGTCTCATCAACGCGGCGGACTTGGCTCGTCTGGATGCAGCCATCGCCGGAACAAGCCCCTTGAGCGCTGAGGACTTCGTTAGGGCGGACGTCGTCGGCCCGTGCGGCATCACCTCGGTAAGAAAGTTGAAGAAAATCCGTAAAGCCATTGCTGGGTTCATCAAGGCGACCGACAAGTACAATAATCTGATCAAGCAGGGCAAGAAGGCCCACCCGGTGGCAATGAAGGATCAGTGCCATACGGACAAGATGATTGGACAGCCCATGAGCAGTTCATTCGAGGTACATGAATCACTTGCCTCGCAGGCAGAGGAAAAAGGTCTACGCAGGCAAGTCTTCGATCTGAACGGGCGAACGCTCTACGACAGTGGGTTTGTTGCCAGCTCTGCGCTTAGTGTGATGGGCCGAGAAATCGAACGTCCACTGGCTAACGGGATCTATCTGTACGTGGACACCGTGAGTACGTCTGACGGGCACGTCCTTAGAAAAGAGGTGAAAAAGATGGTCATTCTGAAGTGAGAGAAATTTGGCTAGTCGAGGGTCGGGCACTCTCCGGCCCTCGACTGAAGACGAAACCAAGAGGGGAGGAAACTATCGTGAAGTGCGAGCAAGGTGTAAAGAGACTCAAATACGGAGATTGCGCCAATAAACTCATTGCACGCAGAATATCACAGTCCCTGCAAGAAAGATGTCTGCTTTCCGAGCGATTCATCATGCCAAGGGCTTGTAGAATTGTCATTACCTTTCTGCGTTTAGCAGTGCTCTATGCTTGTGCACTTCTTTTTAGTGTTTTTGCCTACCTGTCGGTCGATGTAACTGCTCCCGCAGCATACATGGCGTTCCTAAAGATTTTTCTGGTGTTTGTCGTGTTGCTTATGTTGGCTCTGTTGAGAGAGACATGGAAATCAATATTTCGACGTTGACATGTCTGCAAGTCATCGGGAGCTGGCCAGTGCTCCTTGAGCTAGGTGCCCTGCAAGGAAGGTTCCCGGATGGTAGTGTTGGGTGCGCTGAGGGTCTGCTGCTCCGATCAAGCCTCTTTCGCTTAAACAGTAAAAAATTTGATCTTTGAACATTACGATCATACGGCAACGCCCTTCAGTTCTACAATATAGACACCAGCAACCGACCTGCACGACACGACAAATTCCCTGCCGTACGAATGTCTTGACTGTCATATTAAGAATGTGCTACAAATGTACGAGGGTTCCTAATAAGTGAGAGGCAATAACGCAAAGGATGGATCGCAAAGAATGCCTGTGTCCAAGCGGAGGGGCTTCTTGACCGTCTTGTGTGTTGCGTTGTTAGTAACCTCAGGCTGTGTGCCACTGAAGCCACCTGAAGGGAAGCCAGAGCTTGTGATTAAACCCCTCGTGGTAGACATCAAACGTGGTGATAGTGTCCAATTTCAAGTCGGCCACTGGGAGAAGTGTTGCTCTGACTTTAAACCCACTCCAGAGAAAGTGGTCTGGACCATCCGACCGGAGACTGCCGGTAAGATTTCCGCCGACGGGACTCTCACCGTCTCTCCAGCAGCAAAACCCGGCTTGTGGATAACGATCCTGGCAAGACTTGCCAGTAGCCTTGAGTTCGAGGCCCATGCAGTAGTTTATCCTTACGCGATTAAGCCCCTCTCGGCAAACGTCAAGCCTGGCGATAGCATACGATTTCAAGTCGGCCAGTGGGAGTGCTGCTATGTCTTTAGACCCGCTCCAGAGAAAGCGGCCTGGACTATCCGACCGGAGACTGCCGGCAACATTTCTTCCGATGGGACACTCACTGTCTCTCCAGAAGCAGAACCTGGCTTGTGGATAATGATCCTGGCAAGACTTGACATTGGTCTCGAGCTCGAAGCCCATGCGGTAGTTTATACTTCCGAGTCCAATCCTCTGGTCGGTCGGTGGTATGAGACCCGTCAATTATTGTGCAATGGTCAAGTGCGAGATGCACCGGAGCCCTTTAGGGAACTGATATTCGAGGCGGACGGCAGTTTTTCAGTCACCTGGGAGCCTTTTGAAGTGTATCATGATTATTGGGGAACATACAGCTATGATGTCCACACCAATGCTCTGCAATTTTCGATAGCGAGTGGCAACTACATTCCGAAGCAGACGGACCTAGTCGGGACTGTGGTTGTGATGAACCCCGATGAGCTTCATTTAGTAAGCATCTTCTTGGGGTGCCTGACGGTAGCAAAGAGCAGCCAGCAATTTGTGGTCACATAGTGCGTCGCCAAGGAACTAAGTGAAGCTCCCTGCCCAAAGGGAGGGAGCTTCACTCAAGAACAAAGGAGAGATCATCATGAAAGCCAAAGAAGGAAAAACGTGCAAAGTGATCCGCGCAACCGAGCGCTATCATGGGAAGCAGGGCTTCGATTATGGCGGAGCTATCTCCTCCGAGAGCGTCGGCTCTAAAGCCATCTGTATGCATTTATTGACCATTCCTCCTGGAGGGCGCGCTAAAGCGCACATGCACGAGAATCACGAGACAGCCATCTATGTGATCAGCGGGGAGAGCGGTACCTGGTACGGGAAAAATTTGGAAGAACATCTCACGGTTCGTGCGGGCGAGTTTTTGTATATTCCCGCCGGGACGCCGCACTTGCCCTACAATCCAAGCAAAACAGAACCTTGCACGGCGATCATCGCGCGCACCGACCCGAACGAACAAGAGAGCGTCGTGCTCCTGCCGGAGTTAGACAAGCTGCACTGAGAGAAGTTCGCTCAGTACGAAGAGAACCACCATTCGATGTTCGCGACCAATTCTTTCAGGCCACCCGTTGGGTCTACAGAAATTCCTCCTCCAATCCCGAGTTCTTTGGTCAGCTCAGGTTCGTAGCTGAATCTCCCCGTGAAGAGAATCGGGACAAAGCTGCCCAGCTTAAAATAGAGATTGCCCCAGAAATTAACGCCGGCGGCCCTCCCCTCTAGCGAGAAAGCTGCGTCAAAATTGGTCTTCTCATAATGCAGAGGGTCTTTAAAAGCGACAAGGTCAACGTAGTAATCTCTTGCCTTCAGGTCCATGTCTCGGGCACCCTTTTTCTTATAGAGGTTGCCCTGGAGCGCGAGTGACGCGCTCAAGAGCTCATTGCTCCCCAGGTCTACGAAGGGCACGTTAAACCCATGCACAATGACGGGGTCGGAGTAGATGTACAGAAAAGCAATGTCGAGATCGAGCATCGTCGTGAGGACCATCAACGTCGAGGAAGATGAGACCTTCACAAAGAAATCGAACTTGATCAGCTCCAACTCTTGCGGCTCGATGTCGAAGTCGAATTGGACGAATTCAAAGCCATTCTTCCGGCTGAAACGCGTCGTGTTGTCGAAACTGACCCAATCGAAGAAACTCAGGCCACTCAAGTTCAATTCCGTGCTCGTCCAGTCAAAAAGCGACGGCGGTGGGCCGGGAGGTCCGCCCCCGATCAAGCTCAAATCTGTATTGATCCCAAAGAGATTGATCAGCTCGACGCCTGCCCCACCAAAGGTACTTCCCTTGAACGCCAACTTCATTCCCGGAATAACCCCCGCCGCGGTAGGTATAACCAAGAGCTCGTCCGTAAGGATCACGCCGGCATAGGTCACGAAGAACCGATTCCAGTAGTAACGCACGAACCAAGTGGCTCCCGGAGAGAGCGCTAGGTCCGACGTCCATAATAGACTGCCGACAGGAAAGTCGAAGATAATCTTTTGTTTATTGTAGCCCTGCAAATGCAGCACGCTTTTGTTTAACCCTTGGGGCATCGTGGGCAGCTGGAAGACCACTTGGAACGCCGTGCCGAAGTCGGTGAATGCGGGGTCAGTCAAGAATAAGCGAGACAGCGATCGACTAGGAGAGTCTGCGATGTCTCCCTCAAAAGCCCCGATGATGAACGTCGATGAAGCACCCACTAACGTTCCGTCGACTTTCGCGTGCGATTCAGGTTTGAGCGTAGCCGAGCTGGCCCAATTGCCGACAAGCTTCACTTTTCCTAAACCAGTGGCTTGTATCCCAAGGCCCAGGATCAAGATCACAGCGAGAATTTTTTTAGTCACCCAAGGACTTTCCTTTGCTCTGTAGGAGCGACGTATGCGTCGTCCCTACGAAAATTTACTCATATCGCAATGCTTCGACTGTGCGCAATTGGGCTGCCATCCGCGCCGGCAAGGTCCCAGAAATCGCCCCGAGCACAAACGAGAAGAGCAATGTACCGATGATCAAGACCGGGCTGAAGTCGGGGCTGAACGAGCCTCCTCCGATGGGACCAAACGCGAGGGCTCTCCCCATAAACCCTCCCGCGCCGCTGCTGATCGCGACGCCGAGCAAAATTCCCAGAGTTCCCCCAATCAGCCCGATCAAGCCCGACTCAATCAAGAAAACTCCCAGGACGTGTCGATCTTTGGCTCCGACAGCTTTTAAGATTCCAATTTCTCGCGTGCGCTCTAAGACAGACGTATACATGGTGTTCATCACGCCGATTGCTCCAACCAACAAAGAGATCGCTGCGATCGCTGCCAGTGTCGTCTGTACGGTGCCCAACACACCATTGATGCGATTGTTGATTTCCTCGGCTGTGACCGTGTTCACCGGGGTGCCTTGGCGGTTCATGATTTGCCGAACTTGTTGCGAGACATCAGCGACTTTGGTGCCTTTGGCAGCCTTGATCAAGATGGTAGATACGATTGTACCTTCTTTGCCTTCTGTCGCGTCTTTGTCTTTTTTAGTGAACATGGCTTCCATGGTCTTGATCGGGATATAAATGGCATTATTGATCCCTCCGGCACCAAACCCTCCGCGGGTTTGTATCGCAGTCAATATGCCAATCACTTTAAACTTTTTCTTGTCAATCTCAATCTCAGTCCCAGAGTTAGCTTTCAAGTCAGTAGCAATCTGGTTTCCCAGGATGACAGCGAAATCATCGTTTTCTTGAAATTCTCGCCCCTCAGCCATTTCAAACCCTCTAAAATAACCGCGGAAATCTTTTGTGACTTCCGGACTAAGTCCGGTTGAGCGAAGCACACCATGCATCGCCGGTGAACTTACTTCTACTGCTTCAACCCGGGTGTATCCATATTTTTCGATGATTTTAGGGAAATTCCCAAGTATGCTCACGTTGAGCTTCGTCGGCTGCTGCGCTCCTCCGAAAAATCCGCCGCCTCCACCACCGCCACCCTGGCCCCCTCCGCCAGCACCTTGTCCTCCTAAACCGCCGGGAAACATCAAAATCGTGTCAAAGCCAATCGCTTCAAATTCTTTCTCGACCGACTGCTTCATGCCCTGGCCGATCGCAATCAGTGCGACCACCGCCGTCACACCGATGACGATGCCCAGAATCGTCAGCCACGACCGAAGCTTGCGGCTCCGGATGTTATGCAACGCCAACTCCATATAATCGAGTAACATCTCAATTGCCTCCGTTGTTGGAAATCCCCTCGACCTGTCCGTACTTCATATGAATGACTCGATGCGCAAAGCTGGCTACTTCTGGATTATGGGTCACGACGATGACCGTCATTTTCTTCGCTTCGTTCAGTTGCTTTAAGATACGCATCACTTGCTCGCCCGACTCGGCATCCAAATTGCCCGTGGGCTCATCGGCCAACAAAATCTGCGGATCGTTCACGAGAGCACGAGCGATCGAGACACGCTGACGCTCGCCGCCGGAGAGTTCGGAGGGCTTATGATTCAAGCGCTCGGCCAAGCCCACCGACTCCAGAAGCTGGCTCGCTTTTTGATGGCGATCTTTTCGAGGGACTTTTTGAAAGATCATCGGCAGTTCGACGTTCTTCAGCGCCGAGAGCGTCGGAATCAGATTGAACGTCTGGAAGACAAAGCCGATCTGCTTGCCGCGAATCTCGGCCAGCTGATTGCCGTTTTGTTTAGAAATGTCCTGATCTCCCAAGAGCACTTTGCCTTGGTCGGGAATATCTAAGCCGCCGATCAGATGCATCAGCGTACTCTTGCCCGACCCGGAGGGCCCCATGATCGCGACGAACTCCCCGTCTTGGATCTCCAAATCTAAGCCGCGCAGGGCTTGCACCTGCATCTTCCCCATCTGATAACTTCGGCCGATCTCTTCGAGCTTAATCATTATGATCTTCTATTTCTGAGGCGGGGTGAACTCGATGAGCTTGACGCGCGTGTACAGTTTTCCATCTTTCTGTCGCTCCAAGAGCGGAGGGTAGAGCAAGAGTTTCTTTGTCTCAGGGTCCGCGAGGGCCAGCACGACGCGCTGCGTGGGATAGTTGGGGTGCGTGTAAACCGCGTTGATCACATTGATCCCGAGCATCACCGATTTGTCGCCCGTCTGCAAGATGGCCCCATCGGGCAAGAGATATTTATCGTTGGGCTTAATCTCGATCTCTTTTTCATCCAAGACGGCCAGGGGAGACAGATCGATGTTTTCAGTGCGATTCGCTTCAAACCGAATACGGGCCGCGCCCGCCGCGCCGGAAGCGCCAAAGCCTGACCCAACCTCATCTGCTTTTCGGCCATTGCTCTCGACGGTCTCAAAAATATCAAACTTACTCCCGTTCGGCTTGACGATCATCGTATAGGTGCTCGGCCCGATGTCGGCGCGCTCGAACTTATAGACGACCTTCAAGGTCCCGCCGGGATAGACGCCCATGCCGAAGATGTGGTTGGCCCACGTCCAGTATCCGATTGACACAACGGCAATGACTCCCAGCAAAATCACGAGCTGGGTACGGCTGAGTTTTATCGTCAACATCCGTCTCACCTTTCCTTTTTTTGACAACACAAGTGTAAAGTATTTTTCTTGTGCCTGACAACCAAAAAACTGATCTTTAGATTATCGAATAAAAGCGAAAATCTGAAGACGAACTTGTGACGAACCAGTGACATCCAAAAGAATCTTGCTGGGAGAATCAAATTTCGGAAGCTCAGCAGATGAGAATTTCGCGTTGTCGTCACTTTGTCATCACTTCGTCCAACGATCGTCACTTTCAACGGCTAGCCTAGGAAAGCACTCTTACGGAACGAGAGATAGCAGACTATGGAAGCGCCAAACCATGAAAAGATCGCTATAATTGAGCCAGCGATGAGCAAACGTATCCTAGTCGTCGACGACGAAGAATGGGTTGTGCGGCTGATTCAGGGCTACTTGGAGCAGGCCGGCTTCCGCGTCGCGCCGGCATCCGACGGGCTGGGGGCGCTCAGTCAGTTCGACGCATGGCAACCCGACCTAGTTATTTTGGATTTAATGCTGCCGGGGTTGGACGGCTTCGAAGTGGCGCGGCGTATCCGAAAAAAATCCGAGGTGCCGATCATTATGCTCACGGCCCGCGCCGACGAAATCGATCGTATCACGGGGTTAGAGCTGGGGGCCGACGACTACGTCATAAAGCCGTTCAGCGTGCGAGAACTGGTCTCGCGCGTTCGCGCTGTCTTGCGTCGCGCCGAAGGCGGCCTAGGCAAGCCGACAGTGCTCGAAGCCGGCATTCTCAAACTGAACTTGGAAAAACACGAAGCGTGGGTCGACGGAGAATCGGTCGAGCTGACTCCGATGGAATTTGATCTCTTGGCGTTCTTGATGCAACATCCCGGCCAAGTCTTCACACGGCTTCAAATCCTAGAAGCACTGCGGGGAGCCACCTACGAAAGTTTTGAGCGTTCGATCGATGCGCACATCCGAAGGCTAAGACAAAAGATCGAGCTCGACTACAGAAATCCGCGCTATGTGCTGACGGTCTACGGGATTGGTTACAAATTTTCAACCGGGGGTACGGGGGGATGACGCTCTTTCGCAGACTCTCCTTCCAAGCAAAAATCTTTCTCTCGTTCGCCCTGGTCATCATTCTCACCACGGGCTTTGGGTATCTCTTCTTAAACCGGGCGATCGATCAAGAGTTCGAAAATTTTGTCCAACGCAGCGCACGGGGTCAAGCGAATGTCTTCGCCGATCTCTTGGCTAATTACTACGAGCGCACGGGCAGCTGGCAAGAGTTTTTGGAAAAATTGAAACGCGATGCACAGACGGGGCGGCGTTCTCCCTTCGTGCTCGCGAATCGTGATGGCATCATTCTGACAGCCCCTAGCGAAAAACTGATAGGTCAAAAACTGTCAGAGAACGAGCTAAAGTCAGCCTTGCCGATCATCGTGTCTGGGCAGGTCGTGGGTAATATTTCTGTCTTGTCCCCGACGCGCTGGCGAAGTCCTTTGGAGCAAGAGTATGCGCGATTCGCCCGCAATGCGCTGTGGTGGGCTGGATTGCTTGCCGGAGGGATTGCGTTGTTGATCGGATTTTGGCTGCTGCGACAGACGATGGTTCCCTTGCGAGAGCTGAATGCAGCAGCGCAGCAGATCACGCGCGGGCACTTGAATGAGCGCGTTAGAATCCATAATTATGATGAGCTAGGTCACTTAGCACAATCGTTCAACGAGATGGCCGCGAGCATAGAAAAATCCGAGAAGGCTAAGCGCCATATGATCGCTGACGTAGCGCACGAGTTACGAAACCCCATCAGTATTGTGCGTGCCGGTTTAGAGGGCTTGATGGACGGTGTGCTCCAGCCGACACCGGATAATTTTGCAGCGCTGCACAACAAATCTCTCTTGGTGAGTCGCTTGGTCGACGACTTGCAACAATTGGCACAAGCCGACGCGGGTCAACTCTCGATTCAAAAACAACCGTGTGATTTGCGCGAGCTGCTTCAGCACATCCACGCGACGATCGGTGTCCAGCTGGAAGAGCAAGGGGTCAAATTGAGCCTCGAACTCTCAGAAAAATTGCCCTTGGTCGAAGCCGACATCCAGCGCATCGAACAAGTTTTACTCAATTTATTGAGCAACGCTGCACGCCACACACCGTCCGGTGGCACGATTCGAGTCGTTGCTCAAAAACTGGATGAAGGCTCCGTACGAGTGAGTGTCTGCGACACGGGGCTGGGGTTATCCGAAGAAGACCTCGCGCATGCGTTTGACCGATTCTATCGGGCAGACAAGTCCCGAGCGCGCTCGAGCGGCGGCTCCGGTTTAGGGTTATCCATCAGCAAGGCGCTGATCGAAGCCCACGGCGGGAGAATCTGGGCTGATAATGCGCTCGGCGGTGGGGCCTGCTTTCACTTTACGTTGGAAGTCTTGACTGAGTCTTCCCACAGCGGGAGGGCTCTGGCAAAAAAATAAACAACGAATATCTTTTACTCGAGTACCATATTTCCAATCTTAAGAACACTAGCGTCGACCGGTTTTCGACTTGATCGTCTTGCGTTTGCTTAGTGTTTTATCGCGCTGCTTTTGTACGGTTACTTTGGGCTTCACAAAGATACTCAAGGGAAGGTAAGCGGACACAATCCAGTTCGGGGCATCCACGATCTCGCTGATTTTCAGGTCTACGGCCGCGCCACACAAACAGTAGGCTTGTTCACGCGTCATCTGGCGCTCCGAGCTTAAGTAATCGACCATGTACCGCACGGCGCACTGGGCATTCTTGAAAAGGTCAGGACCATGAGCGGTAGTCACGAAGTAACCCGCTGAATCGGTCAGGGTGAGTCTCTTGCCCGGCGGAGTGATGAAGCGCAGCTCAGTAATTTTCTTACCCTTCTTCAGATTGAAACGGAGGGTCACCGTCATCGGCGTTTCAATACCGGTGCCATTCACCTCACCGTCGCCCTGGGCTGAGTGGCAGTCCCCGCATGAGAAGAGTGCACCGGGTACCAAAACTGGGAAGAATATTCTCGTTCCGGCGGTGAGATGGCGTATGTCCAGGTTACCGCCATTTTCGCGCGGCGGGATAGTGTTGAATCGCCCGGGCTCGCGGGGAGCCACCCCCATCACGCCGCAGAATGGCTCATAAGGGATACGGATGTCTGATCTAAACTCACAATGCTCTTGACCCAACTTGTAATGGTGCAAGTACGGAGTCGAAAAATCTTCGGCAAGTAGCCCGAAGCCAGGGATCACGGCGTTCCAACCCCAACCCCGGTGCTCCAGGCGAATGACTTCGACCTCTAGCGTATCACCCGGTTCGGCCCCCTTCACATACACAGGGCCAGTCAGGGGATGAATGAGGTCGAAATTCAATGTGTTCAGAGCCTCGGACCTCGAAGCCGGTGTGATCTGCTTAGCGGACGCTTCCAGTGTCTCGAACACGACTGTGTCACCCGGCTTGATGCTCAGGCGCGGTGGGTATGAATTGTCCCAGAAAGCATGGGGTTTGGTATCATCCAGGCGATACGAACTCATAACTCTCCTTTCGCAAATTTAACCGGTGAAGCACCTTCAGATAACTTCCAAACTTCATCCCCAAACTGTCTATAAGAAACGGTGCCATTCAGGTGCCAACAACTCCCGCCCGATTCAGTAAAGTCTTAAAGAGTGCAGCGATCTCCGGCTTGGTCAGGTCCAGAGTAGCATCGCCCACGGTCCATTCGAACTTCCAACAATTCGCCATGGGGCTGGGCATTAATGAGTAGAATAGCCATATCTTCGTCTCTCTGGCAATTCCTAACGCCGCTGCTTCCAGTCGTTCGCGATTTCCCCGAATGTAGACGTGCATCATATTCGTATGGGGTGGGTTGGGTACCACATCGATCTGTGGGAATGACTCTAGAACAGCCGCTATTTCTAACGCTTTCTGGTGGTAGTCGTGCATACGATCTAAGCGCTCAACTAACCCCTTTTTTGCCGAAAGCACAAAGGGATACATCCTCACGAGGTTGCCTCCGTGCCGACGCTGCCAGATGCGTGCTTCCGCGATGACGTCAGACGGCCCTGCCAAGACCGCTCCCGCAATGCCCCCGAGAATTTTGTAAAAAGAGACATAGACCGTATCAAACAAGGAAGCGATCTCGGTGTAGTCTCGTTGATAAAATGGTTTACACTCCCAGAGCCGCGCTCCATCGAGGTGGGTAGCAATCTTCCGCTGCGATGCCCAATCGATTATTGCTTTCAGTTCCTGCCATGCGGGTAACTGCCCACCGATCTCGCGTTGGGGTAATTCGAGCAAGAGCGCCGCTAATGGCTCTTTGACTCGTTGGAGGTCGTCTAAAGTCAATAAGCAGTCAGGTGATCCGACCAAGACGCCATGTAAACCATGCAATATCTGATACGCTTTATGCTCATGGATTTCCAGGTGACACTTGGGATGAACGGCTACTCGATTAATGCCCTTTCGTTCAGACCAGATGCGCAGTGCGATCTGTTGACACATGGTACCACTGGGCATGAAGACAGCCGCCTCTTTCCCCAACAATGACGCAATTTCTGCCTCGAAACCCTCGATCAGTTCTCCCTGTCCGTACATATCTGGCATCAGGTCAGGATTGGCCCAATCGGCCAGTTCAGCAAGAATGCGCTGAGCTGTCCAGCGATTTTTGGGGTGCCCAATGAGAAACCTAGTACACTGTGAAGCCAATTTCTGAATTTCCTTCTGATTCATGGCGGTCCTCACTTCTAGGTGAAGCTGAATACAGTATGGCTGAAATAAAAGATGTCTGTCAAACTCTAATGAAACACAGAAGCGCGTTACGCAGTTGTTCCTCAGCACACGATTCGGTAAAATACACTCAGTTAAGATCAAAATTTCACCATTTTTTAACTTTCTTTTCACATATTCTTCACAAGATTGTGCTAGATTCATCTAGTAGGCTTATAGAGTAATACAAAAACAGAGAATTCAAAATCGTAGCTGCCATTCTGGGAGGATTTTTTAAGCTACACGCTAAACAGTTGAGGTGAGGAAAACAGATGTCTTTCTTTTTGAGATCGTTATTGTTCCCATTGTGTTTATTCCATATTGTTGCGGCCAGTGCATGGCCTGCTGTCGCTTCATCGCTCGTTCGGCTTGGCGATGCAGAACTCGAGGCCTATGCTGACCTCATCGTGGATGGTACTGTCCTGAAGACCGAGAGCAAGTGGAATGACGCCCACACTATTATTGTAACTTACACAACAATTGGAGTTGCCGGCTACATCAAAGGCAGCGGCGCAGGCACTGTGGTAGTCCAAACCCCAGGGGGCATAGTCGGCAATGTGGGAATAGCGTGGTTCGGCATGCCAACCTTTACCCAAGGAGAGCAGGTCAAGCTGTATCTAAGCGACCGCAACGGAATCAAGAGCGTGTTGGGAGCTTGGCAAGGGAAGCGGGAGATTGCGGACTTGCCGATAGGCGATGCATCGCCTTCTACACCCGCACGCCCTCAATGGGAACAATTAAATGCGAAGGACACGCCTGGGCGCAATGTAGGCCTCCATCTCGCTGACAAGACAATTACTTTAAGGCTGGAGGCGGACGGCGATTCCAAAAATGCGGGCACCGCAGCACTCGGAGCAATCCGCAATTCTTTCAGCCAAGTCAACAATGTCTCTGACAGCCTCGTCCGCATCATCGAAGGGCCTACGATCACTGTGGCTGACAGCAAATGCAGCAATCTGGTCAACCTGAAGGATGGGAATAACGTCGTATCGTTCACCACGTTTGATGATTGCGGATTAGGCGGGGCGCTGGCTGTGGCTTTCTTCCAGTTTGATACCACTACCGGAGCGATCACCGCCTGCGACGTGACTTTCAACGCCCAAGACTACACCTGGTCCACTAACCCTGCTCCAGGGCAGTATGACGTCCAATCCGTGAGCAATCACGAGATCATGCACTGCCTGGGGTTAGAGCATTCCTCTCTGGCGGGCAGCTTCGACGACTCTACGGGTCTTGAAGTCGACGGATTCCACTTAGGCAATTTTACGAAGCAGGCTAGTATGTTCCCTTACGCGCCTGACGGGCCCGCAGCCGTCTCCTTGCGCACGTTGCAATTAGATGACATGGTTGCCTTCCGCACGATATACCCCGCCCTTTCGTTTGCCGCGAAGTACGGCTCGATCTCAGGGAAGATATTGATGCCCGACGGAAAAACCGGGGTCAAGGGCGCTTTCGTGGTGGCAGTGCCAGCAGGTGATCCTAATACTCCCCTGACCGGGCGCATTTCCGGGTTGCAGGCGAACAATGCGGGCAGCAATGCAGCGCCTGGAGGGTACAAGATCACAGGTCTGACTCCAGGCCAGTACTGTGTGCGCGTCGAGCCCCTGCAGGGAACGACCAACAGCTTCACAGCTGCGAACACGTTCTATGAGGGATTCAACACGAGCTTCCAGCCGGAGTTCTACAGCGGCGCTGCCGAATCGAGCGACGACATGAACGCAGGTCCGGGAGACGCGGCTGTCGTCACCATCGTAGCTAGCCAAACCATCCCGGACATCAATATTATTCTGAATTCGCCCGGCAGGCCCTCCACCGGCAACACGTGCACGGCCGGACATGCGACCACGGCTCCAGCTGACCTTGCACTCGGCAAGGCTGCTGCTCCCGACTCAGTAACCATGGGCCAAAATATTTCTTACACCTTCCCTATCACGAACACAGGCCCCGGCATGGCCACCAGTGTGGTCCTAACGGATAATTTCCCGACGCAAACCAGCCTCGTCTCAGCAAACTCCACCCAAGGGAGTTGCAGTCCAGTAAACAACACGGTTGCTTGCAGTATTGGAAACCTTGCCGTCAACGCTGTTGCAAATGTCACCATCGTAGTTACGCCCACGAGTACGGGAACAATTACCAACACAGCCAGTGTATCTAGCAGTGGCACTGACCCGAATACTTCCAATAATAGCGCCTCCGCTGCCACAACAGTTACTGCAGCTTGCTTTGGTATATCGGCCACAGCATCACCAACTACGGTAACGTACAAGCCCTCTAGTGGGAGACCCGCGACAAATACCATCAACATCAGCATTAAAAATAACAGTAGCTCGGCAGTGACTCTTACCAGCATCACGCCCCTGCCAGGCCAGCCTTTCACAATAGACCGTACGACTCCAGCATTGCCGATTCAAATTAACCATGGCAGGACAAAACTTAGAATAACCACATCACGGGCCGCAGGGCTCTCAACGGCAAAGGCAATTTCCCCATACTTCAAGATCATGATGAGCTGCGGTATGCTTGCCACAGCCAATCTCTTGTCCCCACCGGAAGCTTCAACGGTAGAGGCATTGAGACTTGTAGACATGGGCACGGATTGGAAAGGTGTTGAGTCGGTGCAGTTGCAGCTTTTCGACATGAGTGGCCGCAAGCTGGTGGATCAGACCAGCGAGAGCAATGTACTGGCCTTCTTGGCCGCTGAGGAGGGCAGCAAGCCACTTCCCAACGGCATCTATTTATATGTGTTGCAGGTGCGCAACGATAAAAGTGGGTTGATCCAGACCCAATTGCGCAAGCTAGTCGTCCATAGATAAACTTGTGACGCAAGCCTACCTATCGCCTGTTTGATACTAATTCTAGCTCATCATGTCACCTTGAGCCCTTCGGTATGTGTCAGGCTGAGCAGAGTGAAGCATCTTTGGCGTTTCGCTACACGTAAACTCCGCGAAAGGTCTCTCTAGCTGAGATTCTTCGCTGCGCCCAGAATGACTCAAAATAATTTCCCTTTTTAGAGTGAAACTTTTCTGCTACTTATCTGTAAACATTGCGGGAAGTTCAGTATTCACGAAGGAAGAGCCATGCTTAGGAAGCGGAATCTTACTCCAGTGATCTTAGGTGGTTCGTGCATCTCGCTAATGAGCGAAAGCACACCTGGAGCTCTACCCAATATCTTATATATTCTTTTCCGTCAGAGAGCGGCCAGCCACTTGTATTTCTGATCGAAGCGTTCAGCTCATCGTCAATCTCAAAAAAGGAGGGATGTCTGTCATGTTAAACCGCATCAACCGGATCGTCGCCTCGTTTGGCGTAGTCTTAGCGAGTATCTTAATCTTTGGATTCTCAGCTTGGTCCGCAACCGTGGTCTCAATCACACCGGCTGTAGCTACGCCGGGCCAAAGTATGACCGTCCAGATCATGGGCTCAGGCTTCACCGGTGTCAAGGCGATCGACTTCGGTCCAGACGTTACAGTCAAGTCCTTCTTTGTGATGGGTAACAACCTGATCATCAGCAGTATCAACATTGGTAATAATGCCGAAATCGGCCCGCGCATCGTCAAGATCATTACTGACGATGGAGCGGCAACGAAAGCGAAGGGGATAGCCAATCTGTTCAGTATCGTTACCGGGGTAGCCGTAAACGATCTCTCGGCGCATAGTGGCAGACCCGGCCAGACGATGACGCTCGCGATTCTGGGCTCAGCCTTCACGGGCACCAAGAGCGTCAGCTTCGGCCCGGGCATCAAGGTGCTGTCCTTTAATGTTCTGAATACTCGTGTTATCGTGAGCAGAATTCGTATCAGCGCGCTCGCGGACCTGGGCATTCGTCATGTCACTGTCACTGCGCCCATAGGCACAGCGACCGGAGCTAGTATGTTCATGGTTAGCTGGCAAGCCTCGATTCAGCCCGCCTGCAATGTGAGCATGACGTCCTCGCCAGAGAGCGTTGAATTCCAGTATTTCGGACAGCTTCGCACGGTGGATGTGACCGTGACCAACCCAGGTCCCTCTGGAGCACTGATCGTCAATATGGCGACTCCCGCGGGGGCGCGCTTCAATGTTGAGTCTATACTGCCCTCTGACCTCCCGTTGGCTTTGCCGCCCAGAACTCAGCAAACTTTCAGACTCGGCTTGAGGAGCAATGCCTCCGGTGTCGCTACTGCCCCGTTCGTGCGCCTGAGCTTCGTATGCAGTAACACGAGCTTGGGGAGCGAAATGAATCCTGTTCTGCCGTCCATGAGCCGACGCGATTCAGACAAGCTCACACTTTGGACGGATTCGGGACAGATCTATGCAAAGACGCAGGATGAAAGTATTCAGAGCTTACAAGTGCGAGTCTTCGATACAAACGGCCAGTTGTTGATAGACTGGATCGGGGAGAGCGCGGGGCGTCATTGGGCGCTGCCCGCTCTACAGTCCGACGGAAAACAGATAGCTCGCGGTGTCTATTTGGCCGTGATCATTGCGCGCGATAAAGCCGGCAATACCCAGCATAGTGAGGTGAAGAAGCTACTCATCAGTACTAGACACGTCTGACGGCTTCTCCTTCCGATTCTGACGTAAAGATAAGAAGAGCTGCTCAAGACTTCTATACGGTGCGAACGCACAAGACCTCCCGGTGGGTGCTCACAATTGCACTGTTCAGCCGGCAAGAACGGCATTGAGCTTCTAATCGCTCGGCTGTCGTATCGCTTCGTTCAAAAGAAGACGAAGAGATTTGATCCCGCTCAATTTCTAGTAGCAACGTGATGTTTAGATTCCGTGATAAAAAATCCTATACTGTTCTCTATCCAGTGAGACAATTCAGGAAATGTCTAAGCTTATTATCTCCAAAGCAGCTGTACTGATATTTCTGATGATTATTGGTTTGACAGTGGCCATCTCCTTCGTAAATTTTACGTGGGAGTCGTGGAGGCCAGCGACCTGTATGCCAGTTGGATGTTTTTGCGAAGCTTTACGCGACGGTATTATCAGGCAGCCCGCCAACACATGGTCATCCTTAGGATTTATACTCATTGCTCTCTTGATATTCGGCCAGGCGCGGCGGGATGTGTCACTGGCATCGCCCAGCAGAAAAACGAATCCTTTCATGAATCAACCCATTGTTCCAGGACTTTACGCATTCTCGTTGATGGTGATCGGCCTAGGCGGTATGTTTTATCACGCGTCTTTAACATTTGTAGGCCAATTTTTTGATCTTATCGGAATGTACTTCTTCGTAGTTTTTGCGTTATTGTACAACATCAAGCGATGGTATACGGTAACTCGAGAACGCACTATCCCCACGAGCATACTCGCACTTGCGTATTTGATTCTGATGCTTCTTCTGGCGTATGCGTTGATGGTGTTTCCTGAGCTACGCCGGTATATTTTTGGCGCACTGATAGTTTTAGCGCTCGTCCCAGAATTTCTGATCCGTAAAAAGTCAAAACCCATGATACAAACTGGATATTTATCTGCCACCCTTGCAATAGGCGTAACGGCCTTTGTGATATGGATTTTAGACAACGCCAAGATTCTATGTGTACCCTATAGCTGGTTACAAGGGCACGCGGCTTGGCATATCTTGGGTGCTTTAGCTACGGGTTCGCTGTATCTATATTATCGGTCAGAAAGGTAACGTCACCATCGATCAAAGGGACTCGGTAATGCCAAGCGACTTGGAGTAAAATGAGCGTATGTTTCGCACTGCCATCGTCTTGCCATTTCGGTTGCTGGGGATTCCCGTCCGACTGGATATCACGTTTCTGCTCATCCTGCCGCTGCTCGCGTGGATGATCGGCAGCCGTCTGGAACTCTATGTCACACTCTTTGGTCTCCCGATCGATCCCCATCCATTGCAACAAGGTCTGATGCCCTATGGGTTGGGTTTGGTGGCTGCGCTAGGGCTCTTTGTTAGTGTGGTCATCCATGAATTGGGCCACTCGGTCATCGTCGGTCGCTACGGCATCAAAGTTAAGAGTATCACTCTTTGGTTCTTAGGGGGGGTGGCCCAGTTCGAGGACATGCCGCGCCAACGCGGAGCTGAGGCCATCGTCGCCATAGCTGGACCTATCACCAGTTTAGCATTAGCTGCCATCTGTTGGATAGTACTCAGATCTATACCTGCGGAATTCGCTGCGGCGCAGTTTGTCTTCGGTTATCTCGTCTATATGAACGCCGCGCTGGCGCTTTTTAACCTTTTGCCCGCATTGCCTTTAGACGGCGGCCGTGTCCTGCGTTCGCTGTTGGCTCTGCGCTGGCCTCCGCTGCAAGCGACGCAAATCTCAGCGAACATCAGCAGATTTCTGGCTGTCTTGCTCGGGCTATTTGGCTTCCTGACGCTGAACATCTTTTTGATGTTGATCGCATTCTTCATCTATATGGGCGTTTCCGCTGAGACGCAAAATGCAACCGTGACAGAGATGCTCCAAGGCATTGACGTGCAGGATCTGATGAGTCGCGAAGTGCAGACGGTTCTACCGGAGATGCGAGTGTCTGATCTAATCCAGAAGATGTTTCAAGAGCGCCATCTCGGATATCCTGTGCTGGAGAGCGCGGGGAAGCTCCTCGGCATCGTGACTCTTAGCGACATACAAAAATTGAAAGATGCTGGAAACGCTGAGACCAGCACCACCGTGCGCGAAATCATGTCACCTCAAGTCCTGACTGTTTTGGAGAGTACCAGCGCTCTAGAAGCCTTTCAGAAGATGAGTCGCAATAATTTTGACCGAATGGTTGTGGTCGATTCCAAGGGACAGATGGTCGGCATCATCACCAAGACAGACTTGATTCGTGCCATCCAAGTGCGCACAGTAGACTTAGAGCTGTTGTCCCAAGCCCACAAAGGGTTGACCTAAAAGACAATCCGATTCGCCGCCTGCTAAAACAGACTCTAAGTTCTATGACTGTGACATGATTGCTATACTAAGAACACAAAAACCTGATGGAGCTAAGCAACTTTGCTACAGTTAATTGATTTATACTATAGCTATAGGAGACCGCGATATGCTTAGGAAGTTTATGCCGCTTGCGCTAATAGTCTGGTTTGTGCATGTTTTTTCGGCAATATTCACTGCAGCTCCAATCAGTGGGAGTTTGAGTGCGGAGCTAGTCATCGCGCCCGATTGCAATCGCGTGGTATCGCTTGGGCCGGTACTGCAGGCAAAGTTCTGCAATTCGGTAAGCAAACCCTTCGTCAAGTTCGAGACTGACTTGAATTTGACTATCTTGATTAGCGGTCTGGAAATCACTAGCACTTCAGTCCTTACCTTCAAGGGCTTAGAGTTAGAGGAAGTTCAGGTTCGTGGTACGATCGGTGCGCTGGCTTCAAAGACTAGGTTGGTTTTTGCTCCCAATCCCACTGAGATCCAATTCATTCGCAACACGGCTAGCCTCTCGACTCGATACTGTGTCGACTTCCAGAATTCCGACGTCAGCACGGTCTTGACGTCATTCGAA
Organism: Candidatus Acetothermia bacterium; assembly: GCA_016179105.1. Classification (GTDB taxonomy): domain Bacteria; phylum Bipolaricaulota; class Bipolaricaulia; order RBG-16-55-9; family DRXL01; genus JACOSB01. The sequence continues at coordinate 20,660 of JACOSB010000041.1, forward strand.
GCTTGCCCCATCCCGGATGCTTCTCTTTACTACATATTCGAGGACCTGGGGGTCTTCCATCCGATCGTTCAGAAGCTTGCCATGGCTTTCGCTTCCGACGGCGCTGGCGCGTACAATGGCCCGATTCATTTGGTGAATCAAACCGTTGAGCTTAATCTGAATATCGGTGGTTTGAGCATCGGAGCCCGTGCCTTGTTGAATGACTTCGAAACTGCGCAAGATCCACACTTTAGCATGGGCGTACTCTTTAGCGTGGAAGGCATGATAGACAGTGGGATCATTCTGCGCGCCGAGACCTACGTGGGTGCTCACGAGGGGCTGGAGTGTTATGCCGAGTGTACGCCCCTCGAGCGCAGCTACGGGGGCAAAGTAATCCCCGGGTTCATCGTGCAAGAAGAAAAGATCTTCATCCGCAATCTAGTCATAGCTGCGATCATCAACAATGTCCGAGCTGAGTTCGCGTTTATCGACGGTAATATTACTCAGCCGGATTTTAGCTTTTTGGAATGGAACCAACGCTTCCGTCTCCCACCATTGAACTTAGCGATCAGCAACACGGTGCGTTTCGATGGCACGCTCCAGACGCGCTTCGACTCCTTAATAACTGAATACAAAACTGGCAATCTAATTGCTACAGCTGTCTTCTATTTCTACATGGGAAGTACAAAGACGTTTGAGCTACAACAGATCGAGTTGATCGGCAGCATTGAGCCACCAGGCGTCGCTATCACCAGCGATTTACTGGTGTGCGTGGGGAGACTCACGAGCATTCTTTGTACCCATGGGGTGTTGGAGCACGACATCTATCTGAGTGGTGCCGTGGGCAACTTGAGGTTCGGCACCAAGTTAATTTTCAATGGCCTTTTGAGCAGCTTTAGCGGAGCCTGGATCGACATTACGTACAGTCTCGTGTGGGGTGTAGATGTGGCCACTCATTACGTCATAGGCTCCAGCATGTTAGAAGCTTGCAGCGTTGAGATGAAGTGGCAGTTCTAAATCAAAGAAAACCAGGCACTGGGGAACTGTCGGCCTGTTCACGAAAGGGGTACCAAAAATCGGGCGCGAAAAACCGCGAAAAATAAGGGTCGTAGGTAGTGTTTATAAATCACTCCTTTTGTGAGCGGTCGCTAAGTGGAATTTCTGTTTCATAATCATACAACGGTTAAGTTGATTCGTTGCGTGTGCTGAAAGTAGAGCAGCGCTGAGCGAGAAAGCAAGGGGGTGCAGAGGTACTGCAATGAAAATGAGTGTGCAATTTGTTATGGAATATCCATCGGGGCTATAATTAGAGCAATTATGAGGCTGAGGTAGAGCAATAGGGTGTTATACGGAAACCATATAACATCCCGAAGAAGTCAGAGAAACCGGCTAAGATCGTTGGCACAACAGAATTTAAGAACGACTGCACACCGGTGTCTTATGCCGCCAGAAAGTGGCATAAAGATGATATGAAGAAACCATATAATCAATAGTTATGCCGCACGGTGAGAGGACCGAGAAGCCTGTGAAGAGTGGCGGCGCCGCACTGGTCTCTGCGGCACCCAACTCCGTATTGCTCGTGTACGGTGCCGGCTCGGGGCTCGGCAAGTCCACGCTTGCCTGTGCACTGGTTCAATGGATGGAATCGCGGGGCCTGTCCACTCGGCTGTTCTCAGAAGAGTGTGCGACCGAACACCCTGCGTTTCGTGCCTACGTACGGCAGGTTCAGACCGGCAACGCGGGCGACGCGGCCACCCTGCTCAAGTGTTGCGACAGATTCATCGCCGAACTGCTGAACTCTAGTGCTGACGTTGTCGTGCTCGACTCGTTGCTGCCGTGCTGGGATTGGTTGTATAGCGCCGGAGCTAGCGACGAAGTGGTTGCCGACTTCACGGATGACTTGAAGGCACTGCTGAGCAAGTTGCGTCCCGTCCTCCTCTTGGTCGAGGGCGACGTTGATCAGGCCTTGGAGCGGGCTATTGAGGATAGGGGTATCGAGTGGGCCCTCGACTTGGCGGAGCGCCGGGCCGGTCAGCGCGATCGAGACTCGCTCCAGGCGTACTTCCAGACCCTTCGGGCAGGTACTGGTCGAGCGATGTCTCGCTGGAACTACCCCGTCGTCAGGGTTGACACGGTGGTTGAGGGTCTGGAGTCGGCCGTCCGGCGCACGTCCGAGGAGCTTGCCAAGTGGTTGCCATCCGCGTCGTCGGCATAACTCGCCGATGCACCCGACGCTCGCTACGCTCGCGCGGGTGATCCAAAGTCGTTCTAGACGACACTACTTGGTAGTCTCACGGGAATCGCCGCAATAATAACGGCAATCAGCGGATTTATTACCACTCTTCTTGCGGTTGGTTTATGGCGACTGCCCTCCCCACGCAACCTTTTACTCCTTTTGTTGTGTGTGGCAAATCCACCCACCGAAAAATGCACGCCCCGTCGTCGTTAGGCTGCTCGCGCAAGCTATCATACTGTTGCGTTATAGTTGCATAACTCCCTCTTAGGCGACTCAAGACTTACCGAAAGGTCAGAGAAAAGAGTATTATTTTGAAACCATATAACACCCCGAAGAAGTTTGAGAAAGGGGCTGAGATCGTTGGTAGTACAGAAGTTGAGAACCACCGCACACGGGCGTCTTAGGCCGCCAGTAAGCGGCCTAACGGTGTTAGGCAGAAACCATATAATGAAGAACGCCCGATACTTCGGCACTTCCTGAGAAGAGATCTATGTTAGGAGGAAATGAAAATGACAATCAGCAGCATCGACGAGTCACAACGCAAAGCTGCAAGAGTCGCGGGATTTAGTGTCCCTTTCGGGGATGGTTGAATCCCCTCGCCTTCTAGGCGAAGGAAAGTTTGGCGAAATGTGAGCAAAGCGAACATGAGCCGCCGTTGTTGTTTCTGTACTCGTTCTTTGACTTTGCATTTGGACTCAATTCCCAAGTCGACTTCCAGTCGACCAGTCCGAACCCTTCGGCTTCAAGCCGAGGGTCGTTCAGTTACCTATTCACGTTCGCGATCGTGGTCTTTGCTAATTTTGGTATCCACGAACGTCTGATTGTCGCGGGCAATGCTGCGGAAACTGCTCGGAATATCATGGCGCACGAACGCCTATTTCGTATCGGCATCGCCAGCGATCTAATTTACTGCGCAGGCGTTGTAGTACTACTCACAGCGCTTTACGTGATTCTCAAGCCAGTAAATCGGAGCCTTGCTTTGCTTGGGGCATTCTGGAGGCTCGTATATGCCTTGATGTGGGTTCTTATGACGCTCAATTTTTTTGACGCTCTGCGGCTCTTGAGTGGCGCTGATTACTTGCGAGTATTTGAAGCAGAGCGATTGCAGGCCTTGGCGAGGCTACACCTCGCCGCGAATTTCGACGCGTATTACGTTGGCCTGCCGTTCTTTGGATTGGCATCCACGGTTTGCAGCTACTTATGGTTCAAGTCGGGGTATATCCCGAGAGCGTTGGCTGCCTTCGGTGTGATCTCATCTGCATGGTGCGTGATCTGTGCTTTCGCTTTCATCATTTTCCCCAACTTTAACGAGACAGTTAACGACTGGTGGTTCGATACGCCTATGGGTATTTTCGAAATAGCAATCGGTTTTTGGCTTCTGTTTAAGGGATTAAGGCCATATCGCACAGCCGAGCCGGAGAAGGCAAGTGCGTAAGCGCAGGTCGGTGTGCCGTCTAACCACTCGTTCAAGCGGACTTATGGGCGCCGCACCCGGCTCCATCTGTTTTCTTGTAAGTCCATCGACGGCCCACAAGCCGCTTAACTCAGGCGTTAGATTTTACAAACTTATAGGTTAGATATTGGTGAACTACACTTAAAATCGCAATCTTGGAGGGATACGTATGAAAGCTATTGTTTATCACAAATATGGTTCCCCCGATGTTCTTGAATTGAAAGAGGTAGATAAACCTATCCCCAAGGACGATGAAGTACTGATCAAGATTCATGCGGTATCCGTAAATAGATCTGACTGGGAGGGGCTGAGAGGTAAACCGTTGTATGCCCGCATAGGGGGGCTTCTAAAACCACGTCACAGGATACTCGGATCTGACATAGCCGGGCGAGTTGAAATGGCTGGCAGAAACAACAGGCAATTTCAACCAGGAGATGAAGTCTTCGGGGAAATGTCGGGGTATCGAGGTGGTTTTGCCGAGTACGTCTGTGCTAGCGGAAGAATCTTAGCCCTGAAACCAGCCAATATGACATTCGAGGAAGCGGCAGCCATCCCGCAAGCGGCAGTGATCGCCCTGCAGGGGATTCGCGATAAAGGCCAGATTCAGCCGGGGCAAAAGGTTTTGATTAATGGCGCCGGTGGCGGTGCAGGTTCGTTTGCAGTGCAGCTTGCCAAATTGTACGGGGCTGAAGTGACTGGGGTGGATAACACCGGCAAGCTGGACTTTATGCGCTCGCTTGGCGCAGACCATGTCATTGATTACACCCGGGAAGACTTCACCAATAATGGAAAAC
>JACOSB010000084.1 GCA_016179105.1 Candidatus Acetothermia bacterium
GCTATCTGGCGGTCAGCTCCTGGACGATTACCGACGCCATGATCCAAGACTACATCAGCGAGCAAGAGGGCGAACCGGTTCATGATGATAGTCAATTTCGAATTGACGATACTCCGAACCCCTCGCCTTCAAGGCGAGGGTAGTTCAGTTGCACATCGTCGGCGGCGCTTTATTCTACTACTAAGCTTGTGAGATAGTCAATGGATGAGACCTGTCTTTGATCTCTCTTGTCGAGTACGCTATCTTAAGAGAGGAGAATTTATGCCGACCAATGTACCGCCGGAGTATACGATGGCCGAGCTGCGCTATCGCAAAGCTGCTACTCCTGAAGAAAAGCTTGAAGCGCTCAAAGAGATGATGCAGCTCGTGCCGAAGCACAAGGGCACCGAGAAACTTCGCGTCGAACTCAAGCAACGCCTCAAAAAACTCCAGGACGAAGCCCAGAAGAAGGCGAAAACAGCTCCGCGCGGCGGGCCGAGCTACGATCACATCGAAAGAGAAGGCGCCGGTCAGGTGGTTTTGGTCGGGTTGCCCAATTCGGGAAAGTCTTCGGTGCTCGCGGCCTTCACGCACGCCAAGCCGGAGATCGCCGACTTTCCGTACTCAACCTTTGTACCCACCATGGGCATGATGCCTTTGGAAGATATTCAGTTTCAGATGATCGACCTGCCCCCGTTATCAGATTTTGCCGAGCCGTGGGTCTATGCGCTCATCCGCCAAGCCGATCTTGTGGCGGTCGTCGTCGATCTGTCGCAGCCCGCGCCCGAAGAGCAAGTCTTCGAAGTGCTCGATTTTTTGGAAAAGGCCCGCATTCGCCTGTGGGGCAAGCAGCGCCCGGCAGATCAACCCAACGGGAACCTAAAACGCGCAGTCTTGGTGGGGAACAAGCTCGATATTCCCGGCGCACGCGAAGCTGCCAAGACTCTCCACGAAACATATGACACGGACTATTACGTCATTCCGATCTCCGCTCATTCGAAAGAAAACGAGAACGCGATGAAATGGAGAATTTTCGAATCGCTAGAAATCGTACGCGTCTACACCAAGCGCCCGGGGCATCCCCCATCTAAAGAGCATCCTTATGTTTTACCCAAGGGCAGCACCGTGACCGACGTTGCGCGGCACATTCATTATGAGTTGGCAGAAAAATTTAAGTTCGCGCGCATCTGGGGCTCAGCCCAATTCGAGGGCCAGCGCGTCGAGCGCGATCACGTACTGGCTGATGGCGATATTTTGGAAATTCACGAGTGATTCGAGTCTGTCATTCTGAGCGAAGCGAAGAATCTCTTCCAGCGAGACCCTTCGCGCTGCTCAGGGTGACGAAAACCCCTAACCTCAAATCAGTGCTTCACTGATCCCCGATAGAACGGCAGCTTCACAAGTTCAGCAATTTTTCTCTGGCCGCGAATCTCGACTTCAAGACGATCTCCCGGCTTGAGCGACGTATTAGTTGAGACAAACGCCATGGCTAGGAACTGATCGAGCGTCAGCGACTTCATCCCGCTCGTGACCACGCCCGATTCTTGCCCGTGGACGAAGACTTTTACGCCCTGACGTGGCACGCCGGCATCTACCATTTTGAGACCGATCAATTTCTTTTTGGTTCCTTCGCGCTTTTGCTGGAGCAAAATCGCTTTGCCATTGTAATCTGAAGATTTTTCTTTGACCGTCCAGCCTAACCCTGCTTCAATGGGAGTCGTTTGTTCGTTCAGCTCGTGGCCGTAGAGCGCAAGCCCAGCCTCGAATCTCAACGTATCGCGGGCACCAAGCCCAATAGGCTTTGCCCCGGCGCTGATCAGTGTATCCCAAAGTTTTTGGGTGAGTTGAGGGCTGGCATAGACTTCGAAGCCATCCTCGCCTGTGTAACCTGTACGCGAGACGAGCGCTGATTCACCCAAGACCTTCGCCTGAACAGACCAATAGTATTTGATCTGGCTAAGATCGCACTCAACCAACGGTCTTAGCGTGGCGTCGGCTTTCGGGCCTTGGATGGCGATCTGACCATACGCGGCGCTCCGGTTCTCCGCATTCACATTTTTGAATGACGAAACGTTATTCTGAATCCAGGCAAAATCCTTGTCGGTATTGGCCGCATTCACGACCAATAGAAATTTATCCACGAGTCGATATACGAGCAGATCGTCGACGGTCGTCCCGTTCTCGTAGCACAACGGCGAATAGAGCACTTGAATGACCGCCAGTTTGCTTGCATCGTTCGGTATCAGTTTTTGCACGAAGTCGAGCGCTTGCGGACCGCTCACTTCGATCTCACCCATGTGGCTCACGTCGAAAATGCCGGCCGACGTGCGTACAGCTTGGTGTTCGTCCAAGATGCTCGTGTACTGAATCGGCATCTCCCAGCCTCCGAACTCGACCATCTTCGCGCCGAGTCGCTTATGTGCTTCGTACAACGGAGTCTTCTTCAGAGTCATTCTCTCACCTCAAGGTTAGAATCCTTCCATCTTCGGCTCACGGGTCATCAGCTCGCCTAATTTTTCTAATGGATTTGCATCTTCGTACAAGAGCTCATATACGGCTCTTGTGATGGGCATCTCAATATTCTTTTGTTTGGCCAAGCGATGCACGGCCTCGGTCGCGTAGACACCCTCGGCGACCATCTCCATGCTCGCCAATATCTCTCGGAGTTTCTCGCCCCGCCCGATGCGATAGCCGACTTTACGGTTACGACTGTGCTGGCTGGTGCAGGTCGCTACCAAATCGCCCAGGCCGGAGAGACCGAAGAACGTTTCTTTTTTCGCGCCAAGATGAACTCCCAAGCGAAGCATCTCGGCGAGGCCACGGGCGATGAGCGCGCCTTTGGCATTGTCTCCATAGCCGAGCCCATCGGAGATTCCAGCCGCGAGCGCAATCACGTTCTTCACCGAGCCGGCATATTCGACACCCTTCAGGTCATCGCTCAAGTAGACTCGAAAACGATCCGTCATGAACGCCTGTTGCAATTGCTTTCCCAGCGAAAGGTTTTTGCCCGCGATCACGACCGTGGTGGGAAAATCTCGGCCGACTTCTTCGGCATGGCTTGGACCGGAGAGCGTAAAGACTCTTTCAGTCTGGAGTTCTTCAGAAATAACCTGGCTCATCGTGGAGAGACTACTGATCTCCAGGCCTTTCGCGGCGTTGATGAATACAGACTGGGCACGCTTAGTTGGACTCAAAATACGAAAGATTTGTTGGCTGAGATCTCGAACGGCGATCGAGGGCACGACCAACAAAAAAATCTCGCCTTGCTGAGAGATCATCTCCAAATCCGTGAATATATGAAGATGTTCCTTCGGCAGCGAGACGCCTGGAAGATAGGGCTCGTTCGTGCGCTTACGGTCGATCTCTTGCGCTAGCTGTGGGTCGCGCACCCATAAGAAGACGTCGTGTTGTTTAAGCGCGAGAAGCCGGGCGAGCGCAGTTCCCCATCCTCCCGCTCCAATCACGGTGATTTTCATAGACTCTAGCTTACGCGAGATTGATGCTGGTGAGCAAGATGCACGCGCTCTAAGCCGACGGCGCGGGCGGGTTCTGGTCCGATGGATTCTCTTCGCTCGGCTGGTCTGAGGGTTTATGTTGCGACCATTGGTAGATAGCGACGAAGCCAACTCCGATACCCAGCGCTCCGAGTACCATCCCAAAGGGGTCATCTCGTTTGAAAACGATCGCGAGCAGACCCACTAGGACGAGAGCGACATACAAGGGCAAACGAAATTGAGGTTTCATTCGAGCTTCTCCCTGTCAAGGTTTCCATTATCTCGCGATTTGCTCGGTGGAACAAGGTTTGCTAGAGTGGCAAACGAAGGAGGGGATTTGCGTGAGATTTTCCAGAGCGATACTGACATTCTTGGTGATGAGCCTATTGCTTGGCGAGGGTGCTTGTCTGACGCAGGCTCAGTCGGCATCTCCGAGCGTGCGCATCGATTCCATCTATACCAACCAATTCCCAGTCAACCGGCTCGAACTAGACGTCATTTCTGCGTCCGGCACGCTCGTCCGAGGGCTCAACGAGAAGAATTTTTCCCTGAGTGAAAACGGGGTTTTGCAGCCATTCGCCCTCACGCCTCGACGCTCGGGGTCCTTGGGCATCGTTCTCATCATCGACAGCAGCGAGAGCATGGGAGGATGGGGCAATGCTTGGAAGATCGAACGAGCCAAATCAGCGTCGGCACAGATTATCGCGCAGCTACATCCGGGCGATGGAGCGACGTTGCTGGAGTTCGACGAAAAGATACGCACGCTTGTACCTTTCACTACTGAACTCCATACTTTGCTAGCCGGCTTGGCTCACGTGAATGCGGGCGGCGGCACTGCGCTCTTCGATGGTGTGCTCTATGCCATCCATCGCGCAAGCCAACTGAAAACTGATCAGAGAGCGATCGTGCTCATCAGCGACGGCTACGACCGAAACTCCTCGGCCTGGCCGGAAGAAGTTTTGGAAAGAGCGCGCAAAAATTCAGTGCCCATTTTTGCATTGAGTTTTAATGACGTGCCCGCCAACGGTTTCTTGCAATCGCTGGTCACGCTCACTAATGGCACTTTCGAAGTTCTTTCCAGCGACTCATCGGACCTTCAAGTAAATGCAGTATTTGCACACCTGGCCAACTCCTACGAAATTTCTTTCACTACACAAAACCCAACGCGCGATAGTTCAACGCGTTCGGTCGAACTGAATTTTCACTCCGGACCTTTTCAGTCCAAAACAGCCGTGACGTACCTGGCTCTGTCTATGAATGAATCAAAAATGAATTCTGCATCAACGTCCGCGCAAACGGTGCTGGAGCTTGGCTCGGCCAAGGCAAGCCCAGGGCAAATCCTTCGATTGCCGCTGCGGGTGCATGGAGTGCCTGCACCGGGAATCAGCGCGTTCGATCTCACGATCGACTTCGATCCCACAGTCTTACGAGTGGCAGCCATCGAACGCGGCGACAGTCCTTCGAGTGAGCTCACAGCCATCGAGGTCAACAACGTCGTCGGCCGAGCGCACGTGAACGGGAGACTGCAAAGTTTAAACGATGTCGCGGAGGGCGTGCTCGCCTACGTGAATGCGGAAGTGGTGGGGGCACCGAGTCGCCAGAGCGATCTCTTATTCAGCCAAGTCAGTTTAACGGACTCATCGGGGCAGAGTCTGAGTGTCTTTGCCGTCAAGGGAGTAATCACCGTCTCCGGCTCACGTCGAGGCGATGTGAACGGCGATGGCAAAGTCGATTTGGCGGACGCGTTTCGAATTGCGAGTTACGCGGCCGGTTTCATCCATGCGCTTGCGCTCGACCTGGATGCCGCCGATGTCAACCAAGACGGCGTCGTGGACTTCGCCGACGCCTGGGCGATCATCCTGGGGCGCGCAGACGAGCTCCTTTAAGGTCACCAGTTTTAACAGATAGGGTATTCTTCTTATCTATCTCCCATTGATGAGAATTTGCCAATTTGCAGAAAAGTGGCAGAGAAATGGCAGAGTTGTGTGCTATCCTTGGAGTTGTCTCCCTGCCGAGGAGCCGCAGGAGATCTATCGCAGAAATACGAGGAAAGGATAATTTCTATCTGTTGGAGCAGCGAAAACGAGTGAAACTCAGCTTTAACACGGAAATGGTCTTGACAAATAGGAGAAAATCTGCTATTACGTAACAAGTAGGGCCAAAAGCCACAGGTCTCACGCGAGGCGAGATAGCTGGGCTGTCGGCAGAGGACACAAACCTAACTTTTTCCCCTCAGAAAAGATCGAGTCGCTTTTGAGCAAAAAACATACCGAGGAGGGTTATTTCTATGTTCGCTGGGGGGCTGCATCGCGGTCGAGGGCTGTGGGTCTTGTTGGTGTTAGTTAACCGTTGGTGCTAGTTATCAAAGAGAGTATTGAGCGATGTGCAAGAGACGATCTTGCCAAGGAGCATCGGGATGCAAGCAGCGATTGAGCTTCAGGAGTGTGTTGAACAAAGCTGCCAAGTAGCTCAGATGGGCTTTAGAGATACGCGCGCACGCGATGGAACAAGTGCTTGAGACGGCACACTCCGGTCAACATCGAGAGGATCGTTTCCACGATCATACGCTCATTCCAGGTTCCCTTGGGACAGAGCTTCAGGTTAGCCGGAACTCCCTGGACACAGGCAAATCCCAGATCGGCCAAGGTGATCGTCTGTCCTTCGAACGGCTCAACCAAGGGCAAGAAGGTCTGGTCGTGGACATTGGCCGTATTCCAATCCCAGACCACTACTTCACCGCGGTCATTGATCATCCAACACAATTTCACTCCGACGATCCAACGGCGGTTGGACTTGCCCTTTTTGCCCAACTGCTTTTGGCTGCGTCCCTCGCGCCAGGGGTGGATCAGTTCGATGCCATAGCTGTCCACAACGGTGAAGAAACTGGGATCGGCCAGGAAGGAGTCACACCAATCCTGATGAGTCTGGAGCAGCCGTTGCAGACGAGTCCGCTCGGGCAGATCAAACCACGGACCATAGTCGCGTTCCAACCAGCGGTAGAAAGCGCGGAACTGCACGCCCTTGAGGGCAAAGAGCAAACCAATCGTGACCAATTCACTGGGATAGAGGTGCGCTTAGGAGTGTTTGGGCAAGTGGCCGATTCGGTCGTCTACCAAACAGAAGAGATGGATGATAAAATCCAGAGTGGTCATGGGTTTCGTCCCTCCTATGCTGCCTTACAATGTGGACGAGGCCCATGACTTTTTCAACTAGCACCATTGGTTAGTGTCCCCTGCGGGGATGGTCGAAACCCCTCGCCTTCAGGCGAAGAGAAGTTTGTGGTAATATGGTCGCGTGCGAAAGTATCGCCTGGGAGCGCACACGAAGCATGATCTGAAGGTTCACTTGATCTGGATCCCC
>JACOSB010000085.1 GCA_016179105.1 Candidatus Acetothermia bacterium
CCGCGCAGGCGTTGCTCGTGGGCTTTCAACTCGGCGAGACGCTCACGAATCTGACGCGAGTAGTTGATCCACATCTCCCTCGCACCTCCTTCACTCCTTCCAGATTAGCATCATGACTTTTCTATTGCAAATTAGTATTAGAATCACAGAAAGAGCTGAAGTTCCACGAAATTTCCGCGTTTTCAGCGATTCGAAGCTTCCTTCAAAAATAAAAGAGCCCCGACGGATCGCTCCGCCGAGGCTCTTTCCGATGTTCGATCTAAGCGCGAACTTACTCGGTACCCTTAAGGATAACGTTCGCGGCCCGCAGGCCTTTGGCGTCCTTCTGGACCTCGAACTCGACCGCCTGGCCTTCCTTCAGTGACTTGAACCCCTCCTGCTTGATCGCGGAGAAGTGCACGAACACATCCGGTTCGCCATTGCCTTGCTCGATGAAGCCAAAGCCCTTGGCATCGTTAAACCATTTCACTTTGCCGGTAGCCATCGGAACATACCTCCCTTTTGCTGGACTGTCAACGGCCACGACTTGCGTCAGGAGGATGCTCCTCACTGGCAATGTCTTGACTCATACAGCCTTGAATTTAGCTGGACTTTGAGGTGTCACTCTTTGTGAGACATGGCACCCTCTAAAGTACCAACTAGTGCCATCCTAGCACACTTTTTTCAGAATGTCAATACCCATTGAGCTTTCCAAGCTTCTATCATGTGTACAACAGTGAAGTCGAACGCCCAAGCTTAAGCCCGGCGCGATCCGCGCAGGCGCGGGTCGAGAATGTCGCGGACAGCATCTCCCAAGAGATTCCAGGCCAGCACAAAGAGCGTGATCGTGATGCCGGGGTAGATCCAAGTGTACCAATACTGGAGTAAGTCCCCTCCGGCAGCACCGACGATGCGATTGCGCGCAAACGCGATCATCTGACCCCAGTCCGAATAATCTTCGCCCGACCCAAGACCCAAAAAACTGAAGCCGGAGAGCCCGAGCACGATCGAGCCGACGTCCAGAGAAGCTAAAATCAGAATGGGATAGATTGTATTCGGTAAGACGTGGCGAAAGATAATGCGCCGGTCGTTGGCTCCCAACGCCTTGGCTGCGGCCACGTACTCCAATTCTCGTACAGCCAGAATATTCCCCCGCGTGAACCGGGCGTAGCCCGCCCAGCCGAAGATAATGGAGATAAAAATAATTTTGTCCAAACCGCGGCCCCAGATAGAGACAAGCACCAGAGTCATCAAGAATGTCGGCAAAGCAAAGACGAAATCGACGATACGCATCATAACCGCATCCACCAAACGTCCGTAAAACCCTGAGACGGAGCCGTAGATGAGTCCCACCAGCAACGTGCACCCCACGATAAGAATGCCGGCGACGAGTGCATTGCGCGTGCCCCAGACGAGCCCGTACCAAATATCGTAGCGATTCTCGGTGGTGCCCAAAGGATGCAGATGCCAATCCGGGGGGAAGAAGGTTTTCCAGGCTTCCGGGTTAGGAGGCAGGGGCGTGGCCTTGAAGCCATCCCGGGGCATCTTGAAGGGTTCGCAGGGCAAGTCTGTCATGAATGGGCGTAAGAGCCAGTCAGGGACTAAATAATAGACAACCGAGGGGCACGCTCGCTCCGGCGGCGCTAACCAGGGAGCCGCGATAGCTACTAGAAAAAAGAAAATGATGAGCACAAAGCCAACGACCGAGAGCGGGTTTTTCAGAAAGCGTTTGAAGAGAATCATTCAGGATCAATCGTAGCGTACTCGGGGATCGATGATGGCGTAAAGAATGTCGACCACAAGATTGGTGATGACGATCAGGGTGGTGCCGAAGAGAGCGACCCCGAGGACGGTGGGAATATCGAACTGTAGCGTCGCATCGAGGGAAAAGATGCCTACGCCCTTGTAATTGAAAATCGTCTCGGTGATGACGACGCCGCCGATCAAGCCGGCAACGATGTTGGCCGAGATCGTCGTCACTGGGATGAGCGCGTTGCGTTTAGCATGCTTCTGGACGACGATGTGCTCGGGCAGACCCTTGGCACGTGCGGTCGTGATGTAATCTTGTCGCAGCGTCTCGAGCATGCTGGAGCGGGTGACCCTGAGCAAGGCGGCCCAGTTGAGATACGCAAGGGTGAGCACGGGCAATGCAAGATGGCGCAGAGAATCTACCAAGATGTCCAGGCGCTGATTGAGTAGAGCGTCGACGGTGTTCAGCCCGGTATAGCGAATAAACTGATGGCTGGCGAAGATAATCCGCTCTGCCCACAAACTGTTGCGCCCCGGCGGGAACCATTGGAGCACGCCATAAAAGTACATCAACATAAAAATGCCGAAGACGAAGATGGGGATGGAATAGCCCGTGATCGAGACGAAGCGTGTGATATGGTCGAGGGGGCGGTTATGGTGTACCGCGGAGATCACCCCCAACCAGATCGCGACGAAGACGACGGGGATGATCGCATAGAGTGCCAACTCAGTCGTCGCGGGTAGACGCTCGAGAAGAGCATCGATCACCGGCTTTTGCGCAACCTTGGACCAGCCAAAGTTATGGTCGAAGATGATTTGCTTCAGCCATCGCCCATACTGGATGGGGGCAGGGTCCGCTAGCCCATACTTATCGATCAATCGTTGCAGCTGTTCTTGGGTCAATTTGCCGCCGCGCCCAAACGACTCAGGACTGATATTGATGAAGAGTGTAACGCGCTGATACGGCCCGAGCGGCTCGAGACACAAAAAGATGATGAACGTGATCGCCAGCCACAGCAAGGGCAAGAATAGTAGTCGACGGACGATAAATGCGATCATTTACGAAGATCCGTTTGAGCTCTCCCGCGTCTTAGGAATAAGCTTTACTCCTTCCCGAGGTAATAGAGATAAGTGCCCGGCAAGGTCGGGTTATAGGTGTAGCCCTTCATCCAGCTTCTCATGAAGCGGTGAACAGTCGGCTCATCGAGCGGAATGTAGAGCGCTTGGTCGTAGTTGATCTGTTGGATCTCGTCATAGATGGCTTTACGCTTCGCCGGATCCAACTCGCCTCGGCCTTTTTGAATCAGCTCATCCAACTTCTTTTGAAGCTCAGGCTCGATATCCAAGAGACGCCCGTAATAGCCCGTGCTGCCAAAGCATGGATACGCCCAGTTGTGGGGATCGTGGAAATCTTCGCTCCAGGCAGAATAATCGAAGGGAATTTTATCAGCGTTCATATCTTGGGTCAGCTGTGTGCTCTGGAAATCACGGACTTCGATCTTAAACTTCGGGTTGATGCTGGCTAAATTCTTTTGCAAAATTTCTCCGGAGAGCTTGACCACAGTTCCTCCGGCAACGTAAGGGATAACCAGCTTAAAGCCTTTTTCCCAGAGCTGGCCGCCCCAGGCTTTTTTCAAATGTTCGCTGGCTTTCTCGAGGTTGAGGCTATAGTAGGGGATTTGGGGATTATAGCCGAAGACGTCGCTGCGGAACATCGTCTTCGACCGAACGCCATCGTTGTTGATGGCATCATTGATGAATGTTTCCCAGTCAAACGCGTAAGCAAAGCCCTTGCGCACATCGACATCGCTGAAGAAATTCGGCGGAATGCCTTGGCCGTCCAGTTGGCCTGAGCCAATATAGGGATTGTTATCTGCGTTGACTTTCTCGTTGGGCACCCAGAATTCGATCGCATTGGTCGGGAGGTCTTTGTACTCTGTAACAAGCCCCGCTTTGACGAGCGGTTGGACTTGATCGCGGTTGCGCGGGGGGACGACGATATAGTCAGCGTCGCCGTTCTGCAACAGGAGTAACCTTGTGCTCCATTCGCGGCTGAACTTGATGTTGACATCCAGATGAGCCGGCTCGCGCCAATAATTGGGGTTGCGCTTGAGGGCTATTTCTTCTTCGCGGCGCCAGCGCTCGAGTATATAGGGCCCTGTACCGTTGGCTACCTTAAAGAGTTCGCTGTTTTCTGTCTGAGGATCGTAGAATTTTTTCCAGGTATCGCAGCTGCCATCCCAGCCTGCTTTCTTGATCACTTCGCCCTTATCGCTCTTGATCTCAGTCATGACCCATTCTTTGTCGAGAATCGACGCCCAGTACTGTGCGATAATCTGCAAGAAGGCGGCGAAAGGCGCTTTGAGATGGAAGACCGTGTTCTGTCCCTCCACTTCGATGACGGCTTTGACGCGCTTACAAACTTCCTGCAATCCTTCAGAGCTGACATCGTCCATGGATTTGATGTCTTCGGGTTTCTTTTGGTGTAGCTGGGTTTCTACTTGTTTCGCTAAATCTAACAGAGTCGTAACGCCAAGCAAGGGCTCGAGCAAAAGCGACTGCGGCCCACCCGATTTGTCTTGGAGCAAACCGCGCTCAATAGAATACTCTACGTCTTCGGGAGTCACGATACCGCTGCCGGGAATCTCTTTACCCGAAGAATCTTTCACTGGTCCCCATTGAAATTTGACCCCTGTCCGGATCGGAAAGATGTAGGTCTGACCCTCGTCTTTGATCAAGCCGTTCTCTACAGTAGGGACTTTCGTGGACAGCATCGGTACAAGCTTCTCCGGGGAGGCACCGTCGAAGAAGACGAGGGTGTCGTAGATATTAAAGATAATGCCCCCCGAGCCGGAGTCATAAACTCCTGCGGGGTCAAGGGAATCGACGGGATCGGCAACACCGACGGAAACATAGGTCCCTGTATTCTTGAGTGCAGTTTTCGTAGGCTGAGTGGTTGCAGGCTGCGATGGTGACGTTGGCTCTGTTTTCGGCGACTCAGTCTTGGGCTGTTCCGTCTTCGGCGTTTCTGTCGTTGTTGTCGTTGTGGTGGTAGGAGGTTTGTTTTCCGGTTGTTTGTTTTCTGTGGTCGGCGGCTTGGTCGTCTGTGAGGCCGGATTCTGGCCTTTGTTGGAATTGGGATTCACATACATCAAGACGACGGCCGCCGCGAGCACGAGGACAGCCACCACGCCAATAAGGACGTAACTCTTTTTCATAATGAGCATCCTCCATGCCAACCCGAGCTTTGTATCTGCCCAGGGAAGCTCTTAAACGCTCTCTAAATTACTACTTTAGCGCAGCCATTATACCAGGTCAAATAGCAGCCTCTGACAGAGCTCTGACCCCGTAGCGGTACCCCAGCTTTGTCTGGACGGCCTGGACGGGAGAGAGGGTGGAGGTGAAGAGAAAGACTCCTACATCGTATCAGCATACGATTCTCTTAGTTTGAGAGATTCGTTTGAAAATTCTCTGGGGATGAAGTAGACTCATTCGTCCATAGATTGAGTCCAACGTTGCTCAACCGTGATCTAATTTTTTTCCCGCAAGAAGAAGTGGAGGGTATGTCCAACGATGAGGGTCTACGAAGTAGCTGAACAATATGGCATTACTGCCAAAGAATTGATGGATAAGTTAAAAACGCATGGCATTGTGAAAACGAACCCCGCGTCCGGAATCAATGGTGAAGAATACGAAAAAATAAAAAAGATTTTTGGTGTCAGTGGGGTTAAATCGAGCATCAAACCCGCTCCCGAGAAGAAGGCGACTCCTCCAACTGCGACGCCTCCGATCGCTGGGAAACCCAAGGCTCAGCCGACCAAAATCGCTCAGCCTCCGCTGGCGGAAAAATCGCCTCCGGCAAAACCCTCAGTGACGCCCGCGCCCGCGAAGCCGGCACCGGGGATTCCGCCGCCGTCTGCGACGGTCACCCCCAAGCCCACAACATCGACAGCAACCGCATCTATTCCAGCGGCGCCAGCGCAGACCCGAGCACCCACGCCGACAGCATCGGCCACCGCGACGCAAGCGCCACCCAAACCCAAAGCCCCTGAAATCCCGAAGCCTGCTCCCCCGCCGCCCAAGCCAGAGAAGAAAGTCCCGCGGCCCCCCATTGTCACCGTGTTAGGTCACGTCGACCACGGCAAAACGACACTCTTGGACTACATTCGCAAGACGCGCGTCGCGGCCGGAGAAGCCGGAGGCATTACCCAATCGATCGGTGCCTATCAGGCCGAATACAAGGGCAAAAAGATTACGTTTATCGATACACCGGGGCATAAGGCGTTCGCGAATATGCGCGCGCGCGGCGCCTCCGTCACCGATATGGTCGTGCTCGTCGTCGCGGCCGACGACGGAGTGATGGAACAGACGCGCGAAGCGATCAGCCACGCACGAGTCGCGCAAGTCCCGACCCTCGTCGCGATCAACAAGATCGACAAACAAACCGCCAACGTCTTACGCGTCAAAGATCAGCTTTCCAAAGAGGGCTTGCTTGCCGAAGACTACGGCGGTGACACGATCATGGTGCCGCTCTCGGCCGTGACCGGCCAGGGCGTCGATGATCTGCTCGAAATGATCTTACTCGTCGCCGAGGTCGAAGAATTAGTAGCAGACCCCGATGGCGAAGTGCGGGGCGTGATCATCGAGAGTTCTATCGATACGAGCAGGGGTCCGATGGCGACCGTCATCGTGAGAAACGGGACGCTGCGCGAGCGCGACAACGTGATCTCCGGGGTCGCCTACGGACGCATCCGCGCGCTCCTGGATGACCGGGGCAAGCGCGTGCAAGAAGCTCCTCCGGGAACAACGGTACAAATTCTCGGGCTCTCGGAAGCGCCGAGCGCCGGAGCGACGCTCGAGGTCGTGCGCGACATAATGCAAGCGAAAGCGATCGCCGAGAAACGCGCGGAAGAGATCCGCCAGAAAAAATTAGAGCGAAGCCGCCGCAGCATCGAAGAACTTTTCAAGCAACAGTTGCTGAAGAAGGGCCGGCTCCAAATTATTTTGAAAGCCGATTCTGCGGGCACGCTCGAAGCGCTCGAGGGAGAACTGAAAGAGTTGAAAGTCGAGCAAGCAACGTTAGAGTTCTTGCACACGGGCATCGGCAGCGTGAGCGAGAGTGATATTTTGCTCGCATCGTCTGCCGAAGACGCAGCGATCATCGGCTTTCGGGTGGGTGTCGACAGCAAAGCCGCACAGATCGCCGAGGCTGAGGGCATTACGATTCGCACCTATGAGATCATCTATCAAGTGACCGAGGATGTGAGAAAAGCGCTGGCGAGCCTGGTCGAGCCGCAGTTCAAGGACACGAAAGTAGGCGAAGCGCAGGTGCGCAACGTTTTCAAGATCCCCAACGTGGGCACGATTGCCGGTTGCTATGTGCGCGACGGCAACATCTTGCGGGAGGCGCGCGTGCGGGTGGTGCGTCAAGGCGCCGTGGTTTTTGACGGTGCGCTCGCGAGCTTGAAGCGCTTTACCGAAGACGTGCGCAAGGTCGAGAAAGACAAAGAGTGCGGCATCAAAATCGCCGGATTTGACAAAGTCTCAGTGGGCGATTCGCTGGAGTTTTACTTGCGCGAAGCCGTGCAGAGACTTTGAACTTCGGCTATTGGCTTTTCGCTATTGGCCAATAGCCATTATTTTCTGTGACCTCTCGTGGTCACTTCATAGGTGATGGCTTATGCGTGTGGGCACGATCGTCATCACACTGCACTTATATCAACCGGCCTCTCTCAAAGAGAAGCGCCAAATCTTGCAGAGTCTGATTGCCAAGATTCGCCATAAATTCAACGTCTCGATCGCAGAGATCGATTATTTAGATGACTGGAAAACATCAAAACTCGGCGTGTCCATGGTCTCGAACGATGGCCGCGTAAACAACGCTATTCTGTCCAAGGTGGTCGAAGCGATCCGACACACGCCCGATCTTTGGGTCGAGGATTATCAGATAGAAATTTTATGAGCAAATGGGGCTTGCAGAAATTACGAGAAGAGATGAAGCGCCGTCTGAGCGAGATTCTTCAGTTCGGCACGCATGATCCACTCTTAGGGTTGGTCACGGTAATGGACATAAAATTATCGACCGACGTGCATTACGCGACGGTCTATGTGACGGTGCTCGATGAGACTCAAGAAGCAGTAGCGCTTGAGGCGCTCCAAACGCATCGTACTTATCTAAGAACTCAATTGGCGCATCAGTTACGCATTCGGCACACGCCCGAATTGCGTTTTGAGCTGGATGAGATGGAGAAGCGCGCCCAGCGCATCGAACAGATTTTGGATGAAGACAAAAACTTGCCTCACGCGTAAGAGGGGCGCGATGCTCCAAAATATTGGTTTGCCTTTGGGATGTCCGGTGGCTGGCTCTCCCGATCAGCATATTCCGCGCAAAACCGTATAACGTAGCGGTTTAGACACTCCCCCCAAACTCGCCCAACGAGAGATAACGCTCGCCTCGGTCGGGAATCAGCACCACGATGGTCGCTTCGCTTTGAGTTCGATGAAATCGCTCGGCTGCGCGCAACGCTCCGAGCATCACCGCTCCGCCCGATGGCCCCACCAATAGACCCTCTTTCCGGCTGATCTCTTGGGCCATCGCGATGGACTCTGCGTCTTCGACCTCGAGAATCTCATCGATGCGCGCTTCGTCGTAAATCCCCGGTCGGCTCTTGCCCTCTGGGCGGCGTAGTCCCATAATCTTCTTCTTCGGCCAAACAGAAATCACTTTGACGGACGGAAATCTTTCTTTGAGCCGCGCCGAGATCCCCATCAACGAGCCGGTCGTACCCGAAGTGCCGACGAAAACATCCAAGGGTTTCCCATTCAACTGATGGATGATTTCAGCTCCGGTCGTCTCGTAATGAGCGAACGAATTCACTTCATTGTAATGCTGTGCGATCCAGAGGTATCCTTCTTGTTGGGCCAAGCGCCGCGCTTCGTCGATCGCCCCATCGGTTCCCAGCTCACCGGGAGTTAATACGAGCTGCGCTCCATACACTTGGATCAGCTTGCGCCGCTCGACGCTCACGTTGTCGGGCAGGGTCACTAAGACTTTGGAGCCGAGCACCGCGCCGATCATCGCGACCGAAATCCCAGTATTGCCCGACGAGCTCTCGACGATCGTTTTATCGGGGGTGAGTTCGCCGCGCTCGATCGCGTCTGCCAGCATATACAAAACAATGCGATCTTTGAGCGAACCGGAGGGGTTCTCGCCCTCGAGCTTGGCATAGATCGAGATGCGCTCATAGGGATTTGCTTTGCGAATCTTGATGAGCGGGGTATTCCCGATCAGGCGCAACACCGAGTCATAATGCGTGACCAGCAAACGCTGGACACGGCGACGCACAGCGTTGGCGTGTACGGGTTTGAGGAACATCGCAAAACCTCACATTCCTTCCCTGTTGGTCAGAAGGGGATCTCAGCCCCCATTAAATGACTTGAATCAAATCTCCGACTCGCACCCAGCCGCCCTGCACCACTTTTGCCAAAATCCCGCGTCGCCCGGACAATTTTTCGCGCAGGCCGAGCCTGATCTCATCCATGCGCGAGCAGGGCGTGCACGATTTTTTCAGTTCCAAAATAACACTCTCTCCGATGCGTAAACGCTTTCCGATCAATTGCTGAACGGGAATTCCTTGGGTGCTCAAATTCTCTCGCAACATTCCCGGCTGCAATTGAGTTCCAAGCTCAGCATTCACTTCTGCCAACGATTCTTGGGCGAGCACCAGTATCTGGCGATCCGTATCGGGACGGGCATGATGGTCGCCGACGAGCCCTCGATTGGTGGCCACCTCGGCGCGCTCTAGCTTGTGCAAAACAGAACGATAGGTGGGGCTAATATGGATCGCGACGAGCTGGCCTTGCACGTCCAAGCTCCTACTTCGCCGTTTGAAGTTGTGGTCTCAGCGAGAGGATTTCTGCGTGCTGGTAGTGGCTGATCATGCGCGAAGGAAGGAGCCAGCGGACGGGGCGCACTTGCGTGCCGTTGGCGCTCTTCCAGAAATTCAGTGACGTGTAAATTCCCCCGGCGAAGAGCGCGTCGGCTACGAACGTGGCGCAGTTGTAGCCCAAAATGTAATACTCCAGGGTGTCTCCGTACCAAGCTTTGAGATACGGCTGGTCGATCAAGGGGTCCGGCTGTAGTCGTGCTGTGCGGGATTCGATCCAATCCCGAACGCGTTCGGCTTGTTCGGGCGCGACGCGAATAATCACTTTGAGGTCGGAAAGCTCGAAAAATTTTTCTCTCGTCATCCCCGGCTGGCGCAGGACATCCCATTCTAAAACCTCTCCGGGGAGCGTGCGAAAGAAGAGCGAGAGTTTATGGAGCGCTTGCTGCAAAAGACCCGATTCTTGTTTGATTCCGTATTTACGTCGGTAGTGCATCGTCTCGCCAAAATTCCAGACTTTGATCTGTGCGGGTTTGCCCGAGGCATCGAGAATATCGAGACCGATTCCGATGTGCCAGAAGCCTCCGAGAATGTAGATGTTGACCGACCGGGCGCTCTCGGTCGCGAGCCCTTTGAAGAAGTAGAAATTGACCGAGAAACTAACGCTCAGCAAGAACAAGAGCGTGATAAGCAAAATCCGCCATCGTCTGCGCTGGCTCATTCCATCTCCCCCTCTCCTGTACTCTCAACCATCTACCCAAGAGACTATACTGTGCCGAGGGGACTCAAGTCAACACTCCGCAAAACTCTGCTTCTGTAGGGATAATTCAGCAAATTCACGCGATGCTGCTCGCTCGACAGTGCTTGATCGGACACGCCGACGCTGTTAAACTCTTAAAAATATCATTAACGCGAAAACGTGAAAAGGAGTCGGAATGAATGTTCAAACGTTGTTGATTGCACTGGCAGTCACGGCGGCGATTGTCGGTGGGTATTTTCTGTTTGCGCCCAAGCCCGAACCGGTGGGGGCCGCTGATCCCAAACAACCCGAAGTGATCGCCGTGCAAGACGTATTTGGCAAGCCTGCTCCGCGAGTCGTCTTCGAGCGCTTGAAGACGGGCTGGCTGGAGCTACTCAAGCCGGGCGTACGGCTGGAGGCGCACTATCGCGAGAATTCACATGAGTTCTTGCTCGTGGTCGGGGGGGCGGGCGTCGGATTCATCGGTGACCGCGTGGTGAACGTGCATGCAGGGCAGTTGATGGTCGTCCCGGCGGGTACGGCCGTAGCCTTGCAGCGCCGCTCCAAAGAAGAATTGCAATTCCTGAGCTTCATCACGCCCCCGAGCTTGGGTAGGGAGTATCATGCGCTTCAGGTCGGAGACGATTACCCCTTCGGTGACCCATCAGCCGTAGCGCCCAAGACGCCGGTAGTCACGACGGTGCGAGAGAACGTCGAGCCGGGTCTGATCGATTTGGCCGAGCGCTTTGAGAAGGGGTTAGACAAAGAGGGCACCGGATTTAAGTTCACGGTGCTCGCGCAAGGGCACAGCGGCAGCGTCGAGCTCATTCAAATAGACGAAGCCGTGGCTGCGCACAAGCACCCTAAAGAGAATCACTTTGTTTACGTGTGGAAGGGCAAGGCACAGGGGACGATCGGTGGAAAGTCAGCCGAGGTGGGTCCCGGTCAGTTGATTTATATTCCGGCGGGAGTGACACACGAGCTAAAGAAGATGGGCGATGAGCCTTTGCAACTGGTACTCTTTTCGACGCCAGCATTCAATCCTAAGGACATCGAATGGGAGAAGAAGTAAGCATCAACAATACATCGAATGAACGAACACCGGAGGTCGAATGGCTCTCCGGTGTTTTTTTATTCTTTTGAGCAATGTTACCGCCGACTGCTCCACGACGAGACCACTTGGCCACACTTAGGACAGTACGTGACGTTGCCTCTATAGCCAGATCCACAATAACGACAGCGCCGGTACTCGCCGGAGCTAAACCGTATCCTCCACCGTGTATAGAAAATATAGCCTAGCCATCCGACGATGATTGCTCCCAACAAAATTCCGACCACGATGCGCGTCATTTCACCTGACAAGATAAATCCTAAGATTTGCCCTGGCTGAGTTTTGACATCGCTTTATTCAAAATTTCTTTCGCTTTTTGCACCAGGTCTTGGATCGCGTTGGTCGGGCTGTTTTTGTTAAAGGCATCTTCGAGCGCCGAGAGTTGTTTACTAAAATCTTCCTGGAACCCCACCGACTTGAGTGATTCATACACCGAACTAGGCTTGTTGATCCCAGATTCCCAGTCTTGTCGTAAAAGCTTGAGTTGGATGGTCGCTTGGTCACGATGGTTCTGTTGGGTCAGCAAGAGAACGGCATTCAGACGCGCAAGAAAATTGAAGAGTTGTCCATTCAAACCTAAGACTTCATCGATCGTCGGCATGATCGATTGGCCGGCCACTGAGACGCCTTGGTCCAAGGGTTTTGTCCCCGGCCCCGTCGCTTCTTTCACAATGAGACGCCCCACCATGCCCACGTCTTCGTGTGGGATACAAAAATAATCGTAGACGCCGGAGACGGTGAACTTAAAAGTAAAACGATTGCCTAATTTTTTGAAGACGTCTGAGTTAAAGGGCTGAGCGGCTTCGGGAATTCTCAGTTCTTTGTCTTGACTAGGATGGTACGCCGTCGCGCTATGCCCGGAGTTGCCCGCCGTCTCGCTCAAAACCCAGGTGACCGAGTCCCCCAACTGAAGAAAGAGCCCCGGCGGGTCAAAGTAATTGTCGTGCATCTCGACCACATAGACCGGGACAACTGGAGCTGGCTGTCGGTCTGGTGCGGGGCCTGACTGCATCAGACCGACAGCCGTTGCTCCGATGACAGCTGCGACTAACGCCGAGAAGAAACAAATGCGCAGCATCCACTAACGCCCTTAACTGTTGAGGAAGTGCAGGTTGTCGAACTTGCCTCCGAGCACTTTCTCTGCCTCGGCCCCCATCCAGTCTTCCAAGATCGTGTTGTAGACTGAGCGGAAGTCGACTGTGTGGATCAGGTTGCTGTTTGAATCGAGATTGGTCAGGCTCGGGTATTCGCTGTAGAGCCCGCCCTTGACTTTGTTGCCCAAAACGAACATCGGCGCGGCCGTGCCGTGGTCTGTGCCTCTGCTGCCGTTCTCGCGCACGCGCCGGCCAAACTCGGAGTACGTCATCATGAGCACGTTGTCCGCGACTTTGAGCTGCTGGAGGTCTTGGTAGAAAGAGGCGAGGCCACCATCGACATAACTCCAAAGAGTCTCGTGATCCTTGGCTTGGTTGGCATGCGTATCGAAGCCACCGATCGAGATGAAGAGAATCTGCGTGCCCAAGCTCCCGGCGATCATCTGTGCGATCAGCTTGAGCCCTTGGGCAAACGGGTCCTTTCCATATTCGACGGAACTCTTATACGCAGCAACTACCTTTTGCAATTGTTCGGCACCGTCGTACGCGCTGAACCCAGTTTTTGCGATGTAATCTTGGAAAACGCTAGTCAATTCGCGTTGGTTGACTTTCACGAACGTATTCACTTGGTTGACGCGATCGCCCTGGTACTTTGTATCCGTTTGGAATTTGTAGGTGTCGATCGTGGTGATCGCGGGAACGACGATTTTATGACCGATGAGCGCGAGCGGCACGCCGACGGTCGCAATGCTCGCGGCCTTGAACTCTTCCGTGTGATTTTGTGCGATCGACATGTCTAAGAAATTGCCGAGCCAGCCCTCGCTAAGATATTTGTCGGGCGCGGCCGTCTCCCAGATGTCGGTCGCGCGGAAGTGAGACAGATTGGAGTTGGGATAGCCGACGCCGTTGACGACCGCAAGCTTCCCCGATTTGAAGAAGCTCTGGAAGTTCTTCATGCTGGGGTGAAACGCGAGCTTATCCGTGATTCCTAGGACGTCTTTTTCGGCAAAGCCTAGGGTCGGACGGGCCGCTTTGTAGGTGGGGTCGGTGATCGGGACGACGGTATTGAGGCCATCGTTGCCGCCCTGAAGTCTGACCACGACCAAGAGGTTGTTGGTCGTCGCCGTCGTGCTCGCGGCGGCAAAGACCGAATTCTCCGAGGTCGAGGTGTGCATCATCATGTACTGAGTGGCGAGGCTTACTGAGATGAAGGTCACACCGCGCTTCAAAAAGCCGCGTCGCGTCATCCCATTGCCGTTGGGTTTTATGATCTCGCTCATGAGCCTTCCTCCTTAATTGAGCTGGAACTCGGGCAGGCTCATGATGAGGTGAGTCAGCCCGCGAACTTTCTTGTCGACCGTGCCCGCGTCAAGTGCGAACGAGCTGGTGGCACTCCCGTTGTCACCCTTTTGCAAATACTCCACAAGAGAGGTCTTGACGGTGGCATCCGTCTCGACGGGGCCGAGCAAGTTCAAGAAACTATCCACAAGTGCCTCAGGTGCTGTAGCCGCGGGGTTCACCAGCGTCTCAACGGGCATTGTGTTGCCATTGCCGCGGGAGGTTGCCAAGAAGTTCGAGAAGTTATAGCGCGAGAGCAAGTTGGACGTGCTGATCCAAGACAGCCCGCCGTCCCAGCCCTTCACCGTCGGTGGAGCGAGAAGGTCTTGCTCCATGCCGGACATGAAGTTTGCCACTTGGGTGGGGTTGATCGTGCCCTTGAGCATGCGAATTGCGCTGACGACGAGCTCGGTCGGACTCTTCACGTTGGTGTAAAACGCCTTGTCAGAGTAGAAGGCATCCATCGTGAAAATTCTTCGCATGATGGCCTTGATCGAATAGTTGCTTTGGCTGTAGACGTTCGCTAAGTCATCGCTGATCGCTTGCTCGGGGTCGCCATACGCAAAGAACTCAAAGAGTTTTTTCGTGATAAATCGCGATGCAGCGGGCAATGTCACGATGATGTTAACGATATCATCGCCATTCCAGGAACCAGTCTTGCTGAAGACGGTCTTCGGGCCGTCGTCGTGCTGGCTGGCGTTAAAGAAGAACTGGTTGCCGCGCAACGTCCAGCCGGTAAACGCTCGGGCGGCTTCTCTTATGTCAACTTCGGTGTAGTTACCGATGCCGAGCGAGAAGAGTTCCATCAATTCGCGGGCATAGTTTTCGTTCGGCTTGCCCTTGACGTTCGTGAAATTATCGAGCCAGATGATCATCGCCGGGTCTTTGGAGACCTCGAGCAAGATATCTCGGAAGCTCGCGACCGCCAGGCGACGGAAAAGATCGATCTGCTGGAGCATGATCTCCGAACGCGCCACTTTTCTGACCGACGTGGCAAAATGCCCATGCCAGAAGAGTGTGATCTTCTCCAAGAAGGGACGCTGGGTGTAGATCATCCGTGTCAGCCAATATGCTTGGGCCGGGCGGATTTTCGTCAAGTCAAAATTTTGTCGTGATAAGATTCCATCGAGGGCGCTGTCATCGGTTTTCTCGTAGTTGAGCAGATAATCGATCGCTCCCTCTTGACCCAATCCGACCAATCGGTTAATTTCCTCAGGGGTGCCGCCGAAACCCGCGCGCCGGAGCAGGTGCGCCGCGTTCCGGTAATTCCATTCAATAGACATCTATGGTTCCTCCTCTCGGGTTGATGCAGCCAAGGAGCCGTGTTTCACCCCCTCGTTCAGCTCCTCAGAGATTCTCTCCATAAAATCTAAAGTTTGCCTCATCCTCATCATATCATAATAAAAATTAGCGCGTCGGTAAATTCCCCATCACGCTGCGCATCCCTCCCTCGAGCAAAGGGTCTTCGCGCGACCCGCGAGTAGCCGTCAAGGTCAATTTCAAATCGACCAAGATTTCTTTCGCTTGTCGCTCGTTTTGCGAGGGCGCGGCGATAGCATCTTTGGCCAGCTCAACCGATTTCTTGAGCAAGGCCATAATCTCCAGCACGGTAGCCCGTAAAAGCTTGGCGCTCCCCACAGGAATCTCTCCCCGACTGATAGCACCCTCGAGCTCGCTATTCAATTTTTCGGTGTGTTCTTGGATGCCGACGCCATCCCAACTCGCGGCGATCGGCAATGGGGGTTTCGCCTGATTTTTATACTCAGTCTTAAAGTCAGAACTATTCTTGCCGACGAGAAAATTGAGAATTTCCTGGGCCTCGGCTTGGCGATTAGGGAGCGAGACGACCCCGCTCGGCACGAAGAGCTCTCCGTTGGCGGCTAAAACCGCCATTTTTACCGCACTATTAACCATCGTTAGGACTATATTCGCTTCTTTTCGCACAGGGGAGGTAGAGGGCTGGTCGGTCTGCGCGGAGGAGAATACCCCGATCATACCCGCAAGCATGATAAAAACAATTAGAGAACGATGCCACATAACCGCTCCTTTCACATCACTAACAGGCTCATTCTAGAGCCTTTGATGCTAAAATGGCAATAGAATCTGTGTAAAAACGCAGTCAAATTCATGGGTTCAGTTTATAGCCAAATCCGCGGACCGTGACTAAACGCTGGGGATTTTGCGGGTCCTTTTCGATCTTTCGCCTCAAAAAATAGACATATTGCTTGACGTCTTGGGAGGAAGCGAAACTTCCATCTCTCCAGACGTTTTTCAGTATTTCTTCATTGGAGAATACCCGCCCCGGCTGGCTTGCCAGAAGTTTCAAGATGTCATACTCTTTCGGCGTGAGCGTCAAGAGTTGCCCGTCGATCTGAGCTTGCTTGCTCATATCATCCAAAACAAGGTTGCCGGCGGTCATCACTTGCTGATTTAACTGGGGAGCGCTCAGCACCGGCGGTTCCGTAAGGAGCGAATCAGTTGGCACCTCTTCTTTTTCTTTCTCAAACTCGGTGATCGGCTTAGCTGACATCGTACGAGGGCTCACTGGGAGAGCCGTTTCAATTGAAGGCGCTTTTGTTTCCGGGGTTGAAAAAGTGATAGAAGATGATTCTGCGCTGAGGGGCACGGAGCTGGTCGTGGGTCCCGGAGTCATAACGGCCGTTGTTGCAGGAGCGGATGAAATCGCCGGGAAGAGTCGATTCGCGGCGAGCCAGACAATCAAACTAAAGAGCAAGAGCGCGACGAGAGTAATTCCCACCAGTTGAACAACTTGCAGGGTGATTCTCCCCTGGAGCAATTCCTCGGAAAAGCCCAGACGGATGTATCCGTCATAACCCTCCGGCTCAGTCTGCGTCGTGGCGGGCTTGGAAGGGTTCATGCGGTCTGGCGGCTGAGAGGTCGGGCCGGGCATCGAGTTGCATTCGGGACCGTGATTGAGCTTGATGGGAGCGACGATGTCGAAAAGCTCTGCGCTTGAGCCCTCCGGGTGAAGTTTTTTGATCTCCACTTGAAAGGGGATTGCTGCCAACCTCGCTATCTGCAAATTCATCCCCTGAGGAGCGCGCACATCGACCCATGCCCTTGGGTTGTTCTTGGTGAAGACTTGAAAGTACCAATACTCTAAGAGATAGGCTTGCTGTTGCAGAGTAGCCAGACTCTCAGGACAACTCGTGGACAGGTCTGAGACCCATCGCTCGATGAGCGCTTGAGGGCGGCTCAAGACATCTTGAGTGATCCCCTCAATGACCCGCTGCGCGCTGATCCAGAGCAGAACACTCGAAAGCAAGACAGCAAAAATAATCAGGCTAAGCACAAAACGCGTCTTCATCGCTTCTCGACCTTAGCACTTAAAGATTATACCGTAGGCGGGCGCTGAGCAATAATTCACTCTTGCTACTCGGATTTTGGGCTGCCACAGCCTTGGGATCGGAGTCCTGTTTGTTGCAAGAGTTGGTTAAAAATCGCTTGGAGCGGGTCTGAGCCGGGGGGCGTCGAGAGAAGATTTTGGCCGAGCGACTGAAATTCTTTCAATTTTTGATCGATCTGCGCCAGCGGGCCCGACAAAAGAGTCGATTGTCCAGCCCAGATCAACCCCTTCTTCGCGATCTCTAAGAGCGGGCCTTCGATCTCAAAGTGAGGAGCTTCCGAAGTTCCGCTGATCGGAAATTCTACCAATATAGGGCAGCGTTGGGCGTAAGCATTGATCCCATCTAAGACGGCTTTGGAAGCACCGGGGTCTAATCCGAAGAGCGAAAAATTGGCGGGCGCTTGCAAGCGTAACCCTTCGACCAAAAGAGTGGTGCTGCCTTTGTTGATCTTGTCGTCGACAGTCGTTTTAGCTGTTAATGTGGCGACGCCTTGAGCGATGCCAAAGGGAAGAGATTTTTCGTAGATAGGATTGAGTGCAACAATATTGACTTTCTTCAACTCTAGGACGAACTCGCGGTGCGCGATGCGCTCATCGAAGAGAGCCGTCCAAGACAGCGACGCATCGGGCATATCGCTAAGAGTCGCGTGGAGCGTGACTTTGATCGGGTGCGGTGAGAGAGCCGAGTTCCACGACAAGTCATCCATGATGACATCGACCATCGAGATCGCTGGGAGTTTTCCATTCTTTTGCAACTCATCCGTGAGGTTTATGTGCACTCGACCGACTTTCAGTTTTTCCAGAACGAACGCCGGTGCAAAGCCCGGCAGGTCTCTCGCACCCGCGTAGGGAGCAAGATCGTCTTTATGGGGAGATTCAAAGCGAGCTTTCAGATACTCTTTGATGAGCTTGATCCAATCGATTTTTTGAGCTTCTTTGATCAGCCAGTCAAAATACTTAGAAAAATCTTGTCCGGTATCGAGATGATTGAGATTGAGTGATCCATCGGCCTCGCGTCGCACGTTAAAGGAGATTTCGCCGACCGAAGCTTCGTTGATAACTAATCGTTTCGAGAGAAGCGCGGGCAAGTCTAGGTCGAGCGCGAGGTCGCTCAAGACAACCACGTTCTCTTCTTTTTTCGAAGGATTTTGGACGGTCAATCGGGGAACGACTAGCCTCCCATTGAGTGAGTTAAAGCTCGCTGAGCGGACGTCAACTTCGCCGCCGATCACAAACGTAGTCGCTTGAGCCACTAGAGTGCTGATCGTCAAGGGCACGATGAGAGCAAGTAAGACTAAGACGAGCGCGTAAAGCACGGGTACAGCCCATAGCGATTCTTTGCGGAAGATGCGGAAGAAGAGTCGCTCCGGAGCTTTTTCTCTAAAATAGACGCGCCCGCCCATCGCCCACTGCACGAGCCGAAAGAGCCAGCTTCGTCTCTGTAGCGCTTGATAGGCTCTGGTTGCGTCGAGCTTGTTTTCTAATGATTCAAGCCAAATAGTGCGATAGCGTTCCACGGTCCTTTTTATCAAGAAGAAAACAGGGATCGCTATGAGAAACGAGAGTACATAACTGCCGAAGATGAGATACCGATGATAATCCATGAGCGCCAAGACAGGCCAGTGAAAGAGATTATTCCAGAGAGAGTCCAGAAAAGAAAGAGCATCGAGCAGAGCGTGTCCGAGCGCGTAGCTTATAGAAGCCAAGGGGATTGAGAACAACTTGGCGAAAGGAAAAGTTAAGAGTGCTCCGCTGAAGCTACAATTAAAGACCAAGGCGATCGAAAAAAGAAAGAGCGTATTCCACCCAAAGGGAACGAGTCCCGCGGCAATTCCAAAGCAAAACCCAAACGCAATCTGAGCGGGGGTTAGCTCGGCGTTCAGAATCTTGAAGAGGCCTCGCGCCGTCTTTAGCACAACCATAGCTTTATTGACTATAGCTCCTCCGAGAGAGTAAAGTCAACGAGTCATACAGCGTGATAATATTTGACAAATGAACGATTTTTGAGCTAGAATCCGATGCTGGCAAGAGTAAAATGTCCAAGGCTGAGCGTAGAGGGAAGGACTGTGCAAAAGGTCATCGTTTTTTTCGTCTCGATTATCTGGGCCATGGCTGTTGTGCCTGCCCATGGACAACTGGTGCCGTTGTGCGTCTACACCACCACCCAGAGCACTTTTCAAGATTTGACGCTGAGCGGGAACTACAACTATTCAAAAGACCAATTCAAGAACCGGCCGGCACTGAATTCTGGCTCTGCTACGCTCAGTTTTAAGCATGTCTCGGATGCGCCTTCTCTAGGCTTTTTGATCGACGGTAGCGCGAAACTTTCTCTGGAGAATAACGTGCCCACCTACGAAGTGAACAGCCGGGCCAACATGCGCTCGTACTGGGATCAGTCCGATCTCTTTAGCGATTGGGGTCTAGAGGGAGAAACAGTACCCACGGCGCAGGGAATCAACTGGGGAGCGAGAGCGCTAGTCGGTCTGGGTTATGGGCGTTTCAAAGACGTGACGCCCTACTCCAAAGCGCTTAAAATTCAGACTCAACTGATCGAGATGAAAAGCTTGCCTAAGCCACTGTCCCCGGAAACTATTCAATCGTTAACCAAATTAATCGTCAAACGCGGCGAGTTTCCTGACGTGCCGACGCTCGTACAAAAGTTGGCCGAGGTGGTCGAGCAGTCGGACCCCATGCAGAAAAAACTTGGGGCGTTAGAACTCCTACGCATCGAGGAAATTATCACAGGAAAAGACAACAAACTCTGCGGCTGGGATGTCAGTGTCGGAGCAGGGTATGAGCTGCTCGACCCGAGCGGCGGCCCGCGAGACTTTTTCTTACATACGTCATTTAACTATGCCCTGGCTCCGGCACCACGATCTCAATTTGTGAGCAAGGTCTCATTCGATTCCCAGCTGGATTTTTTCGATGAACATCTGTTGGGCGCAGAAGCAAATTATTCTTATCGTTTCAGCGATCGAATCGATGCACTGGTCAAGTATAAATTCCAGAGCAACAAGCTGAGGAAGAGTAGCGCGTTCGAGACACAGAGCATTTTCGTCGGGGTGACCTTCCAGGTGCAAGCCAACTTGAACTTTCAGGTTCAGCTCTATTTAACGCATAACAGTGGATACGAAGAATGGGCGCAACAATTGATCGTGACGGCGAGCTATGATTTTTTCTAAGCGTGCTTGGCTGGGTGGAGCGATTATCTGTGGTCTTCTCGTAGGCACGGTGCCCATGGAGATACAGGCATCCAATAGCACCAAACAGAGCACGGCGGACTATTTTTTGATTGAGTTTCTCCTGGGGTTGCAGGGGGCGCTCATGGGCGGCGGTGCGGGCTACTATGGCACGTATATTAGTCTATCTGCGCTACAACCTTGTCCGCCCGATAAACCTCAACAAGCGTGCGAGATCGAAAAATCGTTCTTAGCGCTAATCATCGGCACGAACATCGGAATTCCCACGGGAGCAGCGCTCTTTGGCGTGCACCTGGCCGGCACGGTTTTGGGAGTACAAGGCGGAAATCTTCTCTTGGCGCTCGTGGGCGCCTGGATCGGGAGCCTCGCCGGAGCGACTTTAGGCAGTGACTGGGCGGTACAGCCTTCGGACCTGACCCTGCTCATGAACCCAATGACCATGGCTGCACTCGGAGCGACGATCGGTTACAACATCGGAACGTTCATTCCTCAGCAAACCCCTATCTCATCTTTGATCAGCTTAGAAATCCCGGTCATCCGCTGGCGCTTTTAGGGATAGCTTTTTGAAGCGCCGCTAGAATTTTGTGGTTTGCTGACGGGAAGGCGTACTGATCGATCTCGGAGAGGTCGATCCAGGCCCAATCGCTGCAGCCGAGCGCCCGCGCACGCCCTTTCACAAAACGACAATGGAAGGCATGAAGAGTAACTCTGAAGTGTGAGTACGCATGCCTCACAATCACCAACGGAGCTTCGACTTCGATCTCAATTCCGACTTCTTCTTTGATCTCTCGTTTCACGCAGACTTTGAGCGATTCTTTGATTTTGCGTTTGCCCCCAGGAAACTCCCAGAGCCCCCATAGCAAACCTTTTTCAGGTCGCCGCGTGATCAAAATTTTTCCGGATTTGTGAACGATTCCGACAGCGACGTCATAGTGGGGCAAGCTTCTCTTAATCGACTTGACTGGCAAGAGCGATTGTCGGCCCACTCTCCGTGCTTCGCAAAGATGCATGAGTGGGCAAATGAGACAGCGGGGCTCCCCCGGAATACAGATAGTTGCCCCTAAATCCATCAAGGCTTGATTGAAGAGACCCGCTTGGCCTAGCGGGAGTAGATCTCGTGCGAGCTGCCATAGCTTTTTCTGAGTCACGCCTAGTTTTGGGTCTTTATCGATATTGAACAAGCGACAGAGAACCCGCTGAAGGTTGCCGTCGAGAGCCGGCTCATCTTGACCGTATGCAATGCTCAAGATCGCGCCCACCGTGTAACGCCCGATGCCGGGCAGCCGAAGCAACTCAGCCCGATTGCAGGGAATCTTTCCCTGGTGCTCGCTCAGGATACCTTGCGCGGCTTGATGCAAATGGCGCGCGCGGGCATAGTAGCCCAGCCCTTCCCAAACTTTTAAGACCTCATCCAAAGGCGCATTGGCTAATTTCTTCACCGTTGGGAATTTTTTTAGGAAACGTCCATAATAGGGCTTCACGGTCTCGACTTGGGTCTGCTGCAGCATGATCTCGGAAATCCAAATTTTGTAAGGGTCTTTCGTTTTACGCCACGGAAGCTCACGCTGGAAGCGTTTATACCAAGACAAGAGCTCTTGAGTGATCGCTAAAGGGCGGATAGAAAATTTAGGCACAAAAAAATTTTATCAACTGGTGGTGATCTTGGGGAGGCCGCCTTCTTCGCGCCTCAGGCATTCCCACAGTAACTTCATGCGGTAGCGTGAGCTAGCTCCGATGGCCGCTCGGAAAATTTTTCTGGCCCGTTCGGTGAGATAGAAGACAGTGGCCCGCTCGTCTTGGGGAGTTTCCCAAAGTCGATAGACCCACTTGCGCATCACGAGCTCATCGAGGCATTCTTCCAAAACAGAATTAAGAATTCCTAAACGCCCGAGGAGCGCGTTAAAGCTCGAAGCTCCTTCTTGCCAGAGCGAATGCAAAACTTCGGCCTCAATGCGATGGCGCTCTTCTTCAGGCAATCGCAGTTCCATCATAACGATTCACATTTACTTTTATAGACCCAACAGAGGTATTTTGTCAAGTCTCAATCAGCACGGCCCGCACGGGCGATGCGTCCAACCCTGAAAGCTTAAGGGGCAGAGCGATCAGTTGATACTCACCCGGAGGCACATGCGACAAGTTTAGGTTCTCTAGGTTTACGATCCCGTAGCGGGCGAGCATCTTGTGGGCCGAGAGCGTTTTGCTCGTCATCGGGTCAACGGAAGGGGTGTCCAGACCCACGAGCTGGACGTTATTCTTTCCTAAGAATTCAGCCGTTTCCGTGGCGAGGTAGACAAAATCAGCGGTCCAGCGAGAATCCTCGAGAAAACTTCCAGGAGTCTTAAAAAGTATGCGCTGCACGCGAGAGAAATCAAGCCGGCGCACGTGCTCGATCTGTATCTTGTCAGAATCTTTGAGTTCGATGACTGTCACGGGGCCGATAAATTTTTCTAAAGACAGTTGGCTGATATCTGCTCCAGAGTCGTCAAAGTGAAACGGAGCATCGGCATGGCTGCCGATGTGAACGCTGAGCGTGATCGCGCCTACGTTGACCGAGGCACCTTGGGGGATTTGCATCGTCCAGTGGTGTTCAAATTTTTGATCCCCCGGCCAGACGGCTGTCGTCGGCGAGAGCGTCCGCGAAATATCATAAATTTTCATGGGTCCATTTTCTTCAATTCCTGAGCCAGATGCAATCGGTGACGTAGTGTATGAGCATGGCGATGTAGCTAACCCCATGTGCGAGTTTTGGAGTGGCCCAGAAAGCATGATTCTCGCTACCTTGGTCCAAGCATCTCAGCGACCGAGGAGGAGAACCATGCTCTTGGATGAGTTCATTATAACGATCTACCTGTTGGTGGACGAC